>NZ_JBYSZA010000008.1:0-209026 GCF_058786735.1 Pseudomonas sp. FW305-7
CGATAGCGGTGTGTCATTCAAATAATTCTGGTCTGACACACCGCTATCGCGAGCAGGCTCACTCCTACAGGGTTTCTGCGCAAGCCGTCAGAAGGGGGCAGGGCACTCGAAGCGCAGGCGTTCACCGGTTTGCGGATGGGTGAAGCTGAGCATGCTCGCGTGCAGGCACAGGCGCGGCCAGGCAGCGAGGGCTTGTTCGTGTGCGTAGAGGCCATCGCCAAGCAACGGATGCCCGATCGACAGCATGTGTACACGCAACTGGTGCGAACGGCCGGTGATCGGCGTCAGCTCGACGCGGCACCAGTCGCCACAACGTTCCAGCACGCGCCAGAAGGTCAGCGCATGTTTGCCGAACTCATGATCCACCACGTGACGCGGCTTGGTCGGCGGGTCGTAGCGCAGCGGCAAATCGATGCTGCCGCTGTCCAGTTCCGGCTGACCCCACGCCAGCGCGGTGTAGGCCTTTTCGGTTTCGCGGTCATGAAACTGACGCGACAGTTCGCGATGGGTGTCGGCGTCACGGGCCAGCAGAATGATGCCGGATGTTTCCCAGTCCAGACGATGGACGATGCGCGCTTCCGGGTAGCCGTTTTCCTGCAAGCGGGTTATCAGGCAATCCTTGTTGTCGTCGGCGCGACCGGGCACCGAAAGCAGCAAGGTCGGTTTGTCGACCACCAGTACGGCGGCGTCCTGATGGATGATGCGGATGTTGGACAACGGCATTAAAACAGCCTCGTAACAAATGCCAACGGCGGCTCAGGGCCATTCCGGTATGGGAATGGCCCTGAGCCGCCGCCGTTCCTGCCGGATCGACTCAGCGATCTGGCAGGGTGATGTTGAGTTCCAGAATCGAGCAACTGCCCTGGCTTTCCAGTGCAACGTGTACGTCGTCGTTGCCGATGTTGACGTACTTGCGGATCACGTCGACCAGTTCCTTCTGCAAGGCTGGCAGGTAATCCGGCGTGCTGCGCTGGCCGCGCTCATGCGCCACGATGATCTGTAGACGCTCTTTCGCTACCGAGGCGGTACTTGGCTTTTTGTTGGCACGAAAGAAGTCAAAAAGGTTCATTACCTACCTCCAAACAGGCGCTCGAAGAATCCCTTCTTCTCGACATCGAGGAAACGGTGGGCTTTTTCTTTGCCCAGCAAACGGTCGACGGTATCGCTGTAAGCCTGACCGGCATCGCTCTGGTCGTCGAGAATCACCGGTACGCCCTGGTTGGATGCCTTGAGCACCGCCTGGGATTCCGGGATCACGCCGAGCAGGGTTACCGAGAGGATTTCCTTGACGTCTTCAACGCCAAGCATCTCGCCCTTTTCAACACGCTCCGGGTGGTAGCGGGTGATCAGCAGGTGTTCCTTGATCGGGTCTTCGCCACGTTCGGCGCGACGCGACTTGCTGGCCAGCAGGCCGAGCATGCGGTCCGAATCGCGTACCGAGGACACTTCCGGGTTGGTCACGACGATCGCTTCGTCAGCGAAGTACATGGCCAGGTGCGCACCTTTTTCGATGCCGGCCGGGGAGTCGCAGACCACGAACTCGAATTGTTCCTTGAGCTCCATCAGAACCTTTTCCACGCCTTCGACAGTCAGCGCGTCTTTGTCGCGGGTCTGACTGGCGGCCAGTACGTAGAGGTTTTCCAGACGCTTGTCTTTGATCAGCGCCTGTTGCAGGTTGGCTTCGCCGTTGACCACGTTGACGAAGTCATACACCACGCGGCGCTCGCAACCCATGATCAGGTCAAGGTTCCGCAAGCCCACGTCGAAGTCGACGATCACTGTTTTGTGGCCGCGCAGAGCGAGGCCGGTACCGATAGCGGCGCTGGTGGTGGTCTTACCCACACCACCCTTGCCGGATGTAACCACGAGAATCTTGGCCAAGGTGTTTCACCCCTAAGGAAGAAGGACTGTTCAGCCCCTGAAAAACATCTCTTGAAAACTACTGCAGTCGGACAGCCTTGGCTGGAATTTGGCTTTAGGCCTTTTTCCTACTTCGTTTGAGCCGTTTTCGCTACGTTTTAGAGATGCTTGGAAAATGCGGCAGTATCCGTTAAAGCCGAATGATGTTCAACACGTCGCCCGACAGGCTGACCTGTACGCCCGAGCCCCACATCGGATCGCGACGCAAGTCTTCGGAAACCTTGTAGTGGCCTGCGATAGAGATCAGTTCAGCGCTCAATTGCTGACAGAAAATCCGCGCCTTGGTGTCACCCTTGACCCCGGCCAGCGCACGACCGCGCATCGGGCCGTATACATGGATGTTGCCATCGGCAAGAAGTTCCGCCCCCGGACTGACCGAGGACACCACCACCAGATCACCGCCCTGGGCATATATCTGTTGGCCACCACGTACTGGCGTGGTGATGACGCGGGTCGGTTTTACGGTCGGCTCCGGCGGTTTTTCCGGTTTCTTTTTGACTTCGGCCTCCGGGGTTTCCAGCGGCCGTTCGCGGGCGCCGGACGGCGGCAACACCGGAATGTCGATGGCGATGGCGGCGGCGATGTCTTCGATGCGGCTGGCGCGAATCGCCAGGGTGCGCAGGCCATGCTGGCGGCACACGCGCATCAGGCCCGGCAGATCGACCGCGCCTTCGCTCGGCGGCAATTTGTCCAGCGCCAGAACCAGCGGCGCGTTGCTGAAAAAGTTCGGCGCCTGGGCGACTTTGGCGGCCAATTGCCGATCGAGGCTTTCGAGGTCGTTACGGGCCAGTTCCAGCACAGTAATGGCCAGCATGCTGCCCTTGAGCTGGAATACGGGATCTTGGTCTAACGGTTCGGTTTGGCTCATGTCGGCATACAACGGCTTGTCACTAAAAGTGCCGAGACTTATAACGAGAACGCCCGCGAGCCGCAAGCCGGGTCGAACGATGTAGAATGCGCGGCCACTGTATTTACGGAAGCTTTAATGGATCGCCCGCGTTTTCGAAGAGCATTTCTTGCTCCACGCTTCTGGCCGCTCTGGTGCGGTCTGGGGCTTTTATGGCTGATCGTGCAGTTGCCGTATCCGGCATTGCTGACCATCGGTCGAGTTTTGGGCGCGCTGATGTATCGCGTGGCCGGCGACCGGCGGCGCATCGCCAAGCGCAACCTTGAACTGTGCTTCCCGGAAAAATCCGCCGCCGAGCGCAAACGCCTGCTCAAGGAAAATTTTGCCTCCACCGGCATCGCGTTTTTCGAGATGGCGATGAGCTGGTGGTGGTCCCGCGAGCGCCTGGCCAAACTGGCCCACGTCGAAGGTCTGGAGCATTTGCAAAAAGCCCGGCGTGAAGGCAAAGGCGTGATCCTGATGGCGGCGCATTTCACCACGCTGGAAATCGGCGCGGCATTGCTCGGTCAGCAGCACACCATCGACGGCATGTACCGCGAACACAAGAACCCACTGTTCGATTTCATCCAGCGTCAGGGCCGCGAGCGGCACAACCTCGATTCGCTGGCGGTGGAGCGCGACGATGTGCGTGGCATGCTCAAATTGCTGCGCTCCGGTCGGGCGATCTGGTACGCACCGGATCAGGACTACGGTGCCAAGCAAAGCATTTTCGTGCCGCTGTTCGGCATTCAGGCAGCGACCGTGACCGCGACCACCAAATTTGCCCGGTTGGGTAAAGCACTGGTGGTGCCTTTCACTCAGGAACGCCTGGCGGACGGCAGCGGTTATCGCCTGACGATTCATGCGCCGCTGGAGGACTTCCCCGGCGAGACCGAAGAGGCCGATTGCATCCGCATCAATCAGTGGGTCGAAAGCGCTTTGCGAGCCTGCCCCGAGCAATACCTGTGGGCGCATCGCCGCTTCAAGAGCCGTCCACCGGGCGAGCCGAAGCTGTACGCCAAACGCGGTTGATTCACCCATCCCTTTAAGCACCATGGAGTGTTGCGATGAGCCCAGCTGAACCGGTCACAGGTTTGATTCTTTCCGGCGGCGGGGCTCGGGCGGCGTATCAGGTGGGGGTGTTGGCGGCGATTGCCGAGTTGTTGCCATTGGGCGCCGACAATCCGTTTCCGGTGATCGTCGGCACCTCGGCGGGGGCGATCAACGCCGTGAGCCTGGCCAGCGGCGCCACGGATTTTCGCGCCGCCATCGAACGCCTCACGCTGTTCTGGCAGGGCTTTCGCAGCCATCGCGTATTGCGCAGTGACTGGCCGGGAGTGATCCGCCAAGCCAGTCGTTTTGTCAGCCACAGTTTGCTCGGCATGGGCCGACACCTGCCGGTGGCGCTGCTCAACAGTTCGCCGCTGCGCGATCTGCTCAATGAAAAACTGCACATGCCCGGCATCGCCGAATCCATCGCACGCAAGCAATTGCACGCGGTGGCGGTGACTGCGTTCGGCTATGAGTCGGGGCAGGCGGTGACGTTCTATCAGGGCGGCGGCAAGATTGATTCCTGGCTGCGGCATCGGCGCATCGGCGTGCCGACGCAATTGTCGGTGGAGCATCTGCTGGCCAGTTCGGCGATTCCGTTGTTATTCGCTCCGGTGAAAATAGGCGAGGAATATTTTGGCGACGGCGCAGTGCGGCAATCGGCGCCGATCAGTCCGGCCCTGCATCTGGGCGCCAGTCGCGTGCTGGTGGTCGGTGTCAGTGGCAACCCGCGCGGGTTTGATCCGCAGCAGCCGCTGGAGCGCACCTACACCGGGCAACAGCCGACGCTGGCGCAGATTGGCGGGCACATGCTCAACAGCACGTTCATCGACAGCCTGGAAAGCGACATCGAGTTGCTGCAGCGGCTCAACCAGTTCAGCCACCTGATGCCCGCCGGCACGCCGACTCGCGAATTGGGTGTGGCGCCGGTGGAGGTGCTGGTGATTTCACCGAGTCAGCCGATTGATGAAATCGCGGCACGGCATCGTCAGGAATTGCCGGCGGCGTTGCGCTTGTTCTTGCGCGGGCCGGGAGCGACCAAGACGAGCGGGGCGGGGGTGTTGAGTTATCTGCTGTTCGAGGCGGGGTATTGCAGCGAGTTGATCGATCTGGGGCGACGGGATGCGTTGGCCAAGCGTGAGGAGCTGTGCCGCTTTCTGGGGATATCCGAGGCGGTGGCTCCCGCCTGAGATTTGTGGTGCGGCAAATCGCTGGCAAGCCAGCTCCCACAGGGCTTTGCGTCGTAAACAGATTTTGTCTACACCAAAGAACTTGTGGGAGCTGGCTTGCCAGCGATGGCGTCCTCGCAGACGCCACTTACACCCGCATCAGAAGTGGAACTTCACCAGGAAGCTGGTCACGTTCTGATTGGTGGTGAAGGCACGGGTGTCGTCGATCCCGTACTTGTCTTTCCAGTAGTCGTACTCAACACCGACGTACAACTGCTTCTCGCCGAAATTCAGCGCCTTGCCCAAGTCGTATTTGACCTGTGGGTTGAAGTGCAGGTTGGCGTGGTATTCGCCACGGTTGTTGACGTCGTTGTCGACGACCCAGTCCATGTAGCCGTCGATCAGCACGTTCGAGTCGCCGACCGGAATGGTGTAGGACCACACTGGAGTGATCTGCCAGACGTTGTCACCCGGGCGCGAGCCTTCGGTGTGACGCTGGTAGAAGTTCAGCTGGAAGTAGTCGAAGCCCGGGATGGCCAGGTCGAAGCCCGGACCGATCAGGTAGGACTCGGTGTCACCCTCGCCGAACTCGTATGTCATCGCCAGCAGGACGTCTTTGATCGGGCCGAATTCGATCTTCTGGTCGAGCACCTTGCCCAGCGATATGCGCGGGCTGAACTCGCCGTAGTAGGTGTTCGGGCCGTTGTTGAAGTCCTTGTCACCGTTGTAGAAGATCTTGTCGACGAACAGGAAGTTGTCCCCATACTTCCAGGCGTCGGCGTGCTCGAAGGTGACGGTCTGCTGAATCGCAGGGTTGACCTTGAAGTCTTTGCCGTAGAGGTAGGTCAGGCTGTTGTTCTGCCATTGCAGCAGGCCATCGGCCATGGCCTGGCCGCCGGCCAGCATCGATCCCGCGAGCATCAGGCTGGTGCACATACGTTTCATTCGGTTGCTCCCAAAGTAGGTGTTCCACGTTTATTTTTTTAAGATCGGCGCTCTGGTGTGGCGCCTTTTTTCGTTGCTGCAAAAGTCATCCGATTGGTCAGCTTTCATGCTGTTAGCAAGAGCTGGGCCAAGGCTTTCGAAAAGCAAAAAAACGCCCGGTCGGCTGCTGAAAAACAGTCGACTGAGCGTGTTTTCGGGATGCCTCGGTACTGACCGGGGCCGGGATAAGTTGGCCCGTCGGTCAGGAATTAAATCCGGGCTTTTTTTTAGACCGAATTCATGAGGCCGCGGAGAATACTGACTCCTTGGCCAGCTCTCAAGTGCCCCGCAACAGAGCACCGACGACAGGTATGGGGCACGGTTGCGGGTCATCTTAAAAGTGCACCTTCACCAGCAGGCTGGCGGTGTTCTGATTGGTGTCGAGGTTGTGGCTGCTTTCGACCCCGTATTTATTTTTCCAATAACTGTATTCGGTGCCGACATACAGCTGCTTCTGACTCCAGCCCAGCGCTTTGCCCAGGTCGTATTTGATCTGCGGATTGATGTGCAGGTTGGCGTGGTAGGTGCCGCGCGAGTTCTCGTCGTTGTCGACCACCCAGTCCAGATAACCGTCGATCAGCAGGTCGGAATTGCCCACAGGGATGCTGTACGACCAGCCCGGGGTGATCTGCCAGACACCGTCGCCGGGGCGCGGGCCTTCGGTCTGGCGGCGGAAGATGTTCAGGGTGACGTAGTTGAAGCCCGGCACCTTGAGGTCGAACCCGGGGCCGATCAGATAGGCCTCGCTCTCACCTTCGCCGTACTCGTAGGTCATCGCCAGCAGCACGTCCTTGATCGGGCCGAATTCGAGCTTATGGTCGAAGATCTTGCCGAACGAGAAACGCGGGGTGAATTCGCCGTAGAAGGTGTGCGGGCCTTTGTTGCGGTCTTCCTGGCCGTTGTAGAAGATCTTGTCGACGAACAGGAAGTTGTCGCCGTACTTCCATTTGTCGGCGTGCTCGAACGTCACCGTCTGCTGGATCGACGGATTGATCGCGAAATTCTTGCCGTACAGATAGCTCAGGCTGTTGGTCTGCCACAGCAATAAATCGCCGGCCATGGCTTGGGATGCGGCCAGCAGGCCACCGCTCAACAGCAGGTTGGTTTGCGTGCGAATCATCTGTTGCTCCCTCTTGTTTTTATTGTTTGAGGCGCAGAGCTGTTGCGTGCCTTTGTAGGAGTGAGCCTGCTCGCGATAGCGGTGAATCAGTCAACATTGATGTCGGTGTTGATGACGCAATCGCGAGCAGGCTCACTCCTGCAGAGGACATTGGTGTTGCTGTTTTTAGTGCTGATGCGCGTGGCAGTCGTTGATCGTCGCGCGCTCGGCGCCGCCGAGAATGTTGAACAGCAGGTTCAGCGTCAGCGCACTCAGCGTGGCCATGGCGATGCCGCTGTGGGTGATCGGGCTCATCCACAACGGCAGGTGTGCGAAGAACTCCGGACGCACCACCGGGATCAGGCCCATGCCGATGCTCACCGCCACCAGCAACTGGTTGCGACGGTCACCGATGTCGGCTTCCTGCAGAATCTTGATGCCGGTCGCGGCAACCATGCCGAACATCGCAATCGCCGCACCGCCCAATACCGCCGGTGGAATCGACGCCACCAGGAACGCCGCTTTCGGCAGCAGGCTGAGGACGATCAACAAGCCACCGGCGACGATGGTCACCGAACGGCAACGCACGCCGGTCATCTGCACCAGGCCGATGTTCTGCGCGAAAGAGGAGTGGGTGAATGTATTGAAGAAACCGGCCACGAATGAAGCGCCGGCATCGCACAACAAGCCGCGACGCAGCATGCGTGGGCAGACTTCCTGGCCGGTGATCTTGCCCAGCGCGAGAAACATCCCGGTGGACTCGACGAAGATGATCACCACCACCAGGCACATCGACAGGATCGGCGCGAGTTCGAATTTCGGCATGCCGAAATGCAGTGGGGTGACGAATTGCACCCATGGCGCGTTGGCCATGCCGCTCAGGTCGACCATGCCGATCGCGCCGCACAACAGGTAGCCGAAGCACATGCCGATGAGGACGGAAATGTTCACCCAGAAACCGCGCATGAAGCGGTGGATCAACAGAATGGTGCCCAACACCAGAGCGGCGATGGCCAGATAAATCGGTGAGCCGAATTGCGCAGCGGCAGCACCGCCACCAGCCCAATTCACGGCTACGGGGAATAGCGACAAGCCGATCGAGGTGATGACTGTGCCGGTCACCAGCGGCGGGAAGAAGCGTACGACCTTGGACATGAACGGCGCGATGATCATGCCGAAGAAACCGGCAGCGATGGTGGCGCCGAATATCCCTTGCAGGCCGATACCGGGCATGCCGGCCATGGCGACCATGCTGCCGACGGCGGCAAAACTGGCGCCCATCATCACCGGCATGCGAATGCCCATCGGGCCGATGCCCAAGGACTGCACGATGGTGGCGATACCGGCGACCAGCAGGTCGGCGTTGATCAGGAAGGCGATTTCTTCACGACTCAGGCCTGCGGCCTGTCCAATGATCAGCGGCACCGCGATGGCACCACCGTACATCAGCAGAACATGTTGCAAACCGACCAGGATCAGTTGCAAAAGGGGCAATCGCTGAATGGCGGGTGCGTCGGGGATGCGCGCTTTGGACAGCTCGGACATGCAACACCTCGGATCTTTTTTATTCTTGTGATTGAACAGCTGCCGGGTTGCTCGCAGCTGTTTCTTTGCATCAGGTAAACCGCGTTGCGGCCAATCGCTGGCAAGCCAGCTCCCACACAGGCAGTGCAAAACCCTGTGGGAGCTGGCTTGCCAGCGATGCTTTGTGGCTTAGTTGGTCTGCGCTCCCTGGGCGATCCATGCACCGATCAGGTCACGTTCCTGCTGGGTCATCTGGGTGATGTTGCCCAGTGGCATGATCTGCGTGGTGATGGCTTGCGCCTGGATGCGCGCCGCGTTCTGGCGGATCTGCTCAGGGGTGTCGAACATCACACCTGCAGGGGCCGCACTGAACAACGGGCTGGTCGGTTTGGCCGAGTGGCAAACCGCGCAACGTTCTTGAATCACGTTGTGCACTTTGTCGAAGGCCGGACCTGCATTGGAGGCTTGCGCCGGTGCTGCTGCAGGCGCTGCTGCAGGCGCTGCTGCGGGTGCTGCCGCTTCAGCCGGTTTCGCGCCACCGCCCAGTGCCGTTTCCGGCAGCGGCTGGTACTCGATTTTTGCCGGAGCCTTGGCCACTTCCGGAGCGGTCGACATCGGTACAGGCCCGGTGACGTACGCCAGAGTGATCATGCCCACCGCCGCAACCGGCAGAGTCCAGGCAAACTTGTGGCTGTCGTGACGGGTGTTGAAGTAGTGACGCACCAACACCGCCAACACTGCGATCCCGGCCAGGATCAACCAGTTGTACTGGCTGCCATAAGTGCTCGGGAAGTGGTTGCTGATCATGATGAACAGCACCGGCAGGGTGAAGTAGTTGTTGTGACGCGAACGCAGCAAACCTTTGGCCGGCAGCGCCGGATCCGGCGTGCGGTTTTCGGCAATCGCCGCCACCAGTGCACGTTGCGCCGGCATGATGATGCGGAACACGTTACCGACCATGATGGTGCCGATGATCGCGCCGACGTGCAGGTACGCACCCCGACCGCTGAACACCTTGCTGAAGCCATACGCCGCGCCGATGATCAGCACGAACAGGATGAAGCCGAGCAGGGCAGGGCGTTTGCCCAGAGCGGAGTCGCAGAGGAAGGAGTAGATGAACCAGCCGAGGAACAGCGAGCCGATACCGATGGCCACGCCTTCAGGGCCGCTCAGTGTGCTGCCCGGAGCCAGCAGGTAGAGCGTTGGATTGGAGTAGAACACCACGCACAGCAGCGCAATACCCGACATCCAGGTGAAGTAGGCTTCCCATTTGAACCAGTGCAGGTTCTCCGGCATCGACGGTGGGGCCAGTTTGTATTTTTCCAGGTGATAGATACCGCCACCGTGGATCGCCCACAGATCACCGGCAAGACCGGTTTTCGGGTTGACGCGGTTGAGGTTGTTCTCCAGCCAGACGAAGTAGAACGACGCGCCGATCCAGGCCACGCCAGTGATCATGTGAACCCAGCGCACGCTCAGGTTCAGCCATTCCAACAGATGTGCTTCCACAGTCTTTACCTCTCGCCTGTCACTCTTGTTGTCGAGTGATCAGACCTTCTCTTATTGGTGGGGGGCGAGGATCAAACGCTCATCCTCTTTGAAAAAATGCTCATCGCAGTTATTGCCTGTGCCACTGCGATCAACCACCAGGAAGTCATCCCGCTTTTCGATCGTCAGCACCGGGTGGTGCCAGACGCCGCGATGGTAATTAATGCCCTGCCTGCCGTTGGTGACGAAGGCGCGGACCAAGCCTGATACAGGTTCATCGCCAAGTGGCGCGACCACGATCAGAAAGGGGTTGCCGAGCAGCGGAATGAAAGCCTGGCTGCCCAGCGGATGGCGTTCCAGCATGCTCACGGTCAGCGGCATGTCCTGCGCGTCGGCGCGGAAGATGCTGATGATCGCGTTGTCCTCAGGCGTCGCGGTTTCGACCGTCGCCAGTTTGTGGAAGCGCATGGTCGAACCGTTGTTGATCATGAAGTGATCGCTGCCGTCGGTTTCGATCACGTCACCGAAAGGGGCGAAGGCTTCTTTGGTCAGCGGTTCAATCGTCAGTGTGCGCATGCTGTTCTTCTTATCCGAATTCTGTTGATCGTTCCCACGCTCTGCGTGGTAACGCCGCCATGGACGCTCCGCGTCCGCTGTGACGCGGAGCGTCACGGTATGCATTCCCACGCAGAGCGTGGGAACGATCATTGCGTTGTTATTTAGCGACCTTGCCCAATACGCGCAGGCGACTCACACCCCCGTCCGGGAACACGTTCAGACGGATGTGGGTGATCGGGCCCAGTGCCTTGATCTGCTCGACGAAGGTGTGTTCGGCGTGCATTTCCAGCTTCTGGCTTGGCAGCAGTTCGCGCCAGAACAGCGATTGGGTTTCGATCTGGCTGTCGGTGCCGCCCTTGACGAAAGCGCCCTGGATCGAGCAAGTGTCCGGGTAGTTGCCCTTGAAGTGCAGGGTGTCGACGACGATCTTCTCGATCTCGCCCGGGTGGCCCAGCGCGACGATCACCCAGTCATTGCCTGGCGTGCGACGACGTGCTGTTTCCCAGCCGTCGCCCATGTTGATGCCACGGCCCGGGTTGAGGATGTTGCTCATGCGACCGAAGTGTTCGTCGGAGCAGGCGAGGGCGCGGCCACCGTTGAGGGCTGCTGCCAGATCGACCTGTTCGTTGTCACCAACAGCGGACCAGTCGCGGAACGGAATGCCGTACACGCGCAGACGGGCGACACCGCCATCCGGGTAGATGTTGAAGCGCAGGTGGCTGAAGGCCTTGTCGTTGCTGATTTCGTGGTAGTGGTGGCTGTTGCCCTGCAGCTCGACGGCCGACAGCACTTCAGTCCACTGGGTGTTTTCGTCAGGCTCGCCCGAGGCCAGGAAGCACGCTTCCAGAGACGCCGATGGCGGGAAGTTGCCGGTGAAGAATGAAGTGTCGATGTCCACGCCTTTGATCGAGCCCGGAACGCCCAGGCGGATTACGGCGCTGTCGAAGCCTTCGAAGCGCTTGCGGCGCGATTCCCAGCCGTCCATCCACTTGCCGTTGTCATCGAACACACCCTCCTTCCACACGGCTGGGGTTGGCTGAAACAGACGATTGGCGTCTGCGAACCAGTCATCGGTGACCGAGATGATTTTGGTGCCCAGACGGGCATCGGCCAGGTTGACGAACTTCTCGAAAGGTACGGCGTAAGCTTTCATTCTTCTTGTCTGCCTTTAATAAGTTGGCTGGGGATGCTTGCAAGACCCTGGGTACTCTCCGCGTTTGATGTACTCGGGTCAGGCTTGCTAAAGAGTCAGTAAACGGAACAGGGCGATCTTGTTGATCTCCGCCAGCGCGCATTTGAACTCGGTGTCGACCGAATTGTGAATGCGCGTTTCGAACGCCGCGAGGATCTGATGCCGGTTGCTGCCTTTTACCGCCATGATGAAGGGAAACTTGAACTTGGCTTTGTAGGCGTCGTTCAGCTCGGTGAAGCGAGAAAACTCTTCGGCCGTGCATTGGTGAATACCGGCGCCAGCCTGTTCATTGGTGCTGGCTTCGGTCAACTGGCCCTGGACGGCGGCTTTGCCGGCCAGGTCCGGGTGAGCGTTGATCAACGCGAGTTGACTGGCGTGATCGGCGCTCAACAGGATGTCGCTCATGCGCTGGTGCAGGGTTTCGATCTCGTCGATCGATGCGTCTGCGCCCAGGTCGTAGGCCTTCTCGGCCACCCATGGCGAATGTTCGTAGATGTCGGCAAAGGCTTTGACGAAGGCGTCGCGGCTCAGGGTCGATGGTTGCAGGGTTTGAAAGCGGCTCATTTGGTGGCCCCTTGGTACGGCTGGGTTTCGTGCCAGTGGCGCGCGATGTCGACGCGACGGCTGAACCACACCTGTTCATGACTTTTGGCGTATTCGATGAAGCGCTTGAGCGAAGCGAGGCGACCCGGGCGGCCGATCAGGCGGCAGTGCAGACCGATCGAGAGCATTTTCGGCGCTTCGGCACCTTCGGCGTAGAGCACGTCGAACGCGTCTTTGAGGTATTCGAAGAAATCGTCACCCTTGTTGAAACCCTGCACTTGAGTGAAGCGCATGTCGTTGGTGTCGAGGGTGTACGGGATCACCAGATGCGGCTTGCCGGTCGGGTTGTTCGGTTCCCAGTAGGGCAGATCGTCGTCGTAGGTGTCGCAGTCGTAGAGGAAACCACCTTCTTCCATCACCAGGCGACGGGTGTTCGGACCGGTGCGGCCGGTGTACCAGCCCAGTGGGCGCTCGCCGGTGAGTTCGGTGAGGATGCGGATCGCTTCGAGCATGTGCTCGCGTTCCTGCGCCTCGTCCATGTACTGGTAGTCGATCCAGCGGTAGCCGTGGCTGCAGATCTCGTGGCCGGCTTCGACCATCGCACGGATCACATCCGGGTGGCGCTGAGCGGCCATGGCCACGGCGAAGATGGTCAGCGGAATGTCGAATTCCTTGAACAGTTTCAGGATCCGCCAGACGCCGGCGCGGCTGCCATACTCGTAAAGCGATTCCATGCTCATGTTGCGCGCGCCTTGCAGCGGCTGAGCAGCAACCATCTCGGACAGAAAGGCTTCGGATTCTTTGTCGCCGTGCAAAATGTTGCGCTCGCCGCCTTCTTCGTAATTGAGTACGAAGGACAGGGCGATGCGGGCATTGCCCGGCCAGTGTGGGTGAGGAGGGTTACTGCCGTAACCGATCAGGTCGCGTGGGTAGTCAGCGCTCACTGCAGTCTTCCTTCTTATTCGTTGACAGGTTGTGTAACGGCCCGGCGGTGAGTGTGCAGGCTGGCGTCACAGCGATGGGCTGATTGTATACAACTTTATTCTCAATTTGTAAGCCTGAATTTTCGCAAATTTCACCGACTGTCATCTTTTGCTGTTAATGGCGTGAGCCTGCAAGAAACCTGCCTGACCAGTCAGCTAATGGATAGGAGGTTCAATGATCAGGCGCTTTGCTGGCAGAACGCGGGGAAAGTCCCGGATGGCGGGGGTGATGTGAAAAATGTCGTTTTTATTGTGTACAATTTTTTTGAAAAGTGTCTTAATCAGTCGCTCGCCGCAACTTTTCGTGCTTCGAAACGGTGCGGTCTCCTTTTTATCTGACTTCGGGAGGCGCGAGGTCTGACTGCTCTTTG
Organism: Pseudomonas sp. FW305-7; assembly: GCF_058786735.1. NCBI lineage: Bacteria > Pseudomonadati > Pseudomonadota > Gammaproteobacteria > Pseudomonadales > Pseudomonadaceae > Pseudomonas > Pseudomonas sp. FW305-7. Next base: position 13,768 of record NZ_JBYSZA010000008.1, read on the forward strand.
CGGCCAGGCGCGCAGAATCAATGGGACGTTTGACTACACACGTTTTGGACGCTGCACACGGTTGCCCGGGCAGTTCGATCAAGGTCGAGCTGTACCGCGTTGAAGGTTCGCAACTGGAATTGGTCGCCAGTGCCGTAACCAACAGCGATGGCCGGGTCGATGCACCGCTGCTGCAAGGTGATGACTATCGCACCGGCGTTTATCAGGTTCAGTTCCATGCGGGCGATTACTACCGCGCCCGTGGCGTGCAACTGCCGGAGCCGGCGTTTCTGGACGTGGTGGTGCTGCGTTTCGGCATCTCTGCCGAACAGGATCACTACCACGTGCCATTGCTGATCTCGCCTTACAGCTATTCCACGTATCGGGGCAGCTGACCCCCAAGCAGCTGCCCCCACCGGGAAGCGACTGCGCATATAGCTTCTTTGGTCTTTCGCCCGCTCACACTGCGGGCTTTTTTTCGTCTGTTGAATGGGGGCCGGGGTGACTCTCTATTGGATTTTCGTGAGATTTATGTGGCTGGGCGATCACCGCTGAACGTATCCGGATGATGATCCGATAAGGTCTCGCTTTCGCCGGCGAGACGCGGGCGCTTGCCTGGGCCTGACTCGTCTGCCTGCGATTCCTCGGCCAGTCGTCGATTATTCGTCGGCGTATGCTCGGCGGCGCTTGTGGCGTCCGCTACTTTGCGGCGCCAGCGATTTGTTCCGGGAATCTGTTCAACCCGTTCGCCGGAAGGTTTCAGTTCGCTGGCAAAAGTCTGCTGATACTCACCCTCGGCGTTTTTGCCGACCATGACGGTGCCTTCAGCCGTATCGACATAGGTTTTGCGGTGCTTGTCATAGCGGATACCCTGCGCTGACGCCGCCGGGTCTGATAGCCGCGCGGCGAGATGAGGCGCGAGAGCGCTGGGTGTTTTCGCGGATGCGCGCGTGGTGATGGCCGCAGGAGAAAGGCTTGCTGGCGAGTCCGCCGAAAGCCAGGCCGGCAGTTCAAAGCGCCACGATGACTGACCGCTGATCTTATGCAAAAAAGGTCCGGGCAAGTCCGGTGTGAAGTCGAAAGGCACTTGATAGCGGCCATCCTGTTGGCGTTCAACCAGAAAATGGCCCTCGTTTTCGATATAGGCATACGTCTTGCCATCCGGACTGATGAACAGATCGCTGTCGGTCGTCAGTGCCCGCAACAGATGCACTTGATCCGCCGGCCAGGTAATCGATCGCCGAGCGTTATCCGGCGTTGGCCACGACGTTGCGGGCCTATTGCTGACGGAAACCGCCGAGACCGGGTTGTTTTCGTCTGTACTTTCGCGAACGCGTGCAAGGGGCTGATCTGCTGCGGGAAAGACGGAGTCAGTGCTGCCGGCAATTCTGTGAGTGCCGTCAAGCGTCTCAGTCACAGGCCGCGCAGGGGGCGTGGACGAGTCGGGTGAAACGGTGCCAGGGAGTTTTTTCGGTGTTTTGGCCATTCTTTTTCGCTCGATATTCGTGATGGGTCCGGGTTACGCACTGCACGTCGCAGTGCGCCTGAAACAGGTGTGCCTGCCGCTGAACGTCAGCCCTCTCTCACAATGAAGAGCAACGTCTGTTGTGCAGAGACTGGCTGCGTACCGCCGACCAGATAGACGACCTTGCCGGGCTCGAGCATCTGCCGCCATTTCGAGGTCTCGAGCCTTTTCCTGAACCCTTCGCCGTTCAGTTCCGAAGCCGGATCCACCGCTCGATAAAGGGTGCCGTCGGCCGCACTGGGGCGAAATCTGAGGACGAATACGGCATCCAGGTTTTCCCGCTTGAAGATCAATGCGTCCTCGCTGAACATGCGGCTGGTGCGATCGACCGTATAACCGCTGTGTTCGAGGAGGTCGCTGAACATCGCGCGCAAACTGGCGCCCGGCGTGTCCAGCGCGTCGCGCCATTGCTGGTGAAACCGGCTGGTATCGAAATCGAGTCGCTGGAAGGCTTCGCCGGACGGCAGCGGGAGCACAAGGTTGTGCCCCAGCAGATCGACGCTGGGCTGTGCCGGCAGGATGGGCAGCAGCAACAATGGGTCGGCCAGTTCAGGCCTCGGTGCGGTCGAGGTGGTTCTGTTTTCCCAGTGATACAGCGTGTCGAAGAGAATGCGCAGGCCATCACCGTTGATGACTTCGGAATGATTCGCCTGATTGAACACGGTTCTGGCGATAGCATTCGACGACTGCTGCGACAAATCCAGAAAGGTTTTACCGACATACCCGGTCAGCGATCCCTCAAACGGGCGTTGCTCCACGATTGCCCAGGCATCATTGGTCTTAACCGCCCATTTTGGTTGCAGAGACAGGTCGGTCTGCAACATTTGCTCGAAGGCGTCGTATCGGCCAGGGGTGAAGAGCGGGTTTTCCAGATAGACGAGCAGCGTATCGGCCTGCATCCGCTGCGGCACGATCACATAGTGCAGGCCGTCTATTTCGATAGAGTCATTCCACTCCGGTTTGCTGGTTTTGCCCCAGCTTCTCCAGGCTCCGGTCGAGGGCTGTGCATCAGGTGTAAGGCCGGACGATGGACGTGCCAGCGTGGGTTGTTGAGGGGCGGACAGGCGCGCACGTTTGCTGGGCCCCGGCAACTGCTCGTCGTCCGGTCGGGTTCGCCAGCGTTTGCTTCCTGGAATCTGCTCGACCCGCGCGCCGAGCGAGTTGCGCTCATGGGCGGAGGCTTGCTGATAGCCGCCCTCCGGATGTTTGCGCACCATAAAGGTTGTGCCGTCTTCCATGTCGACATAGGTGGCTTTGCGTTTGTCATAGCGCATGCCGTCCCAGGTGGTTTGCGCATTGGTCAGCCAGGCCGCCTGATCGGCGGGCAAAGGGCGTGGCGGCGAAGGATTTGCCGCTGTCTCGACACTCACCGCCGCGGGCACGGGCCGAGCGGATGGCGCGGGGCGCCAGTAGGCTTGGCCCTCGACTTGCGTGAGCAGCGGACCCGCTTCGCCGAGGCCCTCTGGCCAGTGCATGCGGTAGCGGCCATCGGCTTGACGGTCGACGCGAAAGTAGCCTTCGTCGGCGATATGGGCATAGGTATCGCCGTCCGGGCTTTCGTACAACCCGCGGGGATTGCTGATTGCGCGCAACAAGTGAGCGTTTTTGGCCGGCCAGGTGATTGCGCGCATATTGGCTTCCAGCAACGCGGCGACAGTCTCCGGCAGATTGCTGATGGTAACCCCTGGCGGCTGCTGGTTTGCGTTTGGCGAAGGATTCCCGGCGTCAGAGTGAGGGGCGCGAATGATCGAACCTATCGGGTCGGAACCGCCGGTATGCGGAAGATGCCCGGCAGGCTCATGAGTAACGATTCGGGTAACCTCCACAGACGTGTCGGGTGCAGAGGTGATAGGGATTTTTTTCGGTGGTTTGGCCATACAGGTTTTCTCTTCAATTGGACTGCTGCAGCGCAGTGGGCGAGTGAGGCAGTGGACGCTCGGTCTACGGTCATCCCTCTCTCACCATGAACAGCGTCGGTTTGCCCGGGGCGATCTCTTGCGTGCCGCCCACCAGGTATACGATCTGGTTCTGCGCCAGATGGGTGGTCAATGTCTGTCGGGACACGTGGCTGAGTTTTGCCAGGAAGGCCGGGCTGGACATTTCTGCGCCGGGCACGCTGTAACGGGCAATCGTGCTGCCAGTGACGCGTGGCAGTTTCAGGACGAATATCGCGGCGACGCCTTCGCGGTGAAACAGCAAGGCGCCTTCGCTCATCGCCCGCGGGGTCGTATTGATGACGTAACCGTTCTGCCGCAGGACTGTGCTGAATAACGTGCGCAGGCTGGCACCCGTCGGGGCCGCTGCGTAGGTGCCCCATTCGAGAGGGAACTGTTGCGGGTCAAAGTCGATTCGCTGCAAAAAACGGGGAGAGGGCGCGGGCAAAGAAAGTACGCCTCCCGGCACCATGGTGAACGGCTGAACAGGCAGGGGCGGCAGCATCAGCAGCGGATCCATGAGCCCGCGCATAGGCGCTTCGTTGTTGATGCGATCCATCCAGTGGCGAAAGGTCAGGGTCATCACCGAAAGGCCATGCCCGGTCACCGTGCCCAAGGGGTGACTCTGGTCGAACACGGCGCGCGCCAGGTTGCTCTGCGAGTGATCGGAGAGGTATTTGAACGAATTGGCGACGTACTGCTTGAGAGGCATTTCAAACGGGAAATGGTTCTCCAGCACCCTCCATTGGCCATCGCGGTGTAGCGCCCATTTCGGCTGGCGCGAGGGCTCAAGGCGAAGCATCTGTTCAAACGCGTCGTAGCGCCCGGGCGCAAAGCCTGGGTGTTGCAAATAGACCAGGCCCGTAACGGGGTGGATGCCTTGATCCACGATTGGGTAATGCGCACCCTCTATTTCGATGGAGGCGCCCGATTCCGGAGGGGTGTTTTTGCCCCAGTTGCGCCATTGCCCGGCCGACAGATCCAGTGCATCCGGTTGCCGGGACAGAAGACTTTCCACGAGCATCCCGGCTTCTTCTGCCGCGCTGGTTTGCTCGTCCAGACGTGGTCGTTTGCTGGGACCTGGCGTAGGTTCATTCGCCTCGACGAGCGCCGGATCAGCGTCCACAGGCGAACGGTTCGGCGCTACCTGGCGCCAGCGTTTCGACCCCGGAATCTGTTCGACCCGTTCGCCGGTCGGGCTCAATTCGCCGGGATGGGTTTGCTGATAACTGCCATCCGGGTGTTTGCGTACCATCACCGTGCCGTGCTCCAGATCGACATAGGTTTTTTTGTGCTTGTCGTAACGGATCCCCTCCGCCGAGCTGTCGGCACTGGTCAGCAGAGCTGCCAGTGCCGGATCGATGAACGTGGCGGGACGCAGATCCGTTCCGATGGCTGAGTCGATGGCAGGTGTCGCCTGGCTGGCGTCCGGAAGGCGTGGGTCGCCCTCTGCAGACGCCCGCCGTGCAGGCACGTGAGGTTCGGGTTCAGGCATCTGGCTGATGATGACGCTCGAGTGCCGGCCGGGTACGTCGGCCCCGCTTCCTGTCGAGGTCCCGGGTGTCGGCTCGGTGCCGGTCAGCGCCGGCACCGAGTGCCCGGTATCGCCGTGGCTGCCACCCGGTGGCTCGGTCACGGGGCGGGTGGGGTTCGCAGTGTTATCGGGCTGAGGTGAAAGCGGAATTTTCTTGGGCGATTTCGCCATTGCGATGCTCCTGTGAAGTACGGGTTCTTCAAAGGGCTAATGCTGGGGAATCGGGGGAGGTGGCGTGCGGTATATATGTCTTGCACTGACGGCAAATGATGCAAGTCGTTACGAAGTGAACGCCTTGATGCGCCAAGGCAGAGGTTGCCCTCGCCGACAGAGCGGCGAGGGCAACTGTGGCTGTCAGCGCTCTCTGAGGATAAAGACCGCCTCCGGGTTCGATTCGACTTTCATCACCCCGCCAATCAGCCAGACAACCTTGCCTTTTACCGCTGCGGTGCTCAGGGCGGTATAGGCCTCGCTGCCGATTCGGGCAGATAAACCCGGATCAGCCAGCTCGTTGCCAGGCGTATGGGACAGGCCGATATGCTCGACCGTGCCCAGTTTCAGAAAAAACACCTCGTCATGATTGCTCCGCCTGAAGACCAGCGTCGGCTTGCGATGGTCGTGGGTCAGGGGAAAAACGTCATAGCTGCTGCGAATCAGCAAGGCGCCGACCAGACGCCTGAGGTTCAGATCGGTCGGCTCCTTCTTGTAGTTCTTCCATTCGAATGGAAAATGCTGCGGGTCAAACATCAGTCGCTGCAAATCGCCTTCGACCTGCGGGTGCAACGGAATGACTTTTTTTCCCGAGACCTCGATGGAGTTCGCCACCGGCAGCATGTTCAGCGGGTCGGCAAACGCCGGTGTTGTGGGGAAGGGCTTCTGGTTCCATTGACTCAAGACATTCTGAATGTTGCTCAGTCCGGTGCCGGTGACGGTGGGTGAATCATCCGACAGTTCGAACAGTCGGCGGGCGACGGCTCTTGCCGTGAAATCGGAGAAGTCGATAAAGGTCTCGGCGACGGACTGGGTCAACGGCTTCTCGAAAAGGCGCTTGCCGGGGCGAACTTCTCCCGGCTCGGTGCCGATGCGGAAAGTGGCGACCGGCTGGAGTTCCGGGGCCGTTTGCAGCATTCGCTCAAAGCCAGCGAAGTGTGTGGGCGCAAATTCCGGGTGCTGCAAGTAGTACACCTTGGGCAGGCGATGGGGTGCGGACCCGACAGGTACGATTGAATAGTGCAGCCAGCCGAGCTGGATGGATTCGCCAGTGGTGGGCTGATGCAGATGGCCCCATGGCAACCAGAAGTAAGGCGTTTGCTCAGCCATGATGGCGCTGTTTGCGGCTGTCGGAGTCTCAGGTTCTTGCGGGTCGTCAAACCGTGCACGCTTGCTCGGGCCAGGCGTCGGTTCGTCAACGGTGCGAGTGGGTTCGGCAGTGTCCAGGGCCTTGCGTCGCCAGAGTTTCGTTCCGGCAACGGCTTCAAGTTCGGGGCCGGAAGGAGAGAGTTCGCTGGCGGACGTCTCGCGGTAGGCGCCATCGCTGTTCTTGCGCACCATTACCGTGCCGTCTGCCGTGTCGACATAGGTTTTCTTGTGCTTGTCGTAGCGGACTCCGTCGGATGACAGGTCGGCCTTGGTCAATGCCGCTGCCAAATGAGGGGCTAAGTAGGTCGGCGGTTTTGGCGTTATGGAAACCGCTGCTGTCGGCGACGATTGCCAGCCCGGCCGCTCGATGCGCCAGCGTGGCTGACCTTCAACTTTGGTCAAAATCGGGCCGGGCACTCCGGGTGCAAAGGACAGGGGCACGTGGTAAACACCGCGTTCATTGAGCTCAACCAGAAAGCGGCCTTCGTTGCCTATTTCCGCATAGGTGCGCAGGTCTGGTCCTCTGAACAGTCCGGTCTCTGCTCCCAGAGCGACCAATTCGTTGTAGCGACTTTGTGGCCAGGCAATTTCACTGCGGGCGAATCCATAGGTATCAATGCTGTGACCGGGCAGATTGCTCACGATAACGTTAGGCTGTTCAACCACCGGGATCTGTGACTGACGCGCTGAATGGCCTGGTGTCGGGTCACCGTCAGGCAGATGCAGATCCGGGAATCGGTGACCGGAGGGAAGATCAACGCCAGTTCGGGTGGTGGGCGTCGACGCGTCGCCTGCGGAAGATTTCGGAATTTTTTTGGGCGATTTGGCCATGAACGGATACTCCATTTGAGGAACGTTTCATCACATTTTTGACGCGCACTTGAGTGCAGCCCCGACAGGGTCGGGGCTGGGAAAGTTGAAAAGCTGTTGGTTTGTCAGAGTGCGCTGGATTTACACAGTTGTAAGTCGAGCGGGTTAAGAGACAGGCACCGAATCAAAGGCGATTATTGATTCTTGAAGCGGTGTCAGTTGTGGTTTGGGTAGCTGATGATTACACCGGCCGGAAATATCGAGATGTGATCTGTTAATGATGTTGGTTATATAGGGCTTGGTGGCCCAACGTCGTTTTGGAAAGCTGTAGCTCAGTTCAAAGGTCGGGTAATTTTTGAGGGTGGCATTTCTCACCGGCAGTTCCAGTTCCGCCACTTGAGAATAAACTCCCGAGAGCGCCACGGAAGGTCCTGGTGGTTCAACGAAGTATCGAGCGTCGACGCCTGTGATGGTAATCAGGTCGAATGACAGGTCGACCGTTTTAATGATCCCGTTTTCGACAATGACATGCACGGTGTCGATGATGTCTTCACTGCCGTATTCCGGAAGATGGATTGTGCAAGTGCCGATATGGAGTTTGTTGTTTTCAAGTTTGATCTCGACATTGCCCAACGCTGTGGCATCCAGTTCCCAGGTGGACGAATGCGGCAATCTGACACTCGCACTGGCCAAACCACCTGGTGTCGCGATTTTGAGGTTCATGTTGGCAGCGAGGTGAAGAATGTAGGTCCCGCCTTGACCTTCCAGACATTCCAACGCGGTTTGTTCGGAAAGGGGGGAGAAATTGATGCAGGCACCCCGGGAACTTAATGTGTAAGCCTCGTTTTCGGGCAGATCGAGAGGCGGCCAGCTCGCACGGTAGTTTGACGGGAAAGGTTGCAGGGTTTTCCATCGCGCATAGCCGTCCGTAGAGTAGTCATCCTTAGTGGGCGGTATGATTTTTGTGATTCGGGGACTGGTCATCAAGCCATCATTGAATACGAGCACGTACTTCTGCTGGACGCCCTCGGCAAGTACTTCGAGGAAGCGTTCCATCTTGTCGGTGCCGTACAATGCAACGTCAAAACTCGAAAACGTAGAGAACGTCAGCTTTTTTTCGCCGAAGTGATAGGTCAGATTGGTCAAGCCATGAAGGCAGTTGGTCTTGACCCCCATTCCGCAAGCGAGCTCTACGTTGGTAATTTCGTTGCTGGCGTAGTCCAGATAGATTTTTATACTTTCCTCTGTGCGTTTGATTGATTCAAAGAAAACAGGGTGTTCATTGCGCGGGATGTAATAAGTCGCATAGTTTTTGTGTTTGATTTTGCAAACGCCGGAATAGACGAAGATCGGTTGTAAAGGAGTGCCATGCTTTAAGATAGTCGCTTCCAGAGTCACATATCCAAGTCTGTGTACCGACTCAGGAAAGTCAGGCACGAGGTAGAATTGGTCCTTGGTAAAAAAAGTTATTTTTTTGTTTTTTATACGAAGTTCGCCGTCTTTTTGTTCGTAGACGTTCGCAATGACTAACTTGGTTTTCTCATAGCTGTCAGCGTTTAGCATCAATATCAGTGAGCCGTCCTCCATCACGATAAAGTGGTCGATCAACTCCATTCTGAAATTCAGCACAATCACACTGTCCTCTTCTCCGTCTTCGAAGATAGAAAGTGTGCCCGGTACTTTGTCAATAAAATATTCATCCACACCGGCTGCACCCCAGGCTGACGCACCCGCTTGCAGCAAATGAATCTGATCGTTGCCAGCCCCCGCCCGGATGATGTCGTTGCCTCGCGCCTTGATGACATTGCGCTCATCGGTCCCGGTCACTGTGCTGGATGTACCGGCGACGGTTTCGACATTCTCGATGCTCTCGAGGGTACTGTGCGCACTACGCTTCAACTCTTTTCCGGTGGCTCGATCCAAAACGAGTGCCTCGATCGTGCCGGCGGCTAAATCAATGTTGTAGCGGGCCACAGGTTTGTACCAATGACGGTTTTTCTGTTCAACCTTGCCCAGGATCAGCGAATCGTTGCCCGCACCACCACGTAATGTCCAGCGATCAGCCAGTTCATCTTCCGGATCGCTGACAACTGCACCCTGGAATACGAAGTGGTCGTCCTTCTCGCCGCCGGTCAGTTGTTTTTTCCCCGCATTGAAATAGAAAGCGTTCGGTTTTTTTTCTACCCCTTGTATGGCGTCATCACCGCCGCCCATGAACCACACGACACCTTTGTTTTCTCCCGCAGTGCCTATTTCTGCGCCGGGGGTCTTGTCCGTTACGCCTTCGCGGGCGTCAATGGTGTCGTTTCCGTCTTTTATCTTTGGTGAAGAAACGCTGTCCCAGTGCCATTCCTTGGTCCACCAATTCTGCTTCTGGATGGGTGTTGTCTCCAGTTCCACATCGAAGCTGCCATTTACAATGGCCTCGGTGGTGTCCTTCAATTGCCCCTCCAGCAATTTTTTCGCCGTTTCCTTCAATTGCTTGCCGTGATCGATTTTGGCTTTGGCGAGCAGAAACCGATTCTGAACGTCGGTCGCTGGTCCTTGCAGGCAGAACGCGAGAAATCCGGTCTCCCAACGCTCGGCAATGGAGAGTTCGATGTAATCATCGATGTCATCCACCGCACGTACCGCGCCATACACCTGAGACCCGATTGCTAGCATGACCCCCGCTATGAGACCCACCGGGCCAGCGGAGGAGAAACCGGCCATTGCTGCGGCGCCAAGGATCACGGTCATGGCGGCACTGGTGATGCTCAGAGCACCACTGACGTAGTGATCCAGGGCTTGCTTGCCAGTGGTGTTTTCAGCTGCGGTGAAGGATCTGATCGCCGTGAAGATATCGAACGGCAACGTCAGCGCTCCCCCGATCAGACCTCCGGAGCGGCTCAGCCTGACGGCGAATCGGGTCTTGGCGAAATCCTTGAAAGCATGTTGCCCGGCCTTGATCATGCGCGAGGCCTCATGCGTAACGGTCACGTCAACAGCAATGGAGCCGACTTCGCTTACTATCCCCGTGCCATTGATAACCGCTTCATGGACGTTATCGGCTTTGATAGCCTCGTATACGCCCCGTATGCCCATGAATATCCCGAAGCTCTGAATCCCTACACTGGAGCCGAGTGCGGAATAGCTTTTTACCTTCTGAACCCAGACCGGGGTGTTTTTTGGCAAGGAGGCGTGACGCAAATCCAGCTTGTGCGCTGCATTCAACAGCTTCTCGAGTTTTCCGCGCAGGCTGGCCGCATCTTCCGTGGCTTGAAGATTCTCCCTGATCATGCGCGGAGACGTTAATGGTCGCCGACTGGCGATGTCGAACAGCAGATTTGGCAGCAGATAACTGTCTCTGCCACTGGCCGCTTTCATATGGGTTTCGATGTCGGTCAAACTGAATTGCAAAGAATTGACGAAAGAGCGCTTGGGTACTCGAAAGAAGGTGTTGTCACCGTTCAGGGGCTGGCCGTCGATTCTTGCACCCAGCGCATCGAGAGCTACCCGAGTCACCGAAACCTGGCCAATTTCAAGTGGCCCGAAAAGCTTGTCGTTGAGATTCAGTTGGCTGGTGTAGGTTTTACTTGATGTATCGGTAGCGTTATTTCTCGCTGTTTTCAGATCGAGAGTGGACTCCGTGCGCGCATTGGCAGGCTGAGGGCCAATATCGTTAATGACAACGGAGTCGTGCTGTATTTCAGGCTCTTGTATAAGAGTGGCCATTTGAACATCCTTGTTCGGCGAAATATATATTGAGTGGCGTAGCTATACTACTGTTGATTTTTGACTGGTGTATATCGCCGGGTTGTTGCGATGTATTGCATTTGTAAGAATTAATCGGTAAATGGAAGTAACAATAAGGTGTGAAATAAGTTTCAGGCTTCTCTTGCCGTGACAAGGCCAAGCTGCGAGTTTTGCCTTTGTTTCTTGGTCTCGATCGGGTAAGAGACCGTATTGCGAAGCGGAGGAGTGGATGTTGTTGCTTGTATTCGTGGCTTGGGCAACATATCACTGCACGAAGTTTTGCTGCGCTGGTGACTTATAATATGGTTTTTCGAAAAGTGTTCCTGATAGTCGCCAAGCGCCACTGTTCGCCAAAGTGTACGTAATGAAAAAATAGCCATACTGGCTGCAATTGTTTTGCAATCAGAATGGCTATTTAACAACATCATCAGTAAGTTAGCCGTAACTTGTCAGTGACTGCTAATCAAAGAAGCGGCTCCCGCTCCCCCGAACAATCCGGCACTGATGCGATTGAACCAGCTCTGGCCTTTACCGCTGCGCAGATACCGCGCTGCACCATGGGCGCCGAGGCCGTAGGCGAGTTTGCACAGCAGGTCCAGCACGGTCCAGGTCGCGATCATCACCAATAGTTGTGGCAGGAAGGGTTGTTCGGCGCTGAGGAATTGCGGCAGGAATGCAGCGAAGAACAGGATGTCCTTCGGATTGCTCGCGCCAAGCACAAAAGCACGGCCAAACAGCGCGCGGAAACGCGGTACCGGCGCTGCTTGCGGCACTTCAGCGCCTGTGGAAGGCTGACGCGATTGCTGCCAGCTCTGCCAGGCGAGGTAGAACAGATAGAGCGCACCGACAATTTTCAGCGCGCTGAAGAGTTTTTCCGAGGCGAGGAGCAGGGCGCCCAGACCCAGCGCGGAGGCGCTGAGCAAACAGATCGAGGCAAAGACACCGCCGAGAAACGCCGGGTATGAACGACGCAGACCGTAATTCAGACTGTTGCTGATCATCAGCAATGACAGTGGCCCCGGAATGAGGATCACCACCAGTGCAGCGCCGCTGAACAGCAGCCAGGTTTCCAGACTCATCACTTTGCTCCTTCTTTTTGTGGGTATTACGAGTGCGCAAAAGCCCCACCCGCGAGGGTGAGGCTGATTTGAAGCGGAACCGCGTAGCGCTTACAGGAAGATGAACTTGGCGATGAAGATCGCGCAGAGCACCCACAAGCTCACGGAAATCTCTTTGTACTTACCGGTGCCGGCTTTCAGCGCCACGTAAGTAATGAAGCCCAGCGCGATGCCGTCGGCGACCGAGAAGGTCAGCGGCATCATGATTGCGGTGACGATGGCCGGAATGGCGTCGGTGGCTTCATCCCATTCGATATGGGCCATGCCGCCCATCATCAGCATCGCAACGTAGATCAATGCACCGGCGGTGGCGTAAGCCGGAATCATGCCGGCCAGCGGTGCGAAAAACATTGCTGCTATAAATAGCACACCTACGGTGACTGCGGTAAGACCAGTCCGACCACCAGCGGCCACGCCGGCAGCACTTTCCACATAGCTGGTTACTGGCGGAACGCCCACCACCGCGCCGAATACGCTGGATGCGCTGTCGGCTTTCATCGCGCGGGACAGGTTTTCGATACGGCCGTCAGCGTTGACCAGATTGGCGCGCTGGGCCACGCCCATCAGGGTCCCGGCGGTGTCGAACATGTGCACAAAGAGGAAGGCCAGCACCACGCTGATCATGCTGACGTTGAATACACCGGCCACGTTCATGGCCATGAAGGTCGGCGCCAGACTAGGCGGGGTCGACATGATCCCTTCGTAATGCACGATGCCCAGGCCCCAACCGGCGAGGGTCACGGTGATGATGCTGATGAGAATCGCGCCGAACACTTTGTGGTAGCTGAGGATTGCGATCATCAGGAAGCAGATCGCGGCGAGCAGTGGGCCGGGTTCGCGTAGAGAGCCGAGTTTGATCAGCGTGGCCGGGCTGTCGACGACAATGCCGGCGGTTTTCAGGCCGATCAGTCCGAGGAACAGGCCGACACCGGCACCCATCGCGAAGCGCAGACTGACCGGAATACTGTTGAGCAACCATTCGCGAATCCGCGAGAAGGTCAGGACCATGAACAACACACCGGAAACGAACACCGCACCGAGCGCGGTTTCCCAGTTATAGCCCATGGTGCCGACCACGGTGTAAGTAAAGAACGCGTTGAGGCCCATGCCCGGTGCCAGACCCACCGGCCAGTTGGCGTACAGGCCCATCAACAGGCAGCCCAGCGCGGCAGCGATACAGGTGGCGACGAAGGCCGCACCGTGGTCAATCCCGGCATCGGCCATGATGTTCGGGTTGACGAAGATGATGTAGGCCATGGTGATGAAGGTTGTCAGACCGGCAATCAGCTCGGTCTTCACCGTGGTGCCATGCAAGCTGAGTTTGAAGATGCGCTCCAGCAGGCCATTGCGTAACGGCGGCGAGAGGTCCAGCGTCGATGCTTCGGATTTGCGGCTTTCCACAGCGAGTACTCCTCAAGAGTTTTATTGTTATTTCCAGGGCCGGACCCATGAGGGGTGGCAGCGGCCCTTTGAGGCATACGCGAATTTGTTGACCATGCGGTCAGGAACTCGCACGCTGTGGATTATGCTTTTGTGTACAAATAAAGCAAATATTGTTTTTGGTTTTGTTTACGAAAGGTCCGTCGATAGGGATATATCGCCTTCGAGGGCCTCATCGCTGGCAAGCCAGCTCCCACAAATTTGAGTCGTTCTGCACATCTGATTGCACCGCCAACCATTGTGGGAACTGGCTTGCCAGCGATGAGGCCAGATCAATCAGTCGAGTGCTGTCTGACTGGTCCCCAGCGCCAGATTCACCGCCAGCCAACCATTCACCGCCGCCTCCCCAGCCTCGGCAAATACCCGCTCCAGCAACTTCACCTGCTCACGCCGCAACGCCTGTTCAAACTTCGCTCCTTCGGCCGTTAATTCCAGCAGGCGCTTACGCTTGTCAGCCTGCGATGCCACGCTGTCGACCAGATGCATTTCCTGCAACTGGCGCAGCGGCATGTTCAGCGCTTGCTTGCTCACCCCGAGCAAAGCCAGCAACTCCTTGACGCTCAAATTCGGATAACGGGCGATGAAAAACACGATCCGCTGATGCACTCGGGACAAGCCGCGGCGCTCAAGCATTTCATCAGCCTTGGCGGTGAAGGCCTGGTAGCCGAAGAAAAACGCTTCCATGGCCTGTTGCTGACTACTGGGATTTTTAAGGTCAAGCATGTTGACGTACTCGCTCAAGCTGTCGTAATTTCAGTCAATCAGTTTGACTTGTTTTTTATTCGCCTCGCTACCGGTGACCGCCATGGCTTTTTCCGAACGTGTCTCGCGCCTTAAAAGTTCTTTGATCCGTGAAATCCTCGCCGCGGCCCAGCGTCCGGAGGTGATGTCATTCGCTGGCGGTCTGCCCGCTGAGGTCATGCTGCCGAAAGTCGAATGGGCCGACATGCCGCTGTCCCTCGGTCAGTACGGCATGAGTGAGGGCGAACCGGCATTGCGCGAGGCGCTGGCAGCGCAGGCGAGGGCGCTTGGGCTGGACTGTCAGGCGAGTCAGGTGCTGGTGGTCAGCGGTTCGCAGCAGACCCTCGATCTGGCGGCCAAGTTGTACATCGACCAAGGCACGGAAATCCTCCTCGAAGCGCCGACCTATCTCGCCGCGCTGCAGATTTTCCAGCTGTTCGGTGCTGATTGCCTGACCGTGCCGCAAGAGTCCGATGGCCCGAACCTGGCGCAATTGCGCAGTCGTCTGGAGCAGCATCGCCCGGCGTTCATCTACCTGATTCCGACCTTCCAGAACCCGTCAGCTGTGCGTTACAGCGAGGCCAAACGCGCAGCAGTAGCGGCGTTGCTCGATGAGTTCGGCGTCACTTTGATCGAAGACGAGCCCTACCGCGAACTGACTTTCGACGGCGGCAGCGCCAAACCGATTGCCGGGCGCCTGAAAAAATCCAGCTGGATCTACACCGGTACGGTCTCGAAAACCTTGCTGCCCGGTTTGCGTGTCGGTTACCTGATTGCCAGCCCTGACCTGTTTCCGCACCTGCTAAAGCTCAAGCAATCAGCGGATCTGCACACCAATCGCATCGGTCAGTGGCAGGCCTTGCAGTGGATTGGCAGTGAGAAATATCAGCAGCATTTGAGTCAATTGCGCGGTTTCTACCGTGAGCGGCGCGACGGGTTTCAGGCGGCATTGGAAACGCATTTTGCCGATCTGGCCGATTGGAATGTGCCGCAGGGTGGGCTGTTTTTCTGGCTGACGTTGAAGCAGCCGCTGGATACGCGGACATTGCTCAACGAAGCGTTGGCCAATGATGTGGCGTTTATGCCGGGCGAGCCGTTTTTTCCCGATCCGGATAAAAATCTCGGGCATCTGCGTTTGAATTTCAGCCATATCGACCCAGAGCGACTGGATGAGGGGCTCAAACGACTGGCGGCGGTGGTGCGCCAGGCGCAGGCAGCCGAGGCGGCCTGAAAAAAATAAACCGGCTCAACGGCCGGTTTATTTTTGTCTGGGATTTGCAGAGCCTGTGCGGGCTCCATCGCTGGCAAGCCAGCTCCCACAGGTTTTGTGAACGCCACAGATCACAGTGGGAGCTGGCTTGCCAGCGATGGGGGCATCAGTAACACAACATCAACATCAGACCGCCGCGAACCGCTTATCCAGATACTCAATGATCACCTTGGACTCATACATCCAGGTCGTCTGCCCATTCTCTTCAATACGCAGGCAAGGCACCTTGATCCGGCCGCCCTGTTCCAGCAGGGTCTGACGATCCTGCTCATTGTTCTTCGCATCCTTCAGCGCCACTGGCACATTCAAACGACGCAGAGTCCGGCGGGTTTTCACGCAGAACGGGCAGGCGTGGAACTGATAAAGGGTCAGATCCTTTGCCGCAGCGTCTACTTGAGCCTGAGCAGCGGCGGGGCGTTTTTTCTTACCGGGACGGGTGATGAAGTCGACGAAAATGATCAGTTGGCCAAGGCCGACACGAAGCGCTTTTACGAACACGTTGAAAGCCTCACGGTACACATTGAGAAAGGCGCGCAGCTTACCCGATTTTTCGCAGACGAAAAAAAACCGGCGATCAACGCCGGTTTTTTTCTGTAGCAAGTTACTTGATGAGGCTGAGGAACTCGCTGCGAGTCGCTGCGTTTTCACGGAACTCACCGAGCATCACCGAGGTGATCATCGACGAATTCTGTTTCTCGACACCGCGCATCATCATGCACATGTGCTTGGCCTCGATCACTACGGCAACGCCCAGCGCGCCGGTAACCTGCTGAACCGCGTCGGCGATCTGGCGGCTGAGGTTTTCTTGAATCTGCAGGCGACGGGCGTACATGTCGACAATGCGCGCGACCTTCGACAGGCCCAGCACTTTGCCGCTCGGGATATACGCAACGTGGGCCTTGCCGATGAACGGCAGCAGGTGGTGTTCGCACAACGAGTACAGCTCGATGTCCTTGACCAGCACCATTTCGCTGTTGTCGGAGCTGAACAGGGCACCGTTGGTGACCTCTTCGAGCGTCTGTTCATAACCGCGGCAGAGGTACTGCATGGCTTTGGCGGCACGCTTTGGCGTGTCGAGCAGGCCCTCGCGGGAGACGTCCTCGCCCAGTTGGCCGAGAATCGCGGTGTAATTCTGTTCCAGGGACATGAAACTACCTGTGGGGATTTTCGCAAAGGGCAAGGGTACGGTGGCGGACACGACCCTGCAAGTTCGGTGTAACGGGATTATTCGTCGCGACCTTCCATCATGGTGCGTTTAAGCATCACGTAAACCGCCCCCGCACCACCATGTTTCGCCTGGCACGAGCAGAAACCGAGTACCTGCGCGTGCTGGCGCAACCAGGTGTTGACGTGGCTTTTGATCATCGGCCGCTTGCCGTCCAGCCGCACAGCCTTGCCGTGGGTGACGCGTACGCAGCGAATTTCGAACTTGGTCGCTTCAGCGAGAAAAGCCCAAAGCGTTTCCCGGGCCTTTTCGACACTCATGCCGTGCAAATCGAGGCTGCCTTCGAACGGGATCTGCCCGATCTTGAGCTTGCGCATCTGACTTTCCTGCACCCCGTCGCGGGCCCACATCAACTCGTCTTCCGGGCCGACGTCGATCACAAACTGATCGGACAGGCCGTCAACGGTGGTGGCATCGGTGCGCACGGTGGCGGATTGACGCAGCTTGGCGATCTGTGCGCGGTCAGCCTTGGGTTTGCCGGTGTCGGCGCGGTCGTGCTTGATCGGCTTGACGCCTTGGATCGCACTTTTGAACAGGGAAAAATCGTCGTCTTGCATGTCAGCCTCCGCGAAGGGCGGCCAGTTTAACCAAGTCGAAACGAAACGGCCCGGCAAAAAGCCAGGCCGGTGATTCAGTCGTGTTTTTTCATCAGATGCGGGGACATGTTCAGTTCCCGCGATTGCCGTGCGCGACGGCGGCAGCGACGCCACAGGGCGACACCGAAATACAGAAACAGCAAACCGACTGCCAGGATGATTGCCGAGCCCATTGGCGTGGCATTCAAGTCGCCGAGTGCCGGCGGGTGCCCGAGCAGGCTGGCGGCTCCGGCCAGTGCCAGCAGCACGCCGAACGTCGCCAGAATGGCCGCGATCGCCGCGCCGAAACGAAAACGCCAGTTGCTTTGGCCTTTGGGCCGCAAGCGGCGTGCGTCAAATCCATCGGATAACTTCATTCCGACCTTCCTCAATGGGTATCGGCCCTTCGACCGGGAGTTGACCGGGTTGTTCCTGAGGCTATGGCATTTGCGGCAAATGAGAGGATTTTGCGGATGAGCGGCGCTGTGAGCCGCTCATCAGAGCGTGATGTGAGCGGATCAGATCAGGTCTTGAGTCAGTGCGAGGGTGGCGAAGTTGTCGGCCATGATCGCCATTTCGGCTTCCTGCACGAGTTCGGCGCTGAGCACGCGGCCCTTGAACGGCAGGTCGCGGGTGGCACAGGCGTCTTCAACCAGAGTGCAACGGAAACCGAGGTTCTTCGCTGCGCGTACGGTGGTGCTGACGCTGGAGTGGCTCATGAAACCGCAGACGATCAGGTCCAGCGAGCCAAGGTTCTGCAGACGATCGAGCAGCTCGGTGCCATGAAAAGCGCTCGGCAGCAATTTGCCGATGATGGTTTCATCGCCCTGCGGTTCGAGGCCGGGGATGAACTCGCCGCGTTCACCCTGCGGGTCGAACAGGCCACCGACGGTGCCGAGGTGACGCACATGCACGATCGGCCGACCGGCTGCACGGGCGGCGGCAACCACTTGTTTGATGTTCGCGACAGCCGCGTCCATACCGCTCAGGGCCAGTGGGCCGCTGAGATATTCTTTCTGGGCATCGATGATGACCACGGTGGCATGGCTCAACGTGGCCGCTGCGTAACCGCGACCGCTGAGTTGAAACATCGTTTTTGGAACGGACATTCTGGGGCTCCTTGGGGTGGGGCTTTTGCGACATTGTCCTCTGGCTGAGCGCTTCTGTGAATCGCTACCATCGTAGGCACCGTCGTTACTGGCCTGCAGCCTTGTCAAGTTACACGTTCTGTTCAATAGCTGTCGCATAAAACAGAAAACTCCTACCGTCGCGCCGGTATTTTTCCTTCGTCGTCGTGGCGCGTTTTGGCTGGTAGAATCGCCAGTCGTTTTTTCTGGAGTTTTGCCCCGTGATCACTTCCCGACTTCGTACCCTGCGCGACCACATCCGTTGGGCCGTCAGCCGCTTCCATGGGGAGGATCTGTTTTTCGGCCATGGCACCGACAATGCCTGGGACGAAGCCCGGCAGTTGGTGCTCGGTGCCTTGCACCTGCCGTGGGAAATCGCCGACAGCTATCTCGACTGCGCGCTGGAAGACGACGAACTGGTCAACCTGCAACGCCTGCTCAAGCGCCGCATCGAAGAGCGCATTCCAACCGCTTACCTGTTGGGCGAAGCGTGGTTCTGCGGCATGTCGTTCATCGTCGACGAGCGCGTGTTGATTCCGCGTTCGCCGATTGGCGAGCTGATCGAAAACCGCTTTGCGCCGTGGATTGGCAACGAGCCTGCGCGAATTCTTGATCTGTGCACCGGCTCAGGCTGTATCGGTATCGCCTGCGCCTACGAGTTTCAGAACGCCGAAGTGGTGCTGGCCGATCTGTCATTCGAAGCTCTGGAAGTGGCCAATCAGAACATCGAGCGCCACGGTGTCGATGAGCGCGTGTACACCGTGCAGGGCGATGGCTTTGATGGTCTGCCGGGTCAGCGTTTCGATCTGATCGTGTCGAACCCGCCCTACGTCGATGCGGAAGATTTCGCCGACATGCCGGACGAATATCAACACGAACCGGAGCTTGGTCTGGCCTGCGGAGACGATGGTCTGAACCTGGTGCGGCGGATGCTCGCTGAAGCGGCGGATCACCTGACCGAGAAGGGTTTGTTAATTGTTGAGGTGGGCAACAGCCAGGTGCACGTTGACGCGTTGTACCCTGAGGTCGACTTCGCCTGGCTCGAATTCGAGCGTGGCGGGCATGGCGTGTTCATGCTGACGGCGGAACAGTGCCGCAATCATCAAGCGCTGTTCGCTTCCCGCGTCTGACCGATACTGATCGTTCCCACGCGGAGCGTGGGAACGATCAACAAAACCTGTGGGAGCGTGGCTTGCCCGCGATGGGGACGCCTAGGTCTCAATGTGTTACCGGTGCGTAGCAATCCAGATCAACAAACCAGCCTGAAACACCGCAAACGCCACCAGACAAGTAATGGTAAAGCGCAGCCCAGCGTCTTCACGCTTGAACTTGCTGACTTTCTCATCCTGCTTCTTCAGCTTCACTTCCTGTTCAGCCAGATTCTGTTCAGCCTGCTGGAGCATCTGCGCCGCTTCAAGAATCTCGACGATCTGCAGCTTCTCGCTGTTCCAGTCACCGAGCAGATCACCGACCTGCACGTCCTTGATGCTGCCCTTCAAATGCTGGGCATCGGCGTACACCACATCAAACCCATGCACGCGCAAAAAATGATCGCGGCGCAGACGGGTGTCTTCGTTCAGCGCGTCCTTGTTGTTCAAGTCCATGCCGTCGACGGTATAGGTCGGCCAGCGCTTCTTCGCCCAGTTGATACCTTGCGCGGCGACGAAACGGCCGATGCCACGGTTCAACGGTTCGATCTGCAAGCCGCTGTCCGGGCCGAAATGCACACGTTTGGTGGTGTGATCGGCCCACACATCGAGATGGTTCTGTTCTTTGCGCACCCGCTGGCTCGGCAATTTGATCGCCATGCGCATCAGGCTGTGTTCTTTGCTGTGGCGCTCGGCGTAACCGAATTCGACAAAACGCAGCGGTCGTCCACCGGTGTGGCGGTCGGTCTGCAGCGGGGCCAGGCGGAGCATTTTATGGTGCTCGACGTGGACATCCGCCCACGGCAGCTCGACCGCTGGCGGTGCGTCTTTTTCAGCGGTGGTGTCGGGTGAAGTCTGGGTATCAGTCATAACGGCGAGATCCTGTCCAAGCCCTGCTTGTCGCCAGCCGATACGCTGGCGACAAAGGCTTATCGGCCGCTTCTTTCAGGACTAGAGGGTAAACAGCGTTTAACGGGTGCGAAGTCCGTCAATAAACTCGATGATTTTCGAACCCAGCTCTGCAGCCAACGGCAAATTCGGGTCCTTGTAGGAGGCCAATTGCCGCTTCATGTCGTTGTGCACGATGCGCATCACATGGTTCATGCCTTCGATCACCACCAGTTCGGCGTCCGGTTTGGCAGCCTTGAGCAGTCTCGCGTCTTCGGTGCCGACCTGAATGTCGTTACTGCCTTGAACGATCAGCGCCGGCATCTTCAGTTGTGCGAAAGCCTTTGCCGGGTCCTGACGGAATAGTGAAATCAGATACGGCTGGACGCTCGGGCGGAAAATCACTTGCAGCGGTTGCGGGACATTGTCATCGGTATGACCGGCCTTGAGGCTATCGAGCAATTCATTACTGCGCAGCATCAACGGTGGCGGCAGGCTGCGCGCCAGTTGCTCGCGAATTACCTGATCGACCGGCCGGGCGCTGCCCGACAGGGAAATCACTGCTGCCGCATCGACTTTCGGCGCGGCAAGGCTGGCGATCAGTGCGCCTTCACTGTGGCCAAGCAGAATCAGTTTGCCGAAACGCGGATCAGCCTTGAGCTTTTGCCCCCACGCTACGGCATCTGCTGCATAGGCTTCTAACGACAAATTGCGCTCATCCGGTGTCGCCGCCAGGCTGGCGGCCACGCCGCGCTTGTCGTAACGCACGCTGGCGATGTTGTGTTTGGCCAGCACCCACGCCAGCCGTTTCAGGCTGTCATTGCGCCCGCCGTCGGGGTTGTTTCCGTCACGATCCGTAGGACCGGAGCCAGAAATAATCAGGACAACCGGCACCGGGTTGTCGGATTTTGGCAGCAACAGCGAACCGAAAAGTTCGCCCGTGCCGGTATCCAGAGATACCGGCCGCTGTAGGACTGTCGCCTGGGCAAAGCCAGTAAAGAGGGTAAGACTCAAGATCAAAACTCGCAGCATCATCACGCCATCATTCGCCAAGGTGCCGGTTGGACTCGCCAGCACCACTAAGGTTCGAGGATGAACTACTCGGTTAGCCTGCGTATACTGGCGCGCATCACGAATTTGGGTTTGATTTCACGGAGCGTCCTGCATGTCCGGCAATACCTACGGCAAGTTGTTCACTGTCACCACCGCTGGCGAGAGCCATGGTCCGGCGTTGGTCGCCATTGTCGACGGCTGCCCGCCGGGCCTGGAGATTTCTCTCGAAGACCTGCAGCGCGACCTTGATCGCCGCAAGCCGGGCACCAGCCGCCACACCACCCAGCGCCAGGAAGCCGACGAAGTCGAAATCCTCTCCGGCGTGTTCGAGGGGCGCACCACCGGTTGCTCGATCGGGCTGTTGATCCGCAACACCGACCAGAAGTCCAAGGACTACTCGGCAATCAAGGATCTGTTCCGCCCGGCCCACGCCGACTACACCTATCACCACAAATATGGCGAGCGTGACTACCGTGGCGGCGGCCGTAGCTCGGCGCGCGAAACTGCGATGCGTGTGGCGGCCGGTGCGATTGCCAAGAAATATCTGGCGAGCCAAGGCATCGTCATTCGCGGCTACATGAGCCAGCTCGGCCCGATCGAAATCCCGTTCAAGACCTGGGATTCGGTCGATGAAAACGCTTTCTTCAGCCCTGATCCGGACAAGGTCCCGGAGCTGGAAGCCTACATGGATCAGTTGCGTCGTGATCAGGATTCGGTCGGAGCGAAGATCACCGTGGTCGCCGAAGGCGTGATGCCAGGCCTTGGCGAGCCGATTTTCGACCGTCTCGATGCCGAACTGGCCCATGCGCTGATGAGCATCAATGCGGTCAAAGGCGTGGAAATCGGCGCCGGTTTCGCCTGCGTTGCCCAGCGCGGCACCGAGCATCGCGATGAGCTGACCCCGCAAGGTTTCCTCAGCAACAACGCCGGCGGCATCCTCGGTGGCATCTCGTCCGGCCAGCCGATCGTTGCCCATCTGGCGTTGAAGCCAACGTCGAGCATCACCACCCCGGGCCGCTCGATTGATGTTGAAGGCAACCCGGTCGACGTGATCACCAAGGGTCGTCACGACCCATGCGTCGGTATCCGCGCCACGCCGATTGCCGAAGCGATGATGGCCATCGTGCTGCTGGATCATCTGCTGCGTCACCGTGGCCAGAACGCCGATGTGCGCGTGAGCACGCCGGTGCTGGGTCAGCTTTGATGGCGGGCCTCAAAGCCGTCACGGCGTAACCGGCGTGGCGGCGCTCCCTTACTGGCGACTGTCCAGTTTCTATCTGTTCTATTTCGCCTTGCTCGGTTCGACAGCGCCGTTTCTGGCGCTGTACTTCGATCACCTCGGATTCAGCGCCGCGCGCATTGGTGAACTGGTCGCAATCCCGATGTTGATGCGCTGCGTGGCGCCGAACATCTGGGGCTGGCTCGGCGACTACACCGGCAAACGCCTGGCCATCGTGCGCTTCGGCGCGGTGTGTACGCTGCTGACCTTTTCGCTGATCTTCGTCAGCAAGACCTACGCCTGGCTGGCCATGGTCATGGCGCTGCACGCGTTCTTCTGGCACGCGGTGCTGCCACAGTTCGAAGTCATTACCCTGGCGCATTTGCAGGGGCAGACCTCGCGTTACAGTCAAATTCGTCTGTGGGGTTCGATCGGCTTCATCATCACCGTGGTCGCGCTGGGCCGGCTGTTCGAATGGCTCAGCCTCGACATCTACCCGGCGGCGCTGGTGCTGATCATGGCCGGTATCGTTCTCAGCAGTCTGTGGGTGCCGAACGCCCAACCTGCGCAAGGCAATCGGCCGAGCGGCGAGGGCTTTCTCAAACAACTGCGCAGCTCCGGCGTGCTGGCGTTTTACGGCTGCGTTGCGTTGATGCAAATGAGCCACGGCCCGTATTACACCTTTCTGACCTTGCACCTTGAGCGACTCGGCTACACGCGCGGCACCATCGGCATGCTCTGGGCCGTGGGTGTCGTCGCCGAGGTGTTGATGTTCATGGCGATGAGCCGGATTCTTGCGCGGTTTTCCCTGCGCCGGGTGTTGATGGCGAGTTTTCTGCTGGCGGCGCTGCGCTGGTTGCTGCTAGGTTCGTTCGCCGAGTTCCTGTGGGTACTTTTGTTCGCGCAGGTTCTGCACGCGGCGACCTTCGGCAGTTTTCACGCCGCTGCCATCGCCTTCGTGCAGCGTAGTTTCGGCGCACGCCAGCAAGGTCAGGGCCAGGCGCTGTACGCAGCCTTGGCCGGCACCGGCGGCGCGCTCGGGGCGTTGTATTCCGGCTACAGCTGGAATGCCCTCGGTGCGACATTGACCTTTAGTATTGCCAGTCTCGCGGCGCTCGCTGCTGCCGTTATCATTGCCACACGTATGCAAGAGGACAGGCCATGAGCCTTACGCGTGAACAACTCGCCCAGCAAATCGTCGACGCCGGGCGTTTTCTCTACGGTCGCGGCTGGTCGCCGGCCACCAGCAGCAACTACTCGACGCGCCTGTCGGCCAGCGAAGCGTTGCTGACCGTGTCCGGCAAGCACAAGGGCCAGTTGGGTCTGGACGATGTACTCGCCACTGACCTGTCCGGCAACAGTCTGGAACCGGGCAAAAAACCGTCCGCCGAAACCCTGCTGCACACCCAACTGTACAGCTGGCGCCCAGAGATCGGAGCGGTGCTGCACACCCATTCGGTGAATGCCACGGTGCTGTCGCGCCTCACCCCAGAAGACTTTATCGAGTTCGAAGACTACGAACTGCAAAAAGCCTTCAGCGGTATTTCGACCCATGAATCGCGGGTGCGCGTGCCGATTTTCGACAACGATCAGGACATTGCGCGCCTTGCCGCCAAGGTGCAGCCTTGGCTCGACGCCCATCCCGATTGCGTCGGTTACCTGATTCGCGGCCACGGCCTCTATACCTGGGGCGCGCAGATGAACGACGCCCTGCGCCAGATCGAGGCTTTCGAATTTTTGTTTGAGTGCGAGTTGAAAACCCGCAGCGTCATGAACCGCCAAGGCTGACTTCACAAGAAGTAGCCCATTTGCCTGATGAAATGCTGTGCCCGACCGGTCTGCAAGAACCGGACGGCAAGGCCGATACCGAGGAATTGCCCCAATGAGCAGCCTGTCCGTCTATCACGTTTCCAGCCCTGACATTCCGAACAAGGTGCTGACCCATTTTGAAGACATCGCCTCGACCCTGGCCGAGCAGGGCGTGCGTTTCGACCGCTGGCAAGCCGCGGCGAAGATCCAGCCGGGCGCAGCCCAGGAAGAAGTGATCAGCGCTTATAAAGAGCAGATCGACCAACTGATGACCGAGCGCGGTTACATCACCGTCGACGTCATCAGCCTCAACAGCGACCACCCGCAAAAAGCCGAATTGCGCGCCAAGTTCCTTGAGGAACACCGGCATGGCGAAGACGAAGTACGCTTTTTCGTCGCCGGCCGTGGGCTATTTACCCTGCACATCGACGACTACGTCTACGCCGTGCTCTGCGAAAAGAACGACCTGATCTCGGTACCTGCCGGCACCAAGCACTGGTTCGACATGGGCGAGCATCCGCATTTCGTTGCGATCCGTCTGTTCAACAACCCGGAAGGCTGGGTTGCCAACTTCACCGGCGAAGACATCGCCGGTCGTTTCCCGCGTCTGGAGGACTGAAACGATGTCGATCAAAGCCATCGTCACCGATATTGAAGGCACTACCAGCGCGGTGAGTTTTGTCTTCGACGTGCTGTTTCCCTACGCGGCCAAACACCTGCCGGATTTCGTCCGGCAGAACGCCGGACGCGCCGATGTTGCCGAGCAACTCGAAGCCGTGCGCCGCGACAGCAATGCGCCGCAGGCCGATGTTGAACGCATCGTCGAGATTCTGTTGAGCTGGATTGCCGAAGACCGCAAAGCCACGCCGCTCAAGGCCTTGCAGGGCATGGTCTGGGCGCAGGGTTATCACGCCGGGCAGTTGAAGGGGCATGTTTATCCGGATGCTGTTGAAGCACTTAAACGCTGGCATCAGGCCGGTTATCAACTGTTTGTGTACTCGTCCGGCTCGATCCAGGCGCAGAAGCTGATTTTCGGTTGTTCCGAGGCGGGTGATCTGACGCCGTTGTTCAGCGGTTACTTCGACACTACGTCGGGAGCCAAGCGTGAGGCGCAGTCCTACACGAATATTCAACAGGCGATCGGTGTTGAAGCGGGGCAGATCTTGT
Organism: Pseudomonas sp. FW305-7; assembly: GCF_058786735.1. Taxonomy (NCBI): domain Bacteria; kingdom Pseudomonadati; phylum Pseudomonadota; class Gammaproteobacteria; order Pseudomonadales; family Pseudomonadaceae; genus Pseudomonas; species Pseudomonas sp. FW305-7. Next base: position 39,424 of record NZ_JBYSZA010000008.1, read on the forward strand.
TCCTGTCGGACATCGTCGAAGAACTCGATGCCGCGCAATCGGCAGGCTTGCAAACCTGCGGTCTGGCCCGTGAAGGCGGGGAGCTGGGTGCGCATGTCACCGTTGACAGCTTCACCGGGATCGAACCGGAAGCCTTCTAGCTTCACTCGATCAAATGTGGGAGCGCGCCTGCTCGCGAAAGCGTCCGTTCAGCCAACCTTATCAGTGGCTGACACACCTCCTTCGCGAGCAGGCTCGCTCCCACAGGGTTTTTTGTTAACCGCAAAATATAAACAGGCCGTGAAGCGCATGCTCCACGGCCTGTTCTGTTTAAAGCGTTAAAAGCTTACAGCGAGTGATACGTCGGCAGGGCAAAACGCTGCTGGCTTTGCAGCATGGCAATTTGCGGCAATTCACTGGCCTGTTCGGCCAGGTCACGACGAATCGCGCTAATGGCCCACGACAGTTGGTCGCCGGCATGCAGTTGCTGATACGTGAGTGCGCGTTTGAACACTTTGCCGTCGGCGCTGCGCAGGGTCAGCAGAATCCCGCCATCGGGACGTGGCGCGGTGGTGACGTCGAAGTTGGAGAACAGGGAGGTAAATTTTTCTTGGATCAGGCTCATGTTTTTCAGCTCCGTATGCACTTGAATGGCAAGCATGCAGAGGAGGTTGCAGCGATTGTGCCAGCATTTGAAAATAATAAAATCGTTATAAATCAACAAGTTAAAAATCATTGGAATTCATGGGGTCGTGCAATCTGCATGAATGGCCATCGTGCATCCTGCATTTTGCGGGATCGTCGACGAATAAACGGAACCAATTGATCAAGCCAGGATCCTCGCCGTCGCCGCTCAGCCTGCGGATACAAAACATTGCAAAAACCGCGTGTACAGCCCGAGAAGCGCTGACGTATTTTCGGACTCGACCCTCGCTCATCGAGCGTCGTTAGTTTCAGCCCGACAATAAAAAAACCGGCCACACGTCAAGGTCGAACGGGGAGCTTCCATGAGTCACGCGCCAAGCGACACGATTACCTGGGGCATGATGCTCCGCAAACTGCCGATGATTGCCAAAGCCATCCCGCGGGTGGTCAAAGGCATGAAGGTGGCCAACGTCACGGATCCGACCCAAAGCTGTGGCCTTGGCTGGACGTTCGAACAAGCGACCCTGCGCAATCCCCAAGGCCCGGCGTTATTGCAGGGCGATGTGCTGCTGACCTATTCGCAGGTCAATCAGTGGGCCAACCGTATTGCCCACTATCTGAGCGGACAGGGCATCGGCAAGGGCGACGTGGTGGCGGTGTTTATCGAGAACCGCCCGGAATTGCTGGTGACGATTCTGGCGCTGGCCAAGGTCGGAGCGGTCAGCGCCTTGCTCAACACCTCGCAGACGCGCGACACGCTGATCCACAGTGTGAATCTGGTGGCGCCGGTAGCGATTGTGGTTGGCGAAGAATTGTTGCCCGCGTTTGCCGCAGTGCGCGAGCAAGTGTCGATTGCCGCGCAACCTACCTGGTTCGTGGCCGATCAGGACACTTACAGCCATCCGGGCATTGCGCCCGACGGCTACGTCAATCTGATCAGTGCCAGTGCCGACGCCTCCAGCGACAACCCGCCGAGCAGCCAGCAAGTGTTCTTCGACGACCCGTGTTTCTACATTTACACCTCGGGCACCACGGGCCTGCCGAAGGCCGGCGTGTTCAAGCACGGCCGCTGGATGCGCAGTTCCGCCAGCTTCGGCATGATCGCGCTCAACATGGGCCCCGACGACGTCGTCTATTGCACTTTGCCGCTGTACCACGCCACCGGTCTTTGCGTGTGCTGGGGCTCGGCGATCAACGGCGCGTCAGGTTTCGCGATCCGCCGTAAGTTCAGCGCCAGCCAGTTCTGGAACGACGTGCGCCGCTACCGCGCCACCACCATCGGTTACGTCGGCGAGCTATGCCGTTATCTGGTCGATCAACCCGCCAGCGCCGATGACAGCCGTCACGACGTGCGCAAGATGATTGGCAACGGTCTGCGCCCCGGTGCCTGGGCCGAGTTCAAGACGCGCTTCGCCGTTGACCACATTTGTGAGCTGTACGCGGCGAGCGATGGCAACATCGGTTTCACCAACATCCTCAATTTCGACAACACCATCGGTTTCTCATTGATGGCCTGGGAGTTGGTGGCCTACGACCATGACAGTGGAGAGCCGCTGCGCAGCGACGACGGTTTCATGCGCAAGGTCGGCAAGGGTGAGCAGGGCCTGTTGCTGGCGCGAATCGATGAAAAAGCGCCACTGGATGGCTACACCGATCCGCAGAAAACCGCCAAAGTCGTGTTGCACGACGTGTTTACCAAGGGCGATCGTTTTTTCAACACCGGCGATCTGCTGCGCAACATCGGTTTCGGCCACGCGCAATTTGTTGATCGACTCGGTGACACCTACCGCTGGAAGGGTGAAAACGTCTCGACCACTGAAGTCGAAAATCTCTTGTTGCAACACCCGCACATCTCCGAGGCGGTGGCCTATGGAGTAGAAATTCGCAATACCAATGGTCGGGCGGGGATGGCGGCGATCACACCGGCGGAGTCTCTCGCGACGCTGGATTTTGCCGAGTTGCTGACGTTTATTCGTGAACGTATGCCGGCGTATGCCGTGCCGTTGTTCCTGCGGGTGAAAGTGAAAATGGAAACCACCGGCACCTTCAAATACCAGAAAACGCGCCTGAAAAACGAAGGCTTCGACCCCGGCCAGACAGGCGATGATCCGATCTACGCATGGCTGCCCGGCACCCACACCTACGTGCGGGTAACCCATGAAGTGTTGGCGGAAATCGATCAAGGCAAACATCGTTATTGATTCTGGCTATAGGCGTTCTTGAGAAAAAGGGGGTGACAGCTTTAGTTTCGCTCGGGAAACTGTCGGCTTTCCGATTGACCGAAAGTGGAGTTGCCCCATGTCCGACCAAAGCCGCCAGATGACCCCTGAAGAAGCTGCCGAATTCACCGAGCAGGTTTTCAACAAGGCGCGTGACGGTGATGCTGAGATGCTTGATCGCCTGGTCACGGCCGGTTTGCCAGTGAACTTGAAGAACAGCAAGGGCGACACGTTGCTGATGTTGGCCAGCTATTACGGCCATGTGGATGCGGTCCAGGTGCTGCTTAAACACAAGGCCGATCCGGAAATGCGCAACGGCAACGGCCAGAGCCCGATCGCCGGTGCGGCGTTCAAGGGCGACCTGGCAGTGGTCAAGGCGCTGGTCGAGGCGGGTGCCGAAATCGAAGGTTCGTCATTTGATGGTCGAACCGCGCTGATGATGGCGGCGATGTTCAACCGAGTGGCAATCGTTGATTACCTGATCAGCAAGGGTGCAGACCCAAAAGCCAAGGACGCCAATGGCGTGACGGCATTGGATGCGGCACGGACCATGGGCGCAGTCGACACTACTGCGCAACTGGAAAAACTCCTCGCCTGAGATTGTGATCCCCTATGGTGAGGGAGCTTGCTCCCGCTCCAGTGCGCAGCGCTGGCAAGCTTTTTTGCGGCCGCTTCGCGCCCCAGCGGGAGCAAGCTCCCTCGCCACAGGTGTCGGGTGTGCTGAAGAATGCGCTATCCTTCGCGCCCTCGAAATTCACCTTCGCCACAGGATCCGCCCTCATGAAAGCCGCACTCGTTGAACTCATCAGCAAAATCAGCTCCGGCTGCATGGGCGAGGACGAGATCCTGAACGTGGCCGACGAAGCCGCACAAGCTTACGCCGATGCCGACGCTTTTCTGACAGCCAACCCGGATATCAACTACGACGACACCTTCCCGATCCCGTTGGGCGAGTGGGTAGTGGTAGGTAGCCTGCCGGAAACCGTGCTGTTCCAGGCTGACACCTACGTCGACCTGTTCGCGCAGATCGTCGCCTCGTTCGGCCCGACCGTCGACTTCAACCTCAAGCCCAAACAACTGGCCAAGACCGAAGCCCTGACGGCGCTCAACCGTATCCAGGTGCAGATGAGCAGCCTGAACAAGGAAAACGGCGGCTACACGCTGATGAACTTCAGTCAGTTGCTCGACGATGAACTGCAAGTGGTGCTGGTCTATGGCAACGACGTGCCCCGGGTGCTGGAACTCTGCGCCGAAGTCGGCATCGCCGCTGCGCCATCGCTGGAAGCTTTGAAAATTGCCGTTCACGTCTGAGCGCAATAAAAGGGAACCCTGCGCGCGACCGTCTATCCTAAAAGTGCATGCCACTATTCTGGAGCGACACCATGGGTTCCACGTTCAACGGTTTGATCGGCCTGATCATCCTCGCCCTCGACATCTGGGCCATCATCAATGTGCTGAAAAGCGGCGCGACCACCGGGATGAAAATCGTCTGGGTGCTGCTGATCATCCTCCTGCCAGTGCTGGGTCTGATCATCTGGGCGATTGCCGGACCGCGGGGCAACGTCCGAATCTGATCGCGATTTCGAGACTGACCACAAAACCTGTGGGAGCTGGCTTGTCAGCGATAGCATCACCGCGGTGTCACTGAGAGACCGGGGCTACTGCATCGCTGGCAAGCCAGTTCGCACAAGGTTATGTGGTATGCCGATGAAGTGAGGTTCGACCTGTCATCTTCGGCAACGTAGAATGCGCGCCTTTCCCGGGCAATCGTCGTCACGATCGACGCCCGCGCATTCATCGGAGCACTTGACCATGACCGTCACCAAGACCAGCGAGTACCTGGAAACCCTCTACGAAGGCTACGGCCAGCGTTTTCGCATGGAAAAACTGCTGCACGAAGTGCGCACCGAACACCAGCACCTGGTGATTTTCCAGAACCCGCGCATGGGCCGTGTGATGGCGCTGGACGGCGTGATCCAGACCACTGAAGCCGACGAATTCATCTACCACGAAATGCTCACCCACGTACCGATCCTCGCTCACGGCACCGCCAAGCGCGTGCTGATCATCGGTGGCGGCGACGGCGGCATGTTGCGCGAAGTGACCAAGCACGCGGGCGTTGAACACATCACCATGGTCGAGATTGACGGCACTGTGGTCGACATGTGCAAGGAATTCCTGCCGAACCACTCCAAGGGCGCCTACGACGACCCGCGTCTGAACCTGGTAATCGACGACGGCATGCGTTTCGTCGCCACCACCACGGAAAAATTCGACGTGATCATCTCCGACTCCACCGACCCGATCGGCCCGGGTGAGGTGCTGTTCTCGGAAAACTTCTACCAGGCCTGCCACCGTTGCCTGAACGAAGGCGGCATCCTCGTGACGCAGAACGGCACGCCGTTCATGCAGATCGACGAAGTCAAAACCACGGCCGGTCGTCTGCGCAGCCTGTTCCCGGACTGGCACTTCTACCAGGCCGCCGTACCGACCTACATTGGTGGTTCGATGACGTTTGCCTGGGGTTCGACCAATCCGGCCTACCGCAAACTGAGCCGTGAAGTCCTGCAACAGCGCTTCATTGGCAGCGGCATCGTCACTCGCTACTACAACCCGGAAATCCATATCGGTGCGTTCGCGTTGCCGCAGTACGTGCTGCAAGCGATCAACAAACCAAGCAACGACTGATCACACCATTTTTCATTTGTGTAAGGATCCCCTGTGGTGAGGGGATTTATCCCCGACCGGCTGCGCAGCAGTCGTAAATCCAGCAAGCGCGGTCTGCCTGATCACCGCGTTGGCTGGTTTTGGGGGACGCTTCGCATCCCATCGGGGATAAATCCCCTCGCCACAATGGTTGTGTGCAAAATTCGCGGCGCATCTCCAGGATGATGTTTTTTTCATCTTTGCCCGCTGTAATCCTTTTGAACCAACTTTCGGCGTACCAGTCGATTTAGGTGTAAGCCCATTTGCGGGTTTGATCGAGGAGGCACCGATGCAAAAGTGGAAAGTCACTTTCGTGGATGATCACGGTGAAATTGTCGATGAGGTCTTCGAGCGAGCCGAGTGCCCGAGCGACGATGAGGCCGCGCGACTGATCAAGGAGCGGCTCCTGCCTGTGGCCGCCGAACTGGATCTGAACGATCTGGAAGGGCGCACCGCCGATGCCGGCGTGAAAAACCTGAAAACCCAGAACAGCATCGAAATCCGCAGCATCACTCCAATCTGAAATTCTTCCTGTCACTTGAAGCACCAGGCCTTGGCAGCGGCTCTATCTTGGGGCTACTCTGCAAGCGAGATCAGCGAACGGATCGCTAAGGTCTGGTCTTGTCAGCTACATGCTTGTTTCCCGCGCGCAACCACGTTGCCGTAGTACTTTGGCCAAAGGCCCGGGGCGGGAATACGGAAAGTCTATCCATCTATCCGAGGGGGACGATTCATGAGCACAGCCTATCAAGAAGACATCAGCAGCAATGTTCTGCGCCGCATGAAAGAAGGCGGTTTCGATTTTTCCCGATTCCATCCCATCGAGTTCTACGCCATTTTCCCGGACGAGGAGCGGGCGCGCAGGGCGGCAGGCAAGTTTCGCGGTGAATCCATCAATGCCCAGATCAGCGTGCGCGACGACGGCGCGTGGTCTCTGGAGTTGAGCAAAGTGATGTACGCGACATATGACGATATCGGCGATTTCGAGCAGGGGTTTTCTGCCGTGGTCGAACCGCTGGGCGGCATCATCGAGGGTTGGGGCGTCAAGCAGGAGGTGCGCAATCGCTACCGTCTGAACTGATCTCTTGCAGTAACTATTAAGCAACGGCTGACCTTTGGGTTGGCCGTTGTCGTTTCCGGCGTTCGAAAACCGCTGCGGCAAAACCCTGAAACAAGAATCCGAGGCAAAAAAAAGCCACCGGAGAGGGTGGCTAAAAGGGAAGACCGATAAGGAGAGGAAACCGGTCAGGGTTACAGTGGGGCGGGCTGCGACGGCAGTCCAGAGCAGTTGAGCCGAGCACTTCCCGGCGCGGTGGCCGATGAAGTTTTGCAGCGAATGCGCGGATTATCCGCAGCCGTCGCCGAGCAGTGAAATCAACTCTGACTATGCTGGTGATAGGCGATGCAGTGCGTCGCAATGAAGCGGGGGCAATCAGGTTGGGGCATTTGCCGCACAGGAATGGTGCGGCGCCTGCGGCGTGAATATCCAACCGATTGAAATCAAAGCGTTTATGCCGATGGCACGGGCCTTGCGAAGGCCTGTAGGTCCGGGTGACAAGGAGTACGGCATGATCCGCACCTATTTTGATGAGATGTACGATGCCGGCGGCCAGGTTCGCCCGCATTACCGGGAGTTCGCCCGATGGCTGGCCGACACGCCTGACGAGCTGCTGGCTCAACGGCGGCGCGAGGCCGATTTGCTGTTCCATCGCGCCGGCATCACGTTCACGCTCTACGGCGATGAGCAGGGCACCGAGCGCCTGATTCCTTTCGACACCATTCCGCGGAGCATTCCCGCCAGCGAGTGGCGGATCGTCGAACGCGGCTGCATCCAGCGGGTCAAGGCGCTGAACATGTTTCTCGCCGACCTTTATCACGAGCAACGCATCATCAAGGCCGGGATCATTCCCGCCGAACAGGTCCTGGCCAACGAGCAATACCAGTTGGCGATGCAAGGCCTGGACCTGCACCGCGATATCTACTCGCATATTTCCGGCGTTGATCTGGTGCGCGACGGCGACGGCACCTACTACGTGCTCGAAGACAATCTGCGCACGCCTAGCGGCGTCAGCTACATGCTCGAAGACCGCAAGATGATGATGCGCCTGTTCCCTGAGCTGTTTGCCGCCCAGCGCATCGCGCCCATCGACCATTACCCGAACCTGTTGCTCGACACACTGAAAAGCTCCAGCCCTATCGACGATCCGAGCGTGGTGGTACTGACGCCGGGACGTTTCAACAGCGCGTTCTTCGAACACGCATTTCTGGCGCGGGAAATGGGTGTGGAACTGGTGGAGGGCGCCGATCTGTTCGTGCGTGACGACAAAGTGTTCATGCGCACCACTGACGGCCCGAAAGCGGTGGACGTCATCTATCGCCGTCTCGACGATGCGTTTCTCGATCCGCTGGCCTTCAACCCCGACTCGATGCTAGGCGTACCGGGGCTGCTATCGTCCTACCGCTCCGGCAATGTGGTGTTGGCTAACGCTATCGGTACCGGCGTGGCGGACGATAAGTCGGTGTATCCGTTTGTCACCGACATGATCCGCTTCTACCTCGACGAAGAGCCGATCCTGAAGAACGTGCCGACCTGGCAATGCCGCAACCCGTCTGAACTTTCCCATGTGCTGGCCAATCTTCCAGATCTGGTGGTCAAGGAAACCCAGGGCTCCGGCGGTTACGGGATGCTTGTCGGGCCGGCGGCAACGACGGCGGAAATCGATGCGTTCCGCGAGCGGATCAAAGCCAAGCCGCATGCCTACATCGCGCAACCGACGCTGTCGCTGTCGACCTGTCCGACCTTTGTCGAAAACGGCATTGCGCCGCGCCACATCGACTTGCGCCCGTTCGTGTTGTCGGGTCGCGAAACCCGGGTGGTGCCCGGCGGTTTGACCCGTGTCGCCCTGCGTGAAGGCTCCCTGGTGGTGAATTCCTCCCAGGGTGGCGGAACCAAGGACACCTGGGTGGTCGAGGATTGAAGGAAGCTTGCCATGTTAAGTAGAACTGCCTCGGATCTGTATTGGATGTCGCGTTACCTGGAGCGGGCGGAAAACCTCGCACGGATGCTCGACGTCAGTTATTCGCTGTCGCTGATGCCGCAGGACGGTCGCGGCGATGGTCTGCACGAATTGGCCATGCCGTTGTTGATCACCGGCACCCTCGACGATTACCTGGAGCGCCACGGCGATCTGCATGCCGAACGTCTGCTGCATTTCTTCGCTCTGGATGCGGCCAATCCGGCGAGCATCTACAGTTGCCTCGGCGCGGCGCGGGCCAGTGCTCACGCGGTGCGTGGCCGGATCACCGCAGATATGTGGGAAAACATCAACGCCACGTGGCTGGAGATTCGCGGCATCGCCGAACAGGGGCTGAGCCGCTATGGCATGAGTCGTTTCTGTGAATGGATCAAGGAACGCTCACACCTGTTCCGTGGTGCCTCTTACGGCACGATCATGCGCAACGATGCGTTTCGCTTCATTCGCCTCGGCACCTTTATCGAACGTGCGGACAACACGCTGCGGTTGCTCGATGCCCGTTACGAGATGGCGGGCGATCAGGCCGAAGCGGTCAGCGACGGCACCGCTCATGCTTATTACCAGTGGAGTGCCTTGCTGCGGGCCTTGTCGTCATTCGAGGCCTACACCGAGATTTATCGCGATGCGCCCGGCGCCCGACATGTGGCGGAGCTGCTGCTGTTGCGCGCCGATGTGCCGCGCTCCTTGCGCGCCTGCACCGAGGAGATCGACCAGATCCTAGCGCAGCTGCCGGGGGCCAACGGTCGGCCGGCACAGCGACTGGCGGCAGAAATGGATGCACGCCTGCGCTACACCGGCATCCACGAAATTCTCGAAGAAGGGCTGCACGCCTGGCTCACCGAATTCATCCCGCTGGTACGCCAGTTGGGCAACGCCATTCACAGTTCATACCTGGAGGCTGCATGAGACTTTCCATAAGCCACGAGACCACCTATCACTATGAAGATCAGGTGCGGGCGAGCATCCAGTATCTGCGACTGACACCTCACGACAGCGAGCGTCAGCACGTGCTGAGCTGGCAGCTCGACCTGCCGCGCCCGGTGCGTGCGCAACTCGATCCGTTCGGCAACATCCTGCATGTGCTGACCATGGATGAACCGCATGAAGAGATCATCATTGGCGCCCGGGGGCAGGTCGATATCGATGAGTTGCGCGAGGCCGAGCATGAGAGTCAGTCGGCGCTGCCGTTCCTGCGTTTCACCCGGCTGACCGAAGCAGACGAAGCTCTACGCGCGTTTGCGGCGAAATCCTGCAAGCAACGGCGTGACCGCACGGCGCTGATCGATTTGATGCACGGCTTGAATCAACACATGACCTACACGCCGGGCTCGACCGAAGTCGACACCAGCGCGGCCGAGGCTTTTGCCGGACGCTCGGGTGTTTGCCAGGACCACGCCCACGCGTTTCTGGCCTGCGCGCGCAGTCTGGGGATTCCATCGCGTTATGTGTCGGGGTATCTGTACAGCGAAGATTGCGAACATCTGGCCAGCCATGCCTGGGCGGAAGCGTGGCTGGATGACGCCTGGTACAGCTTTGACGTGACCAATGAACTGGCGCGGCCGGAACGGCATTTGAAACTGGCGGTGGGTCTGGATTATCTCGACGCCTGCCCGGTACGCGGCATGCGCCGGGGCGGCGGGTGTGAGCAGATGCATGCAAAGGTGTTCGTTTCGCCGACACCTGCGCCGGTCATCTCCGTGCAGCAGCAATAAGATTCGGGACGCCGCAATCGCTGGCAAGCCAGCTCCCACAGATCACCGCTGATTCAAAGTCGGCGCTTACCCTGTGGGAGCTGGCTTGCCAGCGATGAGGCCAGTGATAACGATCAGGGCTTAACCTTGCGCCCGGCCATGTGTTTCAAATAACCCACTAACATCTGCAGATCCCGATCCGGCAACACCTGCGCCGAAAAGCCCGGCATTTTCGCCTGCGGCCACTGCCGCAAACTCTGCGGGTCACGAATGTAACGCTTGAGGAAATCAGCGCCGAAATACTCGGTCGGGTTATACGGAATATTCAGATCCGGCCCGAATTGCGCATCTCCCGCGCCATTCAATCGATGACACGCCAGGCAGTTTTTCTGAAACAACGCGAACCCCAGATTCACCGGGTCATCAGCCTTTAACGCCGGATCGGGCAGCAGAGCAGGGAAGCGCTCGGCCACTGGTGCCATGCGCTTGATGCTGGCGACTTCGAACGGCCACTGCTCCGGGCTGATCTTGCCGATCTGTGGATCGGTCCACACCAGATAAAACGGCCCGGCGCTGTGTTTGCCTTCCGACAGCGGCGGCCATGGCCTGGCCGGATCTTCAATCGCCAGCCACGCACGCGAGCCTTGGGTGTTGAGCAGCGGCGCAGCACTCAATTCGGCGGCGAAACCATCCAGCGCCACGGCCTGCAGATGATCTTCGGGATTGACTCCATCCAGTAACGCCGCCAGCGGCACGGCGCGATAAGTCATGTCCTTCTTGTAGGACACGTCGTTCTTGATCGTGAGGGTTTGCACCTGAGGATGCTTGAGCAGCTCCTCGGTCTGCCAGGTACGACTCTTTGCGCCCAACTGCAAATCCAGCTGCGCGGCAGACAGGGGCATGCTCAGCAGCAAGGCCCCGAATACAATAAGCGCTTTCAAATGATCGCCGTCCATGTCGTGGAAGTGCGCAAAGATTGGCACAGCCATGCTGGCCCGGGTAGCGGGCCAGTTACATTTTCAGTGGCGATAAACAGCACCTGCCGCTTGTATTCAGCCGATGACCTTGGTCAGGTTCGGCAAAATCAACAACAGCGTCGTGGCGAAAAGAATGAGTCCTGCTTGACGAACTTTCGGTTGTTTGAACATGGCTTGACCGCCTTTATTGTTATTTCCTGATGCTTGCCTGCATATCCATGACGGCAAGCGCTGCACTTCCTGTTAAAGAACGCCTGCCTCGGCAAAACCCGACGACCATGACGTACATGTTCTACCTTAGGGCCCGCGTCACGCTTGGCTTAGATCCATTTCATATGGAGCCGTTGGCAATCACGATAAAAAAGGCATGAGGCGTATTGCCAGCTTCTTTGCCGCCCGCTTGCTAGACAACTCGCCGACCTGAACCGGTTCACCCAGCCGCGGATGACCGTCCGTCTGAGCGTGTGCGTCAACAGCATTGAGCACTGTGGTCATTGAATCCATGGCCGCTCAGGCGAAGAGTGGAGTCACAAGAAATCACTCACCGCACAGGTTAGAGGACGTCATGACCCAAGCTTTGATTTTCGATGCATTGCGCACGCCCCGTGGCAAAGGCAAGGCCGATGGCGCCTTGCACAGCGTCAAACCGGTGAATCTGGTTGCCGGCCTGTTGACCGCGCTGCAACAGCGCACCTCGCTGGACACCAGTCAGGTCGATGACGTGGTGCTCGGCTGCGTCACGCCGATTGGCGATCAAGGATCGGACATTGCCAAGACCGCCGTACAAGTCGCCGATTGGGACGTCAGCGTCGCGGGTGTGCAAATCAACCGGTTCTGCGCCTCGGGTCTGGAAGCGGTGAACCTCGGCGCGATGAAAGTGCGCTCAGGCTTCGAGGATCTTGTGGTGGTCGGCGGTGTCGAGTCGATGTCGCGGGTGCCGATGGGCAGCGACGGCGGCGCCTGGGCACTGGATCCGCAGACCAACCTGCACAGCCACTTCACCCCGCAGGGCGTCGGTGCGGACCTGATCGCCACAATCGAAGGTTTCAGCCGTCAAGATGTCGATGCCTACGCGCTGCACTCGCAGCAAAAAGCGGCGCGGGCGCGGGCCGATGGCTCGTTCAACAGGTCGCTGGTGCCGGTACGGGATCAGAACGGCATCATCCTGCTCGATCACGATGAGTTCATTCGTGCCGAGTCGACGCTGGAAGGTCTGGGCAAGCTCAAACCGAGCTTCGAAATGATCGGCCAGATGGGCTTCGATGCGACGGCGTTGCGGGTTTACAGCCATGTCGAGCGCATCAACCATGTGCACACACCGGGCAACAGTTCCGGCATCGTCGACGGTGCGGCGCTGATGTTGATCGGCTCTGAGGCCAAGGGGCGAGCATTGGGCCTGCAACCGCGGGCGCGCATTGTTGCCACGGCAGTCACCAGTACCGATCCGACGATCATGCTCACCGGTCCGGCGCCGGCTACCCGCAAAGCGCTGGCGAAGGCCGGTCTGCGGGTGGAAGACATCGACCTGTTCGAGGTCAACGAGGCGTTTGCTTCAGTGGTGCTGAAATTCATCAAAGACATGGCGGTCGACCCGGACAAGGTCAACGTCAACGGCGGCTCGATCGCCATGGGCCACCCGCTGGGCGCGACCGGTTGCGCGATCCTCGGCACCTTGCTCGATGAACTGGAAACCCGGCGCCTGCGTTATGGCCTGGCGACGCTGTGCGTCGGCGGCGGCATGGGCATTGCCACCATCATCGAACGTCTCTGAGCCCCGAATTCAAGGAACCTTGTTATGAACGAAGTCATTCGTTACGAAAAAGGCCAGGACGCCATCGTCGTCCTGACCATCGACATGCCGGGCCAGAGCGCCAATACCATGAACGCCGTGTACCGCGAGGCGATGGCGGCCTGTGTTGCCCGGCTTGTCAGTGAAAAAGACAGCATCGCCGGGGTCATCATTACCTCAGCGAAGAAAACCTTCTTTGCCGGCGGCGACCTGAATGAATTGATCAAGGTCGGCAAGCCCGAGGCCAAGGCCTTCTATGACATGGTGCTGACCCTCAAGGGGCAATTGCGCACTCTGGAAACCCTCGGCAAACCGGTGGTCGCGGCCATTAACGGCGCGGCGTTGGGCGGGGGCTGGGAAATCTGTCTCGCGTGTCATCATCGCGTGGCGCTGGACGATTCGTCAGTGCAACTGGGTCTGCCTGAAGTCACTCTGGGCCTGCTGCCGGGCGGCGGCGGGGTAGTGCGTATGGTGCGCATGCTCGGTATCGAAAAGGCGCTGCCGTATCTGCTCGAAGGCAAAAAGGTCCGTGCGCAACAGGCGTTGCAGGCCGGTTTGATCGACGAGCTGGCGACGGATCGCGATGAGTTACTGGCCAAGGCGCGCGCGTGGATCATTGCCAATCCGACGGCGGTGCAGCGTTGGGACGTGAAAGGCTATCAGATTCCCGGCGGCACACCGTCGAATCCGAAAGTCGCGCAAATGCTCGCGATTGCACCGTCGATCCTGCGCACCAAAACCCAAGGCACGTTGCCTGCGCCAGAGAAAATTCTCTGCGCGGCCGTGGAAGGCGCGCAGGTGGATTTCGACACTGCACACCTGATCGAAACCCGCTACTTCACCGAGTTGACCACCGGGCAGATCTCGAAAAACCTGATTGGTACCTTCTGGTTTCAACTCAACGAGATCAATGCCGGTGGCTCGCGTCCGCAAGGTTTTACGCCGTTCGTCACGCGCAAGGTCGGTGTGCTCGGCGCCGGGATGATGGGCGCCGGAATCGCTTTTGTCAGCGCCTCGGCCGGTATCGAGGTGGTGCTCAAGGACGTCAATCTTGCCGCAGCAGAGAAGGGCAAAGCCCATTCGGCAGCGCTGCTGGACAAGAAAGTGGCGCGCGGTCAGATGGATGCTGCGCAGCGGGAAGCGGTTCTGGCGCGGATCCAGACCAGTGAAGACGATGGCGATCTGGCCGGGTGTGATCTGATCATTGAGGCAGTGTTTGAAGATCGCGAACTGAAAGGCAAAGTCTCGGCAGCCGCGCAGAAAGTCGTCGGCGCTGAGGCTGTCATTGCCTCTAACACTTCGACCTTGCCGATCACCGGTCTGGCGACCGCCGTGCCCGATCAAAGCAAATTCATCGGTCTGCATTTCTTCAGCCCGGTGGAGAAAATGCCGCTGGTGGAGATCATCAAAGGCGCGCAGACCAGCGACGAAACCCTGGCGCGCGGGTTCGATTTCGTCCTGCAAATCAAGAAAACCCCGATCGTGGTCAACGACAGTCGCGGTTTCTTCACCTCACGGGTGTTCGGCACCTTCACCAATGAAGGCATCGCCATGCTCGGCGAAGGCGTGAGCGCGCCGATGATCGAGACCGAAGCGCGCAAGGCCGGGATGCCGGTCGGGCCTCTGGCGATCTCCGACGAAGTTTCCCTCAGCCTGATGAGCCATATCCGGAAGCAAACTGCCAAGGACCTACAGGCAGAAGGGAAACCGCTGATTGAGCACCCGGCGTTCGCCGTGATTGACTTGCTGCTCAACGAATACAAGCGTCCAGGCAAGGCCGCAGGTGGCGGTTTCTACGAATACCCGGTCGGTGGCCAGAAACATTTGTGGCCAGAACTGAAGACCCGTTTTGAGAAGGCCGACGGGCAAATCTCGCCGAAGGACGTGCGCGACCGGTTGCTATTCGTGCAAGCCATCGAAACCGTGCGTTGCGTGGAGGAGGGCGTACTCACCTCGACGGCGGACGCCAACGTCGGTTCGATCTTCGGCATCGGTTTTGCGGCATGGACCGGTGGGGCATTGCAGTTCATCAACCAGTACGGCGTTAAGGATTTCGTTGCGCGCGCGCACTATCTGGCGGAGCAATATGGCGAGCGTTTTGCGCCACCTGCGCTGTTGCTGGAAAAAGCGGCGAAAGGAGAGCTGTTCTAGGCGATAGGGAATACATTCCGGGGCTTGCCTTGCCAGGGTGTTTCAGGGCAGGCTCTGGGGTGTTCATTATTCCCATCACGTGTCAGGTATTTTTTATGTCGCTACGCATCTGCATTCTGGAAACCGACATCCTGCGTCCGGAACTGGTCGATCAATATCAGGGTTATGGGCAGATGTTTCAGCGCCTGTTCTCGCAGCAACCGATTGCCGCCGAGTTCACGGTCTACAACGTGATGCAGGGCGAATACCCGAGCGACGAACAGACTTTCGATGCGTACCTGGTCACCGGCAGCAAGGCCGATTCGTTTGGCACTGATCCGTGGATTCAGACCCTCAAGGAATACCTGCTGAACCGTTACGAGCGTGGCGACAAACTGCTTGGCGTATGTTTCGGCCATCAACTGCTGGCGCTATTGCTCGGTGGCAAGAGCGAACGCGCAACCCAGGGTTGGGGCGTCGGTACCCACAACTACAAACTCGCGGCCAAGGCGCCGTGGATGAACCCTGTGCGTGAAGAGCTGACGTTGCTGATCAGCCACCAGGATCAGGTCACTGCGCTACCGGAAAACGCTACGGTCATTGCTTCCAGTGATTTCTGCCCGTTTGCGGCGTATCACATCAACGATCAGGTGCTGTGTTTCCAGGGACATCCGGAATTCATTCACGATTATTCGCGTGCGCTACTGGACCTGCGTCAGGAAGCACTGGGTTCGCAGATTTACAGCAAAGGCGTGGCCAGCCTGGAGCAGGAGCACCATGGCACCACGGTGGCCGAGTGGATGATGCGTTTTGTGGCGCACAAGCCTGAGGCTAAAGCCGTTTAAAGCCGGATACGGACCCTGTGGCGAGGGAGCTTGCTCCCCCCCCACAGATCTACAACCACCCCGAGCGCTTGAAACTCGCCCACAAACTCACACACCCCACTGTAATAAAGCCCAACACGGCGAAGTATCCGTAATGCCAGCTCAACTCCGGCATGTTCTGGAAGTTCATCCCGTAAATCCCCGCCACCGCCGTCGGAAACGCCAGAATTGCCGCCCACGCGGCAAACTTGCGCTGCACCACGCTCTGCCGTGACGCTTCCAGCAACACACCAATTTCGATGGTCTGGCTGGCAATGTCGGCCAGCGTTGTCAGGTCTTCCATCTGCCGCGTCACATGGATCTGCACATCGCGAAAGTAGGGGCGCATGTTCTTGTCGATGAAGGGAAAGCTGAGCTTCTGTAGCTCTTCGCTGATTTCCACCATCGGCGCTGCGTATCGGCGCAAGCGAACAACATCACGGCGCAAGCCGTGCAGCTTCTGGATGTCGTGTTCGTTCAATGCACTGCACAACACGTTACGTTCAAGCTCATCAATCTCGGCATGAATCGCTTCGCCCACAGGCTGATAGTTCTCGATGACGAAATCGAGCAGCGCATAAAGTACGAAATCTTCCCCATGCTCCAGCAACAGCGGACGCGCCTCACAACGTTGACGGACATGGGCGTAGGACGCCGAGTGGCCGTTGCGCGCGGTAATGATGTAGCCCTTGCCCGCGAAAATGTGGGTTTCGATGAACTGCAGGATCCCGTGTTCGCGGATGGGCGAGTAGGTGACGATAAACAAAGCGTCGCCAAAGGTTTCCAGCTTCGGCCGACTGTGTTTCTCCAAGGCATCTTCGATGGCCAGTTCGTGCAGGTTGAACTGTCGCTGCAGGTTGGCCAGCTCTTGCGCGTCCGGCTCTTCAAGACCGATCCACACAAAGTGACCGGTTTTTGCGGCCCAGGCGGCGCCTTCATCAAGGGAAATATTGGTGACTTTCTTACCCGCGCTGTACACCGCAGCGGCAACAACTCGACCCATGGTGGTGGTTCACTTCTTCTTGGCAGTGGCAGGGAATACAAGGCTTTAGCTTAGCCGTGTCGCTGCTTGAGAGTCAGTGAAATCTGCACAGTTCAGCGGGCAAAGAAAAACCCGCACAGGGCGGGTTTGTTTTTCACGCGGCTTGCAGTTGTCGATCCATCGATGCGATGCACTCGCGCATCTGTTCGCGGCACTGCTGGATGAGCATGGGCATGTCGTCCATGGTCATTCCGGCGGTAGGAATGGCCGGCAGCGAGCGTATGAGAATTTTCCCGCTGCGCCAGTGATTCAGGCGCATGTGCTTGATATAACTGCTGACACACACCGGAACGATCGGCACCCCGGCGGCAATCGCCATCTGGAACGCGCCTTTCTTGAATGGCAGCAGCTCTTCGCCGAGGTTGCGTGTGCCTTCCGGAAATACCCAGATCGACGTGTCTTCGTTCTGCAAGGTATTCGTCGTGGTGAGCATCGATTGGCGCGCTTTGTGCGCATTCCCACGGTCGATCAACACGTTTCCGGCCAGCCAGAACAGTTGCCCGAACAGCGGCACCCATTTCAGGCTCTTCTTGCCAATGCAGACAGTCCGGCGCGGAACGACGTTACCGAACACGAACAGATCATAGTTGGATTGATGGTTGGCGATGATCACGCAACTGTCGGGCTTGTTCATCAAGCCGCTGACATCGGTCTTCACTCGCAGGCGCAGAATGCACATGGCCGGTAATGCGTAGAGGCGCGCGCACAGACGGCTGTTGTCCGGGTTGAATGGACGGCACACCCCGAGAATCACCCCGAGTACACCCGCCACCATAAAGTGCAGGCCCATCAATAACATACGAAACACGAACAGCATTTTCAGGCCCCACCGGGACAAAAGGTGGCGCAGTGTACGGATGTGCACTGTTTTCGGCAATTACCGCTATAGAGTCCGGAGATAGCCGATGTTTAAGCGCATGTTTCCGGCTGGGTTGTCAGACGCGTCCTAGAGCTATTGAGGTTTTGTAAACCGTGCATGCAAGAAAAAGCCCGACACGACGGTCGGGCTGTTCTTTATGGCGGGAATCGGGTGATTAACCCAAATGTTCCTGATCCTGGATGATCGCGTTATCCAGGGTTTCCAGCAGGGCTTTGCGCACTTTCAGCTTGGTGTTTTTGTGCGCAGTCATGTTGATCTTTTTCAACTGACGCGCAGCAGCGAGGGCGGCGCCTTGCAGTTCCTCGGCGGCAACTACCTTGTCGAGGAAGCCAGCATCCACAGCACTTTGCGGATCGAACATCTCGCCATTGATCACCGAGCGGTGAAACGCCGAGCGACGCAGGCGATCACGGGCCAGCTCGATACCGGCATGGTGCATGGTCATACCGATCTGCACTTCGTTCAGACCAATGCTGAACGGGCCGTCGACACCGATGCGGTAATCGGCGGACAACAGAATAAAGGCACCTTTGGCCACGGCGTGCCCCGGGCACGCAACAATCACCGGGAAGGGGTGAGAGAGTAAGCGACGAGCCAGCGTCGAACCGGCGGTCACCAGCGACACCGCTTCTTTAGGCCCGGCAGTCATGACTTTCAGGTCGTACCCGCCGGACAGAATCCCAGGCTGGCCGGTAATGATCACGATGGCACGATCAGCAACCGCCTGATCCAGCGCCGCGTTGAACGCCGCAATCACGTCCGGGGAAATGGCATTGACCTTGCCGTTACTCAGGGTCAGGGTCGCGATACCGTCTTCGAGGTGGTAGGCAATCAACTCACTCATGACGCTATTCCTTGTAAGAAAGATGGGCAGACGTTACCCACCACCGCAGGCCAGGTAAAGCGCCGTGACTGACCCGCCGGTCACCGATTACCGGCTCAACCGGCGTACCGCGCAGTTCTGCTTCTATATAGAAGGGCCATGCCCACCGAAGATTGGCCGGTTTGCCATGACTCATCGGCGGGGCAAAACGACTTTTTCTCTTAACCGCATGAAAATTCTGAAAAAAAGTTTGCCATCGGAAAAGCTTTCGACTACATTAGCGCGCCTCGACAGACAGAACATGTTTGAAGAGATACGGTGAAGTGTCCGAGTGGCTTAAGGAGCACGCCTGGAAAGTGTGTATACAGGAAACTGTATCGAGAGTTCGAATCTCTCCTTCACCGCCATATTTAGCTAAAAAGCCCCGTTTTTACGGGGCTTTTTTGTGCCTTGCGGATTTGTTCCCCCATTTGTTCCCCCATCCGGATTTTCGGGAATTATCCTGTCCTCCCCAGCACCGAAACTTAGCGGGGCTGGAGAGCGCAGGGCCTTTAGCTCCCCATTATGCTTTCTTACTTTTGATAATATTCAGGGTTCAAGCCTACTACCTCTTGGTTTGAGTTGACGCATATCTCTAACATGCAATCGTCGGATCCCCCAAAAGGAACATATTTGGGGAGGTCTTTACGAAGAATCTGTTTTCCCTCCAGATCGCAATAGTCGCTCTGAGGATCGCACCAGAGTTGGTAGATCCTGCCCGGTGTTGACGAAGGTGAAGTTTCTGCTTGTGCTGATGGGGCGAACACCTTCACCCCATCACGGTAGGTGGCCTCCTCAATCAAGTTTCCACTCTCGTCCCACTTTTTGACCACGCCATTTATCCTACCGTTTACGAATGGAGCTGCGGCGGTAGGTCTACCGGTTGTCGGGTTGAAATCTTGATGGATACCTACTCTATTGCCAGCGACAAATTCGCCCTGATAGGTAAGTGAACCGTTGGCTGAGTAGCGCTTCATTACACCGTTGAACTTCCCCTTGCTTGCGGTGCTTTCGTACGTCAAGGTCCCAGTGTTCTCATCAAATGCTTCCTGCTTGCCGTCTAGGAGTTTTGCTGACGTGCGAACGATGCTGACGACTTTTCCGGTTTTCGCGCTGTATCTCTTCAGTACCCCGTCAAACAGACCATTTTTAATCTCAGCCTCAACGAGCACGTGTGTTCCTGTTACGTCGAAAACTTCTGCATGCCCGTTTAGCGCTCCGTTTTCATAGATCGCTCGATAACGAACGATTTTCGAATTCGGATTTGAGCAGGAGATTTCGCCATCAAGGAAACCGTCTGTGACGTTGATCGTGCAAGCGAGGCGGCGCCCCATCAGGACATTGCTACTTTGTGCATCGGCACGGTTCATCATTACGATCATGTCATTGAGGCTCGCCTCAAAAGGTGTGCGCTCTTCTGAGAAGTTGGTGACCTGCCCAGTTAGGGGGTGGTCCTCTCCCATTTGGTAAATCTGTCCGTTGGAAATTTCCACGTGCCTTCCATCAACCACGTCTTCGAAGCAACCTGAAAGACCGAAGGCTGACAGTAAGACCACGCTTACTGCAGTGATTTTCTTAGCAAGCATTTAACTTCTCTCATAATTAAAAGCGGCCGGTAGCGGCCAGGGTTAGGTAGGTTTTTGCGTTATCAAGCCAGTGGAGATCGCGCGTGTTTCCTCTGAATAGTGCATATCAAATGGGTCGTAAATGCCGTGGTCGTAAAGGCATGCTAGTCGGACGATCTGCCTCATGGCAAGAATCTCCGCGGCTAAAGACAAAGAACTGAATCTCGTGAAATTGGGGGTAGCGGTGCGCGCCCGGCGAACAGCGCTAGAGCTGTCGCAAGAAGCGTTGGCTGATGGGGCAGAAATTGATCGCTCTCACATGGGGAAGATCGAGCGGGGAGAGCGAAACGTGACGTTTTTGAATATCGTGCGGATAGCGATGGCGCTTCGTTGCAAACCTTCTGACCTGCTTACTGATGCAGGTCTTTGAGTCCCGAGCAGGTCAAGCTGCGTCTGTCAAAATGCGGTTCTCTGATCTCCGACCACCCTCCAAAGCAAGGCGCAGGTCAATATCAGCGCAGCCATTAGCGTTTTGTATTTTACAGCGGCCAAAGCGACCAAAATGATCGCCAAGCTTCCCCCAAACAGTCCGATGATTGCGATCAACAGTCCGACAGAGCCTAGAATTTTCATCACTTGTTCCTCGAGGGGATGGCCGGCAAGCCTCAATAGGCTTAGCCGCGTCTGGGTGTTTTTGTTTTACGCTACAAGCGCTAAGGCTGTGTCTAAAGCTCGTTGTTTGATAGCCGCGCCTTGGCTAAACCATGCTGAATCTAGGCGGTAGTCTGCGTTTCTTGCTCGTCGCTTGTGGTCTACAAACTCCGTTACAGCGTTGAGTAGCCCCCATGCAGTACCGCTAGCAGAAGCTAAATTCGAACCGCGTCCTTGCCCTTCATAAAGCGCTTGAACGTCCCGTAGTGCACGTCCATTAGGAAGTACCTCCGGCAGCTCGCTCTTAGGGCTGATCTCACTTATGACGCTCATGAAATAACTCATTGCCTCTTTCCGTTGAACCTTACGGTCGGTGAGCGTGCGCATGCGGTACATAAAGTCGTCCCATTGCGAGACGGCTATTCCTAGCTGCTTTTTGATCTGAATAGGGTCAAAGCGGGTGCTGTGGGGAACTCTGATTGCTTGGCCGGAGCCCGCCAGGGCGATAGCAAGTGTGTTGTTGCACACCACCCTGACCGTGGTAGGCGTAGCCGTTGTCGCTAACGTTCCGTCGCACGATGTGGCAAGCAGCAGATAGCCGTTTACCAAGTCATTTCCCTTTAGGGTGGCCGCTTGCCCCGTGCGAGCTAGCGCCCAGAACTTGCGCCCCCCCTTCAACACTCCAGCCGTTTCTAGTTCGTAACCCGACACTTTTGTGAGATCTCGATAGAACTCAAGGACGTCGTGTGGTTGTACCACTTGGTAGCGGCTAGAGACGACAGAGAGTGCGGCCCTAGTGTCAGAGCGATATAGGACTTTTTGTTCAGGAAATGTATGTATAGAGCCGAATTGGCCTGTTACGTCTGACTTAAAATGTACGGGGCTTTCCGCAATTACCCAGTCCATTCCTGCCTCACGTTGCCAAACCTCTACGGGTTGTTTTTGAGTAAGGCGACTCCCGAGGCCGTGCCACGGTGTATCGCCGACATAAGCCATTTTTTCAATTTGATGAGACATCAGATGTGCGTCCTTTTCGTGCGAGCAGGCATAAACGCCGCGTGTAACGGCGAGCCTGAATGAGGGGTAGAGTTAAGGCTAACTAGCGGGGTGTTGCTTAATAACGTGATGGCCGCAGGTTGGACATTTTTGGCCGGGGAGCATTATGTGGACTAGCTGATCTCCTATTCCCATTCCGTCCCTGTAGCCGATAACCCCGCCGATAAGGCCGCTAACTGCGATTTTGGTGGCCAGTTCTACTGGAGACTCGGTTCGACGGGTAGAGCAGCTTGAAGCATTCGCGTACAACGCCGTTCGGACTCCACGATAAGCGCCGGAAATTGCTCCGATGCATGCTCCGATGCGGTAGGCATGGTTTCGTGGCGCGATGAGGTCAGAAAAGCACAGAGGGCAATGCAATGACATGTTTAGCTCCATATGCGGGGCGATTCATTGCGGTGATATAGATCTAAAAAAGGTTGGGATACGTGTGGGGATTTGGTCTTGGTCACCTGATGTCATCAGAGCTCGATGGCTATCTATTGGTTTTTGACATAAAAACCACAGCACTTGTTTAGGCTTAGCGGCTTGCGACCAGGCGACCGCTCACTAAAAAATGTTGAGTAAGTTTTTTACTAAGTATCCAAAATCATAGAGCTTTAGCGCATGACGAGGTCGGGCATTAAGGCGCTAGAGCTTCTTCACACAGTTCGCGATGAGATGATTCATGGGGGAGGCATTCGCAAAGTATCCTAGAGCGTAGTTACGCTCTGCGATAGGTAATGTCCGCGTGCCCACGGCAGACGCCCAGCTCTTCCAGTTGGAGGCTCCTGACTTCAAGATCCGAGCTCTGATAGCTTTGAGGCCAAACGTCTGATCCGGTATTTCTAGAACCTTCGCTGCGACAATTTCATACGCTTCAGAACGTTCATAAATTCCCATAACCAGCTCCCCGAACTCGTCGGTATTGCCGAGATGGTCCTCTGCAATTACGGCAAGCCAAAAGAGCTGGTACTCCAGCAATTCCGCCTCCGAATCGAGCAGTTGCGCAAAGCCTTTTGCGATCGCCTCCTTGTCATCCGAGGCAGCTACTAGTTTGTACAACTGCTTTGCAATGTTTGGAAAACGCAAGTAAAGCGTGGGAATCGCTGTGGCAGGAACTGCATTATTTTCCTGAAGGATGCCGAGGATGAGCTCAACGTCGTCTTCGTCGGCTCGGACATCAAGCAGTAAATCTTCGAGCTCTGAAATCTTCTCGTTTGAAATCTCGTCCTCGTAGTCATCGTCGTATTCGTCCTCGTCGCTTCCATCCGACCAGTCGCTGCCTGATCCGAAGTAAGTGCGAGGGCGGTCATCATCCAAAATTTCACGAAGTCTGATTCGTATCGTGGAGGCTGATTCGTTAACGGTACCGAGGCCGAAGTCAAAGCTAGTCTTTGCCGCATTTACGTTGAGCGCGACTACACCCAACAGATCCTGAATTTTCAGAAAGTCGCTCACAAGCGTGTCTCGAGAATCATCAAATAGATGGATGTCATCCATGAATCGTAACGAACAAGCGGATTTGATCTCGCCAGAGGTCTCAACGAAGCTTAGGAAGCCCGCTCCAATCATCTTAGTTGGGTACAAGCCATGTGGAAGGAAGTCGATCGACCTTCCTGAGTTGATCTCTCGCATAAAGGTGCCGAACGCTTTTACATCGTCATGCTTGACGTCTTTCAGACTGGCAAACCAGTTGGTTAGATCGTGGTGGTATATCGCGTTGAAGTATGAGGCGATGTCGAAGCTGAGCGAGTGTCCGAAATCGTCTCGCTCGGTATTGATGGCTCTGGTGTAATCACCGAACGCCTTATGTACCGCGATTGGGGAGCCTTCAACAAATTGATATCCGAAGGTGACTCGATCAGGTTTTTTTCGGCTACTGAAAGCTCGCCGGTTGCGATACACCAAGTCATAGATGAAGAAGGTGCAAACCGGGTCAAGGACGATCGTTCGCCTGAGATGATGGTTTGGTTTTGCCGCGTGTGCGCGCTCTTGCCCTAGAAAGTTGTAAGGCGCATCGTCTGGCAGGTCAGACAGCACTCGTCGGACATACTCTGCCAGTTCGGGGCCCGCGTTTTCCATCATCAGCTTGTTGGTTTTCAGAGGGAAGAGCCCGGACATGAAATCTAGTTCGAAGAAATCGCGGGTGTTCACAGTCGCTCCAAAGTAGGGGTTGTACAGATATCCAGAGGCGCTGGAAGCATCTTAGATAATGCACTGACATGTCTAGGCGGGGCGTAATCCCCCCCCCCCCCGGCTTTATAACGCTTTGAGAGGCGCTTGCAACCCGTCACGTCGCGGAGCTAACGCCAAGAGGGGGTGTACAAGGCAATACTCACTGGGTTGGAAGATCTCCAGGGTAGCCGGGATTTTAGTTACTACTCCGAATTGCTTAAATTTTGGCAGTGGTGCATGTCCCCGAAATGCGCTGCCAGCGCAGTCTTGCCAAGGTTAATCAACTGGTAAGGGCAGCTTCAAATCGGGTCAAAAAATGTTCAATTGATCAACCGGTAAGGCAAGTTGGCTGGTACTACCTTCCACACAAAATTTGCTAATGAAATTCCCAGTTAGCTTGAGTCACATCGCCAGAACTAGGTTAAAGCTAATTGTTTTGGGTGCCATCTCACACCGATGTGGCCCACTCAAGGCGCCTATCGCTCGCCGAAGTGGCTGAAAGATTCGCAGAATATAGTCAACATTGCTGATGGCCGGCCAATTGCCATTAGTGGTAGCGTCTAAGTACTAACAGGCTCCGTTTGTACCGCCTTGGTCGGCAAAGCGGATGCCTGATTTCTGAAAATTTCTTGCGATACAGGGATGTCATGGTGCGTATTACTAGCCCATCCAATGCTGGCGGGCCTGCGGCAAGGCAAGGTTTCAAGTATCAAGACCACGTAGCCGTCAGCTTCATTTTTAAGATGCTCCGCGATAGTAGCTACTCCCAGGTGGAGTGCGAGACCGCGGACGATATTGTCGCTGTATTCCACTGTGCGGGGGACTGCGTCAACGAGTACATCCAAGTCAAGACCACTGAAAGTGACAGTAAATGGAACTGGAAAGAGGTAACGGCGTTGGACGGTACCAAGGCTGATTCTACGTTGCTGCATAAGTCGTTGAAATGCGATAAGCGCCCAGGAAATGCTCGCTTTCGAATCGTGACCAAGCGCGACGTCGCAACGATTCTAGAGGGGTTCAAGATTGAGCTAGGGAAGCGGGTATTGCCTGACTCCACTACAGACCGAGGCACGACACTGGTCAAAAAATTCAAGAGGTTCGTCTCTCCGCAAAAACGGGATTTTGCATACTGGGCTGAGAATTGTGTCTGGCAGGTTTATGGCGATGTGGATGCGTTGGAGGCGTTCAATATAAAGGCTCTGTCTCAGCTCGCAGAAGGGCTTGGAAACCGCCCCAACTACACTCAATTGCAGACAATTTACGATGAGTTTCTGGAGATGGCTGATAAGGCTGCTACCGCTAACGCGAAGACAGCCGCTGCATCAAAGATCATTCTCCGTGAGCCGGCACTGGTGTACTTGAAAAAGCTATTGGATGAGGCTGACGACAAATCAGTAGCCACCTCCAAACCCTATAAAAAACGCCCGGAACCGTTCTTGGTCGAGTTTCACGGGAGCACCGAAGAAGGGCTGCTGCATTCATTTTCTGGCTTTGATGTGAAGTATTCGCTGAAAAAATGGAGGCATGAGCTCTTCGCAAAGCACCTTATTGAATGGCTTCCGGAGTTTTCCCTAAAGGCTAGCGAGATCGTCAATATCCTTGCGCACAACGCTGAGGCGATTCTCGCCCGGTCAATAAATGCTTTCGGCGGCAGTGAGCTCCCGCGTGACAGGCTCATTGCAGAATTGATTCTCCACGCCATCCTGCGCAGCCGCCAAAACAGCGAGCCCGTCGCTTGCAAAGTTTTCTACAAATCTGCCGGCAAGCTTTCTGAGTTTGGTAACGCTCATATCGTTCAGATACATGGTCAAGATGATCAGTTATGGCTTGGCCTTGCCCGCCTGATCCAAGCGAACAAAATGGATGAAACGTTGGAGCAGATCGGCGAAATCCTTGACAGTACGATCTCAGAAACGGCGCTGTCGGCAGAGCGTGAAATCATCATTTCGCTGCGCGAGCCCCTACACCACCAGCCCAAAGCAGATGCTTTCAACCAAGCCCTTCATCGTAATTCTCCAGTCGATGACATGCTGAGTGTCCTCTGCTTCCCCATCTTGTTGACCTATGACAGTGAAGCGCTCTCATCAGGCTGGCTCGCTGATTATGTAAGTAACCTCAAGATAGAAATCGAGAGCCATTTCAGTGCGTTTGCCACGCAACTGCCGGAGCACATCAAACAGGTGAAGATAATGGTCTTCCTAGTGCCTATGGAAAGCATTGAACTGTTGATCAAGGCTTTCAACGCACGCTGCGAAAAGCTGGAGGAGCTGTAGGCATGATGTACCTATTCTTGGTTTTGAACAGTAGAGCGCACTAGAGCGTGAGGACATCCCGAACGGCTCGACCAGTCTCGGGGAACTCAAGGAATGAAGCGGTCATGAACTACGAAACAATCAAAAACAAGCTGGCGAAACTTGGTGGCGAGGGCACATCGACAATTGATGTGTTGTTGGCCATCAATGCCACAGTCAATAGAAGCAACTCTGAGTGGGAAGGCCGCGACCTAGTGATCCGAGCCCTCGAAAAATTCAAGATTTTCGACACGGTCGAACAGTCGCTCCTGCTCAGCATGGTACGCGCCGTCGGACTGTTCCCTTACATTACGCCCCACCTCAGCAACATTGCGACTTCTGATCGTTTGGCCTATGAGGCTCACAGGGTTGAAGGTGTTGAGCAGGGAATGGTTTTCCATCACCTGCAGGCCCACGTCTTCAGCTTAATTATGCAAGGCCGGAACGTAGTGCTCAGCGCTTCTACAAGCGTCGGGAAAAGCCTCGTGATTGACGCTGTACTGGCGCAGCGACGATTCAAAAAGGTAGTTGTAATCGTACCGACCATTGCGCTGATCGATGAAACCCGTCGCCGCTTGGTCAAGCGTTTCAGAGACTTCAATCTGATCACACACCCCAGCCAGCAAGAAGTACCCGATGCAATTAACGTTTATCTCCTGACCCAGGAACGTGTCATCCAGCGTCCCGACCTTACGGATGTGGAGTTCTTCGTCTTGGACGAGTTCTACAAAATCGATTTGGCGAGTGACCTAGACGAGAGCACGAGAGCGATTGATCTGAGCTTGGCCTTCCACAAGCTGGCCACGACTGGTGCCCAGTTCTACATGCTAGGACCGCATATTCAGAAGATCTCTGGTTTGGATGGTTACGAGTATCACTTCATCCCGTCCGACTTCAGCACTGTCGCGGTCGACGTTCAGAATTTCAATCTAAGGATGCGCTCCGAGGAGAGAAAGGAAAAGCTGCTGGAGCTGGTCAAAACGCTGAACTCGCCCACTCTGATCTACTGCCAGGCGCCACCCAGTGCGAACAGGGTGGCCGAGTATTTGATTGAGGAGGCGGGACTTACTCCTGTGCCGGAAACGCAAGAAATCGCAGCATGGATTTCCAAGCACTACCACCCAGAATGGAACGTTGCCAAGGCAATCTCTCTCGGCATCGGAATTCACCATGGTGGCGTGCCACGCGCTCTGCAGCAGTACATTGTCAAGCTGTTCAACGAGGGCATCATCAAGCGAATCATCTGTACGTCGACGATGATTGAGGGCGTTAACACTTCGGCGGAGAACGTGATTATTTACGACCGCCGCCTGAATACTTCGACGTTCGATTACTTCACGTACAAGAACATTTCCGGTCGTGCAGGTCGCATGAACAAGTACTTTATCGGCAAGGTGTTCATGCTCGAAAGTCCCCCTTTGGAGAAGGGCCTGAGCGTCGAGTACCCCATCGGCAATCAAGATGAAAACTCTCCAATGGGGCTCTTGATGCAACTGGAACCTGAGTATCTGACGGATATCTCTCGCGGCAGACTTCAGGACGCGTACGCCAACCCGATATTGTCGCCGACGACCTTGATCGAAAACCGACACATTCCGATTGATCGGCAAGTCGAAGTGGCGGAAGCGATCATTCGAGACCTGCCGAGCAGCGGTAGACTGCTGGGCTGGAAAGGCATCCCAGAGCCGAGCCAGATCAACTACTTATGTGAGCTGGTTTTCAGCTTAGAAGGCGGTAACCTGATGGACTACGGGATAGTGTCCAGCTCGCAATTGGCGTGGCACATCAATGAGCTCCGAAATCAGAAAAACCTGCCCGCATATCTACGAGACGCGGTAGAGAATCGGCGACAAGAACACACACCCAGTGAAGCGATCAACCTTCGGCTGAAGTTCATCAGAAATATGGTCTGCTTCCGATTGCCTAGGAACATCATGGCCGTCAACAAAATCCAGGCCGACGTGTTCGCAAAAAGATTAATCGAGCCGGGCGATTTCAGCTTCTTTGCTGAGCAGCTCGAAAATATGTTCCTCGACCCGCTACTCACCGCATTAGACGAATACGGGATCCCCACTCAGATCTCGACTCAGATCAAAAGTCTCATCCTGCCATCGGAGCATCTGAATGACCTGCTGGCGAAACTTCGGGCACTGGCTCCGAGAATAGAGCGACTTAGACTGACCAGCTTTGAGCAGAGCTTGATGCGTTGGGCGGTGGCCGAAATGTAGCGACCTCCGGCTGCTGAGGATTCAAGCGAACAGGGGCATACCACGATACCGACGTTCTTAACTGATGTTCTTAAGCCCATTGCAGCCTTTCACGCAGGCTAGAATTGGTCAGAAGATGGAAATCGAGAGTTAAAACGGTTGATTAACTATAAGCTGACCCTGTTACGTCCCGATTTTTTAGCCCGATACAGGGCTAAGTCAGCCTGCTCAATCCAGTGTTCAAGGTCTTGGCCGGCGCCTGTTTCCACCAACCCGATACTGACGGTTGAATGCAGTATTCCCTGAGGTGTCTGCAGGGCTTCTTCGACCCACTGTGTACGCAAACGATCCAGCAGTACGACCGCCTGCTTTTCATCACTGTCGGGTAGCAGTAGCACAAACTCTTCGCCGCCGAATCGGGCAAAGATATCGGTTGTCCGTAACTGTTCCTGGCACAGTTGGCTGAAGCGTTGCAGTACCTGGTCGCCGGTTGCATGACCGTAGTTGTCATTTATGCGCTTGAAGTGATCCAGGTCGAAGACCGCCAGGCATACGGTTGAGCCATGGCGCTTGCTGCGCGCGAGTTCGGACTCTGCCCGTTCGGTAAAGGCCCGCCGGTTCAGTGCGCCGGTCAGTGGGTCGCGGGTGGCCAGGCGGCGTAGCTCATCCTCCAGCTTCTTGCGCTCGCTGACGTCACGTATCTCGGCCACCAGGTTGCCGTCGTCCAACGCCGCGATGTTCAACTCGGCAGCGAAGTCACTGCCATCGGCACGAATGGCGCGGCGGTCATGGCGTTCTCCGTCGGCCACTTGCAGTTGCAGCGCCAGGCTGTCTTCGGGGGCAAACAAGACGCTGAGGGGCTGGCCTAGCAAGGCCTGATGGGTGCGGGCAAATAGTGCCTCCATGATGGGGTTGGCATCGACAATGCGCTGTTCGTTCAACAGCACGACACCTGCACTGCTTATGTTCATCAGGCGCTCAAAACGGGCGGCACTGTTAACGGCGTTGTCGGCGTGTTGCTGGCTGTCGCGCAGGATACGGCGCATGGTCAGGAGGGCCAGGCCCACCAAGGCCATTACCCAGAATGGAATACCGAAGTTCAGGGGCAGGAGGTAGGCGACCGAGTGGCTGACTTCAGCATGGTTTACGCCATTCAGCCCCTCGATCAGTCCGACAATACCGCTTAACACCGTGACCAGTGCCAGTGCACCCAGCGCGATCGCTACGAAGCGGCGAACGCTGCGCAGTTCCTGTTCGCCTGTCGCGCGCCAGAGTGCCCGTGCGGCCAGCGCCAGTGGGGAGGCACTAAGCGCCGAGTAGATAGCGACCAGAAATTCCGAGTTGATCGGCATCACCCACGAATGCCAGATCACCACGCCGCTTCCGGCGGCGGCACTGGTGGGGACGATCCACCAATGTGCCGGTCGGCCAAGAAAACGGAACACCCCAACGGCCAGTAGCGCTTCGCCTGCCAGCTGCAGGGCGGCACCGGTGATATTCAGCAGGGGATTGTGGCCGGCCATATAGCCGAGCGATAGCAATAGCCCGAGTACCAGGGTCAGTACTCCGCAGGCCCATACACCAGGGCCACGATAGGGACGCGCGTAGTACCAGAGCGCTGTACAGGCAACGGCGGTCGCGGCCAGCACATTGATGCCCAACAGCAGGGGCGAAAAATAGAGGCTATTCATCCAGCATCCGGAGCCACGGTCGTGACGCTGCTAGGGCGTTCTGCAAGCGTAGCCCACAGCGTTACAGCTGTACTTAGGCGGCGTGCTGGGGTCAGCACTGGATTCAAGCATCCTAC
Organism: Pseudomonas sp. FW305-7; assembly: GCF_058786735.1. NCBI lineage: Bacteria > Pseudomonadati > Pseudomonadota > Gammaproteobacteria > Pseudomonadales > Pseudomonadaceae > Pseudomonas > Pseudomonas sp. FW305-7. The sequence goes on from NZ_JBYSZA010000008.1 coordinate 69,976, forward strand.
GCTTAGCGTATTGAGCGAAGCCGTCGCCATAGCGTGGTTCGACTGATTCCCAGTCGACGCGCCGCCTCGTCAAGATTGCCCTGACAGCTTTCCAGCGTCGCCTGTATGTGCTGCAGCTGTGCAGTTTTGCCAATTGCCTGCAAGTCGTTCGAGCGAGGCGGTTTTTGCTGGGCAGTTGGCGGGGAGAGGCCTTCCCAGAGTTCTGGTAACACGTGAGCCAGGTACTGCTCATCTACACCGTAGTCGCGGAAGATTTCATCGGTGGAGAGCATGGCTCGCTCGATTACGTTTTCCAGCTCCCTGACGTTTCCTGGCCAGCTGTGGCGCAAGAGGTACGGTAGCAGGGCATCAAGGGTGGCGGCAGCGGCCCTAGGTTGCCCCTGGGGCAGCAGGCGCTGGCTGATTCCCCGACAGATCAGCGGGATGTCCTCGGGCCGTTCGCGCAGAGGAGTGGTCTGCAGGCGAAGAATGTTGAGGCGGTAGTACAGGTCGGTACGGAACTCGCGCTCCTGTATGGCTGCACTCAGGTCCTGGTGAGTGGCGGCAATGATGCGGACATCAATGGAAATCGGCTCGGTGCCACCCAGGCGCAGGACTTCACGCTCCTGCAGCACCCGCAGCAAACGGGTCTGCAGTGACACCGGCATGTCCCCTATCTCGTCGAGGAACAGCGTGCCTCGGTGCGCCGCTTCGAACAGGCCTGGCTTGCCACCCTTGCGTGAACCGCTGAAGGCGCCTTCTTCATAGCCGAACAGTTCACTCTCCAGCAGGGATTCGGGAAAAGCGGCGCAGTTGATGGCGACGAAGGGGTTCTTCCAGCGTGGGCTTTCGTTATGGATACCTTGGGCCAGCAGCTCCTTGCCGGTTCCACTTTCGCCGGTGATAAGAATGGTTGATTGGCTGGTGGCGAAACGTTTGGCCAGTTGCAGCATTTCGCGGTGGGCTTTGCTGCTGCCATCCAGCTGGTCGAGCCGGTAACGGGCAGCGAACACGCCGGGACGGCGGGTAGAGCGGATGCGCTGGTCGGCGCGCTGCACGGCGGTAATGTCCTGGCAGGTCAGGACCAGTCCGGTGCGTTCGCCGTTCTCCAATATAGGCAGCAAGTTGCTGACCACGGCGTGCGAGCCGAGCCGGATCACCCGGTTTTCCTCACTAGCGCCATCCTGCAGCGCCTGCTGCAAGTCCAGCTCCGGACATAACTGTTGCAAGGGTCGCCCCAGCGCTGCACCGATTGGCAGTTCCAGCAGCTGGGCGAGGGCCGGATTGAGTGATTGCACCATGCCCTGGTTGTCGACTGCCGCGACGCCGGCGGGGATATGTTTCAGCACCGCATCCAGATGCCGTCGCTTGGCGATCTCGATACGTTGGCTGTCGAGAATGCCCATGGCTTCTTCCAAGGCCTTTCGCGCAGTGTCCTCGCTCAGCGAAAGCACGCCGTGCAGCCCTGCCTGCTCGGCCAATTCCACCACCGTCGACGAGCCAATGATGCTGTGGCAGCCCAGCCGCGCCGCCTGCTCGACTGCCTGGCGGGCCTCCTCAAGCGTGGTGTAGGCGGCCTGGTGGATCCGGACCGTGAAGAGGGCGGCCATGGCTTGCAGATCCTGGTTGACGCGGCGGTAACTGATGACTGCCACCTGCGTGGAGACCTCACTGGCCTGCCCCAACGCCCGCAAAAGGTCGCCACCGCCAACTCGCATGGCCAGGACCGGGCGCGTCAGGTGTTTACGCAAGTAGGCAGCCGTAGCCCCGGCGCAGACGAACACATCGGCCTTGCCTGCCGCTTCCAGTTCGCGGGCCGTCTGCAGTGCTTCTGTCACCGAGGTATCAAGCACCTCGATATGGCTGTCGGGATAGTCCGGCGTCAGCCTGGTAACGACATGGGCGAGTCGGCTGCGTTGTTGGGGGCGCTGCAGGTGGCTTATCAGCACCACGACCTGGGAGGAAGGAGGGTTCATGGTCGGATCAGTTCATTGTTGAAGTGTTTCAATACTGAATGAATGGATTGCACAGCTGCAATAACAGGCTTTCCGATCCGTTGCTTCAATGCGCTCAAGCCCAGGCTTTATGCGGCCTGCCAGTCACGCTTGATAAGTTGGCCCATGGCTTGCTCAGGGGGACTGCCCACTCAACAGCAAGGCAGAGTCCACAGATCCATGAGCAGTTCTTCGACTATTTCTCTAGCCAGCCATGCACTCGAGAGCGCGTCTGGCGATTACCGCTTAGCCGAGTTCATCCGTGAACAGGCGGCGGCAGTACAGGTGGTCATCCAGGCTCGCAAGCGCCTGAGCGGTGGCGCCATTCAGGAAAACTGGTTGCTGGACCTGCTGATAGAGGGCGGCCCCTGGGCCGGCTCCCGGAGGTGGGTGCTGCGTAGTGACGCCCTTTCCGCTCTGCCCGCCAGCCTGGATCGGGAGCAGGAGTTCGCCGTATTGCAGGTGGTTTATCAGGCCGGCGTGAAGGTGCCGCGCCCGCTTTGGTTATGTCGCGATAGCCGGGTCAATGGGCGGGTGTTCTTTCTGATGGAGTACGTGCCGGGTATCGCCGCCGGGCGGTTGCTGAGTGCAGGTGCCGGGCCCCAGGGGCAGGCGCGGCTGGCAGCGCAGCTAGGTGCCAACCTGGCGCGACTGCATCAGGTCCGCCCACCGTGCGCCACCCTGGATTTCCTGCCAATGCCGGACAGCTCGCCGGCGCTGGCGACCATCAAGGCCTACCGCCGCTACCTCGACACCCTCGCCGATGCCTATCCAGTGCTGGAGTGGGGGTTGCGCTGGTGCGAGCTGCAGGTTCCGCCCAGCAGCGGCGTGTGCCTGCTGCACCGCGACTACCGCACGGGTAACTACCTGGCCAGCGAACAGGGCCTTGAGGCTGTGCTGGATTGGGAGTTCACCGGCTGGGGCGACCCTTGCGAGGACCTGGGGTGGTTTACCGCCCGTTGCTGGCGCTTCACTCGGCCTGACCTCGAAGCGGGTGGCATCGCCTTGCTGGAGGATTTCCTACGGGGCTACCACGAGGTTTCTGCCCTGCGTATCGAGCGCAGCCAGCTGCATTACTGGCAGGTCATGGCCACCTTGCGTTGGGCGGTGATCGCCCTGCAGCAAGGCCAGCGTCACCTCTGCGGTGAAGAACCCTCCCTCGAACTGGCGTTGACTGCACGCCTGTTGCCCGAACTCGAGCTCGACATCCTGAACCTGACTGGAGCCGAAGCACCATGACCCAGCCGAATGCCGCTGAACTGCTCGACATTGCCCGCCTGACGCTGCTGGAACAGATCTCTCCGGGGTTGCCCGGCGAGCTGCGTTATCCGCTGCTGATGATCGCCAACGCCATGGCCATCGCCGCCCGGGAAAGTCGCTCCAAGGCCAGGCTCGATGATCAGGAGCAGACCTGTCTGGCGGCCCTGGTCGATGAGGCTCCGGCCACTCTGCCCGAGGTCCGCCGCCGGCTGGCAGTTGCTATCCGTGCCGGTGCACATGATGCGCCGCCAGCCCGTCGCAAGCTGGTTGGAACACTGCGCGACATCACGCTTGCTCAACTGGCGATCAGCAATCCCAAGGCCGTGCCTTGAGCACGGTTGGCCATCCCTACATCTTCACGACCGACTAGCACGAACAAGGACAACCATGAACTTCTCCTTTCCGGACGAACTTTTGGCACTGCAGGCCAAAACCCGCGACTTTATTGCCGAACAGGTGATCCCGTTTGAACACGACCCGCGCCAGGACGCCCATGGCCCTAGCGATGCCTTGCGTCTGGACCTGCTGGAGCGTGCCCGCGATGTCGGTCTGCTGACGCCCCATGCCAGCCGCGAGATGGGTGGCCTGGGGCTGAGCCACGTGGCCAAGGCACTGGTCTTCGAAGAGGCCGGATACTCACCATTGGGCCCGGTGGCGTTGAATATCCACGCCCCGGATGAAGGCAACATCCATTTGCTGGACGTGGTCGCCACCGAGGCGCAGAAGGACCGTTGGTTGCGGCCCCTGGTGCAGGGGCGCGCCCGTTCTTGCTTCGCCATGACCGAGCCGGCGCCGGGCTCGGGTTCCGATCCGTCGATGCTGCGCACGACCGCCACCCGCGATGGCGATGACTACCTGATCAATGGCCGCAAGTGGTTAATCACCGGTGCAGAGGGCGCCGACTTCGGCATCGTCATGGCGCGCATGGAAGACGGCACGGCGACCATGTTCCTCACCGATATGCAGCGTGAGGGCATTGTCCACGAACGTCAGCTGGATTCATTGGACCGCTGCTTTACGGGTGGTCACGGCCAACTGCGTTTCGACAACCTACGCGTGCCGGCGAGCGATGTGTTGGGTGAGATCGGCAAGGGCTTTCGTTACGCCCAGGTACGCCTGGCGCCCGCGCGCCTGACCCACTGCATGCGCTGGCTCGGTGCCGCGCGCCGTGCCCACGACATCGCCTGTGACTATGCGCGCACCCGCGACGCCTTCGGCAAACCACTGGGCGAGCACCAGGGCGTGGGTTTCATGCTCGCCGACAATCAGATGGACCTGCATGTGGTGCGTCTGGCGGTGTGGCACTGCGCCTGGGTGCTGGATCAGGGGCAGCGCGGCAATGTCGATTCGAGCATGGCCAAGGTGATCAGCTCCGAGGCGCTGTGGCGGGTGGTTGATCGCTGCATGCAGGTGCTGGGCGGGCGCGGGGTGACCGGCGACACGGTGGTGGAGCGCATCTTCCGTGACATCCGCCCGTTCCGTATCTACGACGGCCCGAGCGAAGTGCACCGCATGAGCCTGGCGAAGAAGCTGCTCGGCCAGCGCCAGGAGCGTCACTGATGCAGTCCGATATGACCCGACTGTTCTCTCTCGACGGCCGCCGCGCCCTGGTGACCGGTGCTTCCAGTGGCCTGGGCCGTCACTTTGCCCTGACCCTGGCTGCCGCTGGCGCCGAGGTGGTGGTCGCCGCCCGACGTTCAGCTCCTCTCGAGGAACTGGTCGAGGCCATTGAAGCTGCGGGTGGTCGCGCGCGTGCCTTCGCCCTTGATGTGACCTGCCGTGACGATATCTGCCGGGTGCTGGATGCCGCAGGGCCGCTGGATGTGCTGGTCAACAATGCCGGGGTAAGCGACAGCCAACCCTTGCTTACCTGCGACGATGAAAGCTGGGATCGCGTACTGGATACCAACCTCAAGGGTGCCTGGGCCATGGCCCAGGAAACCGCCCGGCGCATGGTCGCAGCGGGGAAGGGCGGCAGCCTGATCAATGTCACCTCGATCCTTGCCAGCCGGGTGGCGGGTGCCGTTGCTCCCTACCTCGCCGCCAAGGCCGGCCTGGCTCATCTGACCCGGGCCATGGCGTTGGAGCTGGCGCGCCATGGCATACGGGTGAATGCCCTGGCACCGGGCTATGTGATGACGGATTTGAACGAGGCGTTCCTGGCCAGCGAAGCAGGACAGAAGCTGCGTGCGCGAATTCCCAGCCGGCGTTTCAACCAGCCCGCGGACCTCGACGGTGCCTTGCTGCTGCTCGCCAGCGACGCCGGACGGGGCATGACCGGTAGCGAGATCGTGGTCGATGGCGGCCACCAGTGCAGCAGCCTGTAGGCGCCGTGGTCACCGGCACTGCTCAACACAATAAGAAACAGGAGATGGAAATGTGCGTGCAATTTCTGGACTGCCCGTGGACGAGGTACCTGGCATGATGACGCCGAGCTTCGACCACGAACTGCCCCCCAACGCGGCCAACCATGTGCCGCTGTCACCCCTGTCGTTCCTCAAGCGTGCTGCGCAGGTGTACCCGCAGCGCGATGCGGTGGTGTATGGCGACCGTCGTTACACCTACCGACAGCTGCATCAGCGCAGTTGCGCGCTGGCCAGCGCCCTGGAGCGAGCCGGGGTACAGCCGGGCGAGCAGGTTGCGATTCTGGCGCCCAACATCCCCGAGATGCTGGAGGCGCACTATGGCGTACCAGGTGCCGGGGCCGTACTGGTGTGCATCAATATCCGCCTGGAGGCACGCAGTATTGCGTTCATCCTGCGTCACTGCGAAGCCAGGGTATTGCTCTGCGACCGCGAGTTCGGCGCAGTGGTCCGAGAGGCGCTGGCAATGCTGGAGACGCCGCCGTTGCTGGTGGCCATCGACGATGCCCAGGCCGAAGGCACCGACCTGGCTTCTGAGCTGGATTACGAGCGTTTCCTGGCCCAAGGCGATGCCACCCGCCCGCTGAGCGCACCGCATGACGAATGGCAGTCCATCGCCATCAACTACACCTCCGGTACCACCGGCGACCCCAAGGGCGTGGTGCTGCACCACCGCGGCGCCTACCTCAATGCCTGCGCCGGTGCCCTGATCTTCCAGTTGGGACCGCGCAGCGTCTATTTGTGGACCTTGCCCATGTTCCACTGCAACGGCTGGAGCCACACCTGGGCAGTGACCCTGTCGGGCGGCACCCACGTGTGTCTGCGCAAGGTGCAGCCGGAAGCGATTCACGCCGCCATCGCTGCCCATGGCGTGACGCACCTGAGTGCTGCGCCGGTGGTGATGTCGATGCTGATCCATGCCAAACATGCCGGCGCGCCTAGCGGGCCGGTATCGGTCATTACCGGCGGCGCTGCTCCACCCAGCGCCGTGATTGCCGCCATGGAAGCGCTCGGCTTCAGCATCACTCACGCCTACGGCATGACCGAAAGCTACGGCCCCAGCACCTTGTGCCTGTGGCAGCCGGGTGTCGATGAACTACCGCTGGAGGCCCGTGCCCGGTTTATGAGCCGCCAGGGCGTGGCCCACCCGATGCTGGAGGAGGCCACGGTGCTGGACGCCGATACCGGCCAACCGGTCCCCGCTGATGGCGCCACGTTGGGCGAACTGGTGGTGCGCGGCAACACAGTGATGAAAGGCTATCTGCATAACCCGCGGGCGACTCGTAGCGCCTTGGCCGACGGTTGGCTGCACACGGGTGACCTGGCCGTACTGCATCCGGACGGCTATGTGGAAATCAAGGACCGGACCAAGGACATCATCATCTCCGGCGGCGAAAACATCAGCTCGCTGGAAATCGAGGAGGTGCTGTATCAGCACCCTGAGGTGATCGAGGCCGCTGTGGTGGCACGCCCGGATATGCGCTGGGGCGAGACACCCCATGCCTTCGTAACGCTGCGTGCTGATGCTGGGGTCGCTACCAGCAGTGATGATCTGATTCGCTGGTGCCGTGAGCGCCTGGCGCATTTCAAGGCGCCACGGCATGTATCGCTGGCCGAGTTGCCCAAGACCGCTACCGGCAAGATTCAGAAATTCGTCCTGCGCGAATGGGCGCGGCAACAGGCATCCGCGGCTTCCGACCGCGCGGATTGACGCGCAACGGCGCTGAGCGCGCCGTTACCTGCAGGACAGTGACCGATCGCAAGGGAATGCGTGGTCACCCTTGCGCTTCAGTGGCCCCGGAAGATATCGCCTATACCCGCGAGCGGATGCACCGTGCGGGTGATGGCCCGATTTTCAACGGCAGGTTTCTGCGGGTGGAGCGCGGTAACGAGCAGAGCGGCGAGCACCAGACCTGCCAGTAGAAAAGCAAACATACGCATAGGAACCTCCGGGCTTATTGTTGTAATTGCCGTCGAGCCTGGTTCGGGGCGCCTGTTGAGGCTTGATAGGGCGCACCGTTGAACATTTCGTTATGTGGCTGCCTGAGTAGGAGGCAGCCGTTACTCAGCGCTTGGGACAGTCGATCAGCAGGCGTGAAAAGCCCCGTGCTGACGGTGGCGCCAGTCAGTCAATGGTGCGTTTCTGGACGAGGGCGCCCGTCGCGAATGCGTGGGTGGTGGCCACTATGTCCTGATCGCCATAGCCCATTGATGCCGCTTGCTGCACGGCCTCGCACACGGCGTCGAAGACCGGTGTCCAGGCGCCTTGGGCATGCATGGATGCGGCGATGTAGGCGAAGGCGTCTGCGTGCACATCGAGTCGTGCCTGATCGCCCGCGAAGTTCCCTTGTTCCAGCCGGCACACCGCTTCTTCGAGCGCATCGGCAATGAAAAAGCGGGACGTGTCGAGCAGCAGCCTGGCTGTCTTCGAGCCCGGCATGCCAAACCGTTCGCCTGTACCCACTGCCTCGAAGAACGCCACCATCGCGGTAAACGCATGGGCGTGGAGCACCGCGGCAAAGGCAAGGGCTTCTTCCCAGGGCAGGAAGAGCGTATGGCCGGCGAGTCCTTGCAGCAGCGCGCGATGTTGCTCGAAGGCTTCATGCTCGCCGGTAAAGATGCCGTGACTGTCCTGGTGGCCGACATTGCGAGGGTAGGCAACGATCATCCCTTTGACGTAACGACCGCCCGCCTCATTGATAAGGGCTTGAAGCGCCGGGCCATCGTCCTGGGCGTTGGTGGTGTAATCGACGATCGTACGATTGGCCAGTGCAGCAGTCACACCGGGCATTGCCAGCACTTGGTGTGTGGCGCTGTTGTCCAGCAGCACGAAGATCGCCACCGGGCTTGCGATCAATGCCGCTTCGGCAGAGTCGCAGAGGTGAGCGCCGGCTGCCACGAGCGCGGCAGCCTTGCCGGGTGATCGATTCCAGACCGCTACGCGTTTGCCTTGTTTGAGCAACGCCTGAGCCATGACTGCGCCCATGGCCCCGAGTCCGACTACGGACACATCAAAGTCGAAGCTCACATCATCCTGTTCGCGCACAGTCAAACCCTCATGAGTTGTTTTACGTGACCTGTGAAGATGTTCGGGCCGCAAGGGGCGACCGGCTTTTGCGGCTGTGCAAGCCTCATCTCAAAGCAGGTTCTGTGATTCGCCGGCGTGCGGTAGGTATCGACAGGCCGCGCGCCGGCTTATGCGGTTACTGGCTCAGTGCTTGCGCAACCGATTCACCGAAGGCGTTCAGGCCTTTTTCGAGCTGGTCGGTCGGGGTATTCACCGGTGGCATCAGCTTGATGATTTCGCCGTTCGGGCCGCAGCGATCAACCAGCACGCCCGCCTGCAAGGCGCGCTGCTGAGCATCCTTGGCGACCGCCACGTTGCCGCGACCGAAGTCGATGCCGGCGATCATGCCGCGGCAACGTGCGGACCTTACGCCTGGAATTTCTGCGAAACCGACAACCGCGCGCTCCATGGCCGCGCAGTTGTCGGCCAGCACCTTGAGGAATGGCGCATCGTGCCAATAGCTGAGCGCAATCTGTGCCGTCAGGAACGCCAGCTGGTTGCCGCGGAAGGTGCCGATGTGATCGCCGGGCTGCCAGATATCGAGCTCGGCGCGAATCAACACGATTGCCATCGGCAGGCCAAAGCCGCCGATCGATTTCGCGCAGGTGATCAGGTCCGGCACAATCCCGGCGCGTTCGAAGCCGAAGAAGTCGCCGGTCCGACCACAGCCGGCCTGAATCTCATCGCAGATGAGCAGCACGCCATGCTCGATGGTCCACTTGCGCAGCCGCTGCAGCCAGTCGTTGGAGGCGGGGTAGACGCCCGCCTGGATCTGAACGGACTCCACGATCACGGCGGCGGGGATTTCCGAACCGCTGCCTTGGTCGTTGGCCAGGCGTTCGAGGAAACCGATGCTGTCGAATGCGCCGTAGGGACTGTCTTCATACGGCACGAACACCACGTCGCTGGACAGCCCCGGGCCGCGGCGAGTGCGGTTGCCAGTGACGGCCAGCGCGCCGGCCGTCATGCCGTGGTAGGCACCATAGAACGAGACGACCTTGGTGCGCCCTGTCACCTTGCGCGCCAGCTTCAATGCCGCCTCGACGGCATCGGCACCGGTCGGCCCGGTGAACTGAACCTTGTAGTCCCAGCCGCGCGGCTTGAACAGGTCACGCTCGAGCGCCTCCAGGAACTGGCGCTTGGTGCTGGTGTGCAGGTCGAGGGCGTGGGTCACGCCGTTGGATGACAGGTAGCCGATCAGGGCATCGCGCATGCGCGGGTCGTTGTGGCCATAGTTCAGGGCACCGGCGCCGGCGAAAAAGTCCAGGTATTCGCGGCCATCCTCGCCGTGGATCTTGCTGCCTTGGGCGGTATCGAACACCAGCGGCAGGTCACGGCAGTACATCCGCACGTTGGACTCGAGCCTCTCGAATGTCTCGATGTTGTTCATGCATAACCTCTTGGAAATAGTGGGGAAGCTTTTGTCTGGGTGCCGTCAGTGTTTGAACATCACGTGGCGCACCACCGTGTAGTCTTCGAGGGCATACGTGGACAGGTCCTTGCCGTAGCCAGAGAGCTTCACCCCGCCATGGGGCATCTCGCTGACCAACATGAAGTGGGTATTGACCCAGGTGCAGCCGTACTGCAGCCGGGCGGCGAGGCGATGGGCACGGCCCACATCAGCCGTCCACACGGAAGAGGCCAGGCCGTAGTCGGAGTCATTGGCATATGCCAGGGCCTGGGCTTCATCCTCGAACGACGAAACCGTAACCACCGGGCCGAACAGTTCCTGGCGCACCACTTCATCTTCCTGCGTGGTGCCGGCCAGGACGGTAGGTTCGAAGAAGAACCCGTTCCCTGTCGCCCGTTTGCCGCCGGTGACAACCTCGATATGAGGGTGCTCCTTGGCACGGTTCACGAAGCCCTCGACGCGCTCCAGGTGCTCTTGGGTGATCAACGGGCCCATCTCGGTCGACGGGTCGTCCTGAAGCCCGCACTGGATGCTGGACACCGCCTCGCCGAGCTTGCGGACGAATTCCGGGTAGACCGACTTCTGCACATAGAGGCGGCACGCGGCAGTACAGTCCTGGCCGGCGTTGTAGAAACCGAAGGCGCGGATGCCTTCGACGGCGGCGTCGATGTCGGCATCGTCGAAGATCAGTACCGGCGCCTTCCCCCCCAGCTCCATGTGCATGCGTTTAACGCTGTCGGCCGTTTCTTCGATGATCCGGCTGCCGGTGCGCACGGAGCCGGTCAGGGACACCATGCGGACCTGGGCGTGATTCGTCAGCGGTTCGCCCACCGTAACGCCCCGGCCATGGACGATGTTGACCACACCGGCTGGGAATATCTTGGCGAGCAGCTCCCCCAGTTTCAGGGTGCTCAGCGGGGTGTGCTCAGAGGGCTTCAACACCACGGTATTGCCGGCGGCCAACGCCGGGCCGAGCTTCCATGCGGCCATCAGCAGGGGGTAGTTCCAGGGCGCGATCGAGGCGACAACGCCTATCGCGTCGCGGCGGATCATCGAGGTGTGGCCCGGCAGGTATTCGCCCGCCGCCGAACCCTGCAGGCAGCGGACGGCGCCGGCAAAGAAGCGAAATACGTCCGCTACGGCGGGCAGTTCGTCTTGCAACACGGCGGTGTAAGGCTTGCCGCAGTTGTCTGCCTCCAGGCGCGCGAACACCGGCGCCAGGGCATCGATGCCGTCAGCGAGCTTGAGCAGCAGCGCCGAGCGGTCCTTGGGTGGCGTTTGCGACCAGGCTTCGAAAGCGGCATCCGCGCCTTGAACTGCCGCATGAACCTGGGCACGGCTGGCCTCGGTGGTCTGTACCAGGACGCTGCCCAGGGATGGGTTGTAAACGCTCAGGCTTTCGCCTTCGCCGGCCACGAGGGCACCGTTGATCAGGAGTTTTGTCTGCATGTCGATTGTCGCCATTGAACGGCAAGGCCAGGGGCTTGCCTTGGGGTTGTCGTCAGAGGGTTCGATTGGGAAAAGCAATCGCTACACCAGCGCGTCGGGCACTGGGTTACGGAAGAGGCGGGTCCGGCAGGCGAGATAAACCGCACCCAGGGCCAACCAGCCACAGCCCATGATCAGTGCGTCCTTGTCCAGGCTGACCAGCATCCACCCGGCCGTGATCAGGCCGATGAATGGGAAGAGCACACCGCGTAGCCAGCCGACCCCATCCTTTTTGCGTGCATCGAAGGTGAGGCGCAACGCACACAGGTTCACGGCGCTGAAGGCGAGAAAAGCGCCGAAGTTGACCAGCGATGTCGCGGTGGCGATGGTTAAGCCAAAACCAGCAGTGCCGAATGCACCACAGAGCAGGATGTTGAAGGCAGGTGTCTGGTAGCGAGGATGCAGGACACCGAACACCTGGCGTGGCAGCTGGTTGTCCCGGCCGAGGGCATACAACAGTCGACCCACGCTGGCCTGGAACGACATGCCCGCCGCGAAATGCGCAATGATGATTCCGGTCAGTAGCACGGCGAAGAACAGGTCACCGCCGATCATCCGGGCAATCTCGAAGGCCGCTCCATCCACTTGTTCGAACTGGGGGGAGGGGTGCGCCAGGTACATGAAGTACGAGGAGCCGACGTAGATCGAACCGCCGATCAACGCGACCGTCACGATGGCCCGCGGCAGCGTTCGACCCGGGTCGCGGGTTTCCTCGCTCAGCGTGGACAGCGCGTCAAAGCCCAGGAAGGAGTACGCGGCAATTGCAGCGCCGGCCATGGTGGTGGCGAACGGCACATCCTGGTTGAAGAACGGCTTGGCCGACAGCAGCCCGCCAGGGCCGTCGGCCGCCACGATGTAGTGCACGCACAGCCCGATGAACACGACGATGATCGCCAGTTGCGCCACCATCAGCAGCACGTTGAATCGGTTGGCGACCTGGATGCCGAGGACATTGAGCAGCGATGTGGAGACGATGAACCCCGTGATCCACACCCACTGAGGCACCTCTGGAAACGCCATGTTGAGGTAGCTGGCGCCGAGCAGCCAGATCAGCATCGGGATGAAGAAATAGTCGAGCAGCGCGGCCCAGCCCACCATGAACCCAAGGTTCGCATTCAGCATCTTGCGGGTGTAGGTGTAGGCCGAACCGGCTACCGGGAACACCTTGACCAATCGGCCATAGCTGAAGGCGGTAAACACCACACCGGTGGCCGCCATCAAGTAGGCCATCGCCGTGGTGTTCCCGCTGGCCTGCGAGATCACGCCATAGGTGCCGAACACAATCAGTGGGGCCAGAAATGCCAGGCCGAACAGCAGCACGGAAAACGGCCCCAGGGTGCGCCTCAATGAGGCGCTTGCATGTGATTGATTCATGACGAGCACCTCTCACACGACGAAGTTGTAAGCAGTGGTGATGATGTCGTGGTAGGCCTGCACGGACATGGCCTTGGCATTGCTGGCGTCCGAGAAGTTCTGCTTGGACTTCTCTGCAATGGTCAGGAAATCTTCCTCGCGTACACCCTTTACTTCAGCAAAGCGGGGGATACCCAAGTCCGCGCTCATCTGGAACAGGTGGCCGACAGCAGCCTGGGCGGCATCGACCGGCGAAAGCGTGGGGTCAATCCCTAACGCGTAGGCAACCTGGGCATGGCGGACGATATCCGCGTCACGGTTATGGGCGAACACAAAGGGCAAGAAGATCGCGTTACCCACACCGTGTGGCGTGTCGTACATGCCGCCAATAGCTTCGGAAATGCAGTGCACACTAGCGACGTCCGCGTTGCCGAATGCCATGCCGGCGATCAGGCTCGCCACCAGCATCTGCTCGCGGGCCTTCAAGTTGCCTGGCTCGAGCACGGCAGGCTTGAGGTTTTGGCTGATCAGGCCAATGGCGTGCAGCGCCAGGCCGTCGCTGATCGGGTTCGACACGCGACAGGTATAGGCTTCAATGGCATGGGTGAGGGCATCCATGCCGGTTGCGGCGGCAATCGACGACGGCAGCGTGTCAGTGATGTGTGAGTCGAGCAGGGCAAGCACCGGACCGATCCGATAATCCAGTACGCTCATCTTGAACTGGCGAGCCGTGTCGGTGATCACCGCGAAGCAGGTCACCTCGCTGCCGGTACCGGCGGTGGTCGGAATGGCGACGATAGGGGGAATCGCATGCTTGGCGGTGAACGAGCCCTCGTAGTCTTCGATACGGCCTTCGTGAGTCAGCAACAGGCTGATGGCCTTGGCTGCATCCATCGCACTGCCGCCGCCAGCGGCCAGCAGGCCATCGATGCCGGTGCCCCGGTATTGCTGCGCGATCTGGTTGATGTCTTCGCTGCGAGGGTTGGCCTTGATGTCCGACACCTCCTCGAAGGCTATGTCGGCTTTTTCCAGGCTGGCGTAGACGCTGTCCAGCAGGCCTGCTGCTTTCACCCCGGGGTCAGTCACGATCAGGACGCGCGTCAGGCCAAGTGCCTGCAGATGTTCACCGGTGCGCTCGCGCAGACCGGGTTCCATCACCACTTTGCACGGGAGTAAAAACTTAAATTCCATACGTACCTCTTGCTCAATTGTTGTGATTGTCGAAAGGGCAGTGGAGGAGCGCTCGTTTGCAAAAGCGGGCGCTGGATGTACGGCCTGGCGGTTTCGCCCAAACCGGAATGTTGTTGTTCTGTGTCCTGGCAAAAATGCCGGGTGAAGCTTTTTTTGGATAAAAAGAGGGGCTGCGGGCTGCTCGCCCCTAAAGGGAAGCGGTACTAACCCAGGTGTCCCGACAGCAGCGACAACAACGTGCCTGTCAGGCAAATTGGGAGGTCGTGGCCCATCCCGGGCAACAGCACCAGCCTTGCCCCGGTAATCGCCGTGGCGGTAGCGAAGCCGCCGTCGGTTGCCACCATCAGGTCTTTCTCGCCATGAATGACCAGGGTGCTGCAACGGATTTGCTGAAGCTCCTGGGTGCGGTCGCCCGAGTTGATGATTGCGCCGATCTGCCTTGCCGTACCCAGGTTGCTTGCCTCGCCGTTACCTCGCTCCCAGGCCTGCATGGCGTAGTCACGCAGCGCTTGCTCGTCCCATTCGAGTGTCGAGCCGATCACGTTCATGATGTCCAGATAGTCGCGAACGCTTTCCTGCTGATTGCGCGGGGGGCGGCGCAGGAGCTTCAAGATGGCCTTGAGTGCTGGCTGGCCTACGCGTAGCGAACCCGTGGTAGAGAAAATGGACGTGAGGGTTCTGATGCGTTCGGGATAACGAGCCGCAAGCGTCTGGGCGATCATGCCGCCCATCGACATGCCCACCACATGCGCCGTGTCCAGTTTCAAACCGTTCATAAGTTCGATGACGTCGCTAGCCATGTCGCCTAGGTCATAGCCGGGTGTTCGCTTGCGGAAGAACTGCTGCATGACCGTGGGCGGTACCACGTCGGTAAAGAAGGACCTGCCCGAGTCACGATTGTCCAAGGTGATAACGCGCCACCCCCGCTCGACCAATCCGGCGATGAGCTGTGGCGGCCAGTAGGTCAGTTGCAGCCCCAGGCCGACGATCAGTAAGACTGCCGGAGCGTGTTCGGAACCATAAGTGCGGTAGCAGAGCTTGCGTTCGCCTTGCAGTTCGCAGAAGCGATCGGTACTCATCGGCGGTTACCCTGTTTCTGCACGCCGACACTCGCGTGCAAAGGCGCGTTGGGTGCGACGGTGAACGCGAGGCACTTGTCAGCCACTTCGCCGCGGCGCAGCAGTTTGACATCGCGGAAGTAGTCCATCGACATCACCCAGGGCTCGCACGGCCCTTGGCGCGGCATGCTGTCCAGCGCGCGCTGCACATAGCCGGCACCGAAATCCAGGAGCGGGCGGGTCTCGATCCCTTCGGGCGCCTTGGGTTCGCAGACGGTGTAGCCGCGGCTGTCCATGAAGCTCAGCAGGCGACAGAAGTGGTCGCACAGCAGGCACACTTTCAAGGTCCAGGATGAGTTGGTGTAGCCCACGGCGAACGCGAAGTTGGGGACACCGGAGAGCATCGTGCCCTTGTAAGCCAGGGTGTCACTCAGGACCACTGGATTTCCGTCCTTGTACAGACTGATGCCTCCATACATCTGCACATTCAGGCCGGTGGCGGTAATCACAATATCGGCCTCCAGCACCTTGCCGGATTTCAGCAAAATGCCGGACTCGGTAAACCGTTCGATATGGTCGGTGACGATCTGCGCCTTACCCGCACTGATCGCCTTGAACAGATCGCCTTCGGGTACCGTGCACAAGCGCTGGTCCCAGGGGTTGTAGGGCGGGTTGAAATGCACGTCGACCGGATAGTCTTTCGGTAGCTCCTTGCGGGTCAGCCACAGCAGCAATTTGCGAGAGAGCTTGGGGAAGCGCTGGCAGAAGGCCCAAAAGGCGAGGGTGAGTTTCGCGTTTTTGTAGCGGGTCAGTGCGTAGGCGGTTTTCGCCGGCAGAACCTTACGAAGAAACGCTGCAACCGAATCGTTGGCGGGCTGGTTGATGATGTAGGAGGGCGTACGCTGCAGCATGGTGATGCTGGAGACCTTGTCCACCATGGCCGGAATCAGGGTGACAGCCGTTGCGCCACTGCCGATCACGACGACGCGCTTGCCCGCGTAGTCCAGATTTTCTGGCCAGTGTTGCGGGTGAATCACCTGCCCGTTGAATTGCTCGATACCTTCAAAGCGGGGGCTGAAGCCCTGGTCGTACCGATAGTAACCACCTGCGCTGAACAGCCAACGACACTCAATTGTGCGAGTTTGCCCTGCGTGGCCATCCTCGACACACACCGCCCACACGCCACGGTCGGATCGCCAGTTCGCTGAGATTATTTTCTGTTTGTACTGGATAAAAGGTTCCAGCTCATGCTCGTCGATGGCTTCCTGCAGATACTCGAGAATGTCTGCGGCGTCCGCCAGGGACTTCGCCTTGTTCCAGGGTTTGAAGTCGAAGCCGAAGGTGTACAGGTCGGAGTCGGAGCGGATGCCGGGATAGCGGAACAGGTCCCAGGTGCCTCCCATTCGCTCACGCGACTCGAGAATCGCAAAGGTCTTGTTTGGCTGCTGGCGCCGTAAATAGGCTGCCGCGCCGATGCCAGACACACCGGCTCCCATAATCAATACATCGAGTGGCTCAACCGGAAGAGCAGTGTGCGAGGACATATCGCCGCCTATTGTTGTGTTATGGACGCTGATCTTTTGACTTGATCATGTGACCATGATGGGGCGGTCGATTGGGTGAAGCAAGGTGCAAAATGCACCGCACATTTACCGTTTTGGGATGTTTTGCACCGGGGCGGTCAGTGAGCGCTGACTAGGTGAGGCTGTTCGCTGTAGTGGTGGCCAGTGCGAAGAGGGCGGTTATGCAGTGATAGAGGAACACACGATCCTGGGGGACGGCGATGTGGTTACCTAGTGCGATTCAGGGAGGAAATTCGAGTCGTAGCAGCGGGGGCAGCATGCTTGTTCGACGAGGTCGCGCAAGCATGCCGGCAATCCGAATAGCGTTTCAGAAGCTGGCCACGAGCAGCTTCACCGCCTGACAGGCCGTCTCGGTTTCCGCCGCCAAGCGCTCGTGGTCGCCATGGGCAGACCAGGCCAGCAGCAGGCCATCGAACAGATTGATCACCAAGCGACTGATGGTGGTCAGTGCTGCCTCATCCAATACGCCATCCGTAGCCTTCTGAATGGCCTGCTGCGTCGCCTCAACGGAGACGGCATAGATCTTGGCTGCCATTTCCGGGTTGTTGCGCAGGTTCCAGAAGAAGAGTTCGAACTGCGTGGTGGCCAGTTCAGGGTGCGCGGTAAACCAATTGACCAACTGGCGCAGCATTTCGCTAATCGTCTCTGCTGCCGTGGCGCCTACCGGAGCGTGTTGCAACGAGTGCTGCGGCATGTTGATCAAGGACTCATAGACCGCATAGAACAAGTCTTCCTTGGTGTGGAAAACGTAGTGCAACGAGGCCAGCGGAGAGTCAGCCGCCGTCGCGATGCGCCGCGTGGTGGCATTGGCGACGCCGTGTTCCGCGATTACCTTAATGGTGGCTTCAATAAAATCCTGTCTGCGCTCTTCCGCGCCTATCCGAGCCATCGAGCGTTCTCCTTTTAGTGTTGCCGCCGCCCCTTGGGTACGGCGTCGGCGGTGACGAATGCTATCGCAAGGTCATTTGCCAATCCATTGGATGAGTCGCTGCCCCTCATATCCAGTGAGGGCGGGGCCTCGTTATGTGGCTGTCTCCTAGGGCGTCTTTACCCCAGATTTTAATGACGCTCAGGCGGATTAAGGGTGTTGCGAAAAAATAAGATCATCCGACTTGATCATTTGACCATGTTTGGATAATCATGGCGCCACGCAGCCGGTAACACCAGGTTGCGGTGCGGGAGAAGAGGGCGCTGCGGTGGCTGGCGCTGAGGGTTGAGCCGGGTTATCCGGGCTCACTGGATAAAACAATGACAAACCAGACAGGTATAAAGCAGATGGGTACCCCAAAACTATCGACAGTCGGCAACGATGCATCGGTCGAGCAGGTGGTAGAGATCATCCGGCGTGACGGCGGGGTCATCATTTCCGAGTTTGTCTCGTCAGAGACGCTGAAGTCGCTCACCGAGGAGCTGGACGCCTACCTGAATGTCACGCCTTGCGGAATGGATCCCTATTTCGCCGGCGCGCAGACTCGGCGTGTCGCACGTATCATCGGGCGCAGCGACAAGGCAGTGGACGTGGCCCTGAGCCCTCTGTTCATCGAGACTGCCCGGAAGATCCTGCAGACGCCTACTCATGTCTGGGTGGGTAGCGACCGCATCGAAACTGAACCCGACATTCAGCTCAGCATCACTCAGGCCATCCAGATAGGCCCGGGCCAAGGCCTCCAGCCCCTGCACCGGGATGACGCCACTTCGCTATGGCGGCATCCCCAATACGGACGTGAAGCCCGTCTGCAACTGATGCTGGCCATATCGGATTTCACCGAAGAGAACGGGGCGACCCGCGTCATTCCTGGCAGTCATCAATGGGATGACGAGCGCATGCCTACCCAGGAAGAGACCGTTGCCGCTGAAATGAAGG
Source organism: Pseudomonas sp. FW305-7 (assembly GCF_058786735.1). Classification (NCBI taxonomy): domain Bacteria; kingdom Pseudomonadati; phylum Pseudomonadota; class Gammaproteobacteria; order Pseudomonadales; family Pseudomonadaceae; genus Pseudomonas; species Pseudomonas sp. FW305-7. The sequence goes on from NZ_JBYSZA010000008.1 coordinate 88,587, forward strand.
CAGGCTCCGCCCTGTTGTGGGTGGGGTCGGTTTACCACGGTGGCGGCGCCAACAGTACATCGTCTCCTCGTACCGGCCTGACCATGGCCTACGACCTGGCCTTCCTGCGCCTCGAAGAGAATCACTTCCTCTCCATTCCTGTTGAACGCGTCCGCCAGCTTCCTGCCGAGATGCAGCGCCTGCTGGGTTGGAGCGTCAGCTCCACGCTGCTGGGTTGGGTAGAAGTCGATGGCCAGATGCGCGACCCGCACGATCTCCTGGACATGCCTGCTTTTTCCGAACCGGGTAAAGGGTTCTAACGATCCTGGGCGACCAGAAAGCGGTCCACAGTACGGCCGACGCGCCGTGCCGCACATTGAATTTATGTCCTATGGGGCATTACTGAGGAAATACCTATGACGTACTCAATTGAATCGAAAGTTGGCGAGTTGCTGGACAACAGTCATACAAGCGAAATTCTGGAAAAGCACCTACCCGGTATAAAGAAACACCCGCAGCTTGGCATGGCCCGTAGCTTCTCCCTCGCTACCGCAGCGAAATATTCTGGCGGGGTCATTTCTCAAGAGGCGCTAAAGAATATTGATAGCGACCTGAGGTCGCTGGCCACGTAATGGCAGGGCGCGCCCCGAACGCCGAGCCGGGGAACGATTTCCAGCATTTCTAGCCCGCCACGGAGCGTTCCTGGCGGAGCGTTGGTCGGCAATCTTGGGGCGAATCAATGAACGCGTTGAATAGAGCAGTTACCGGCGATTCTGTGCCGTTGAGATTCCGCACGCTTGGCGGATGGATTGAACGGCCGCGTGATCTGCAGCCTGAGCTCAAAGGTCACGAGCACGCCGATGTGATCGTGATCGGCGCCGGCTTTGCTGGCCTTTCGACCGCGTTGGAACTAAGGGCGCGCGGGGCGAATGTCATCGTGCTGGAGCAGGAGTTCGCTGGCTTCGGTGCTAGTGGTCGCAATGCAGGCTATCTGTTAGGCAGCATGGGCATCGAGTACGAGTTGTTCGTCAAGCGGGTAGGGGTGGAGCAGGCGACGCAGTTTGTCAGGTTCTACGACGAGGCCGTTCCCTATGTGGAAGGCCGATTGAAGGCGCTGGGTATCGACTGTGACTACACCCCTTCGGGAGTGCTGCGGGCCGGTGTTCATTCCAGCCAGGAAAAGCGCCTGCGGAAAAACATGGCGCTGGGGCAGAAGCTGGGGGCGCAGACCCGCTTCGTCGACGGCGACGAGATGCGTGCACGGGGGATTCCGCCGGCTTTTCTGTTCGGCGCCGAGCAATGTGGCGGCACCTTGAACCCTGGCAAATATGTCAGTGGTCTACGCCGCGCTGCCATCGCGGCAGGCGTCAAGCTTTATGAAAGAACGCCATTGCTTTCCTTCACTGAAGGCGCGGTCGTCACCTGCAACACAGCGTACGGCAGCGCCACTGCGCCGGTGATGGTGCTGGCCACGAATGCCTATACCCCTCAGCTGGGGGTGTTACGCAACAAGGTCGCGGCGATTCGCGTGTCGGCACTCGAAACGCAGCCGCTGTCGCCGGAGCAGTTAGCTGCCTTGGGGTGGCAGGGGCGCGAAGGCATCATCACGCCACACTACACCATGGAGAGTCATCGTCTGACAGCCCATGGCACCATGGTGCTGACCGTCAAGAAGCTCGGTTACGTCTACGGTTCGAAGACGCCCAATATTCCCGATCACGGCGCCTACCAGGCCTTGGCGCAGGTGCTGCGCGAGCGCTATCCGGCATTGCAAGACCTTGGCATTCAGCACTGCTGGAGCGGCTATGTCAGTGGCGCTTACGACTTCCTGCCGGTAATCGGCGCAATGGGCGCAAAACAGAACATTTACTACACGACTGGTTGCTCGGGACACGGGTTGGGCACTCAATCGTACGTAGGATCGCTTTTTGCCGCGCAAATCAATGGTGAGGCGCCGAATCTACTGGCAGCGTTGAAGCACAAAACGCCATCGCTGCTACCTGAACCCTTGCAATGGTGCGCTGTGCAGTCCGCGTTTACTGCGGCCAAATGGCTGGATGCCTGGACTGATAAAAAAGTGCGGAAAAACACGCCATAAAAGCTCACTGAAAATAATGCGGTCGCATTGTGCAAGTTTCTGCTCTAGAACGGTGTCATCCTATTGACTGAGGTTTCGTCGTGGAATTAATCGAAGTATATATTTTTGCCTCCAGTGTGCTGCTGGTAATCTGCGGCCTGGGCTATGGGGTGGCATTCGTCAGGCGAAAAAACCACCTTATTGGCGGGGAGTTTCTAATCGTCGGAATATCTGCGACCAATTTCACGATCTATATCGCCACGGGCTGGCTGGCGAATTATGAAGTTGCCATGTTTCTCGACGCATTTTCGCGAGGAGTCGGAATACCGATTATCACAACACTTGGTTTAATGGCAGTGACGCACAATTACAAGCCCTCCCTGGCGACAGACATCTTTCTGTTCTTAGGTGGTTTTGCCGCTGCAGCTATTTACTATTCGTCCAATGCATTCAAAGAGTGGCTGCCTTACTTTTATGTACTGATGTGGTCTGCGTACACCCTGTATCTGATCTATTTTGTCTGGCTGCTGGTCCGGGTTAGGGAGCCTCTACACGCCCTGGCCACCACGCTGGGCGGTGTGGCCGGGCTGACGATCGCGCTGCGGTATGACTTGTTCCCGATTCCGGGCGACGACACCAAGATGGTTTTCATGACCTGCGCTTTTTTAACCTGGTCATACTCGATTGCTCAGTCTTTTTATGCCTATGGTGCACTTCAGCGTTCCAGGAAAGTGTCTACTCAAGCCGTTCTTAATTATCGCTGAACCGCACCATCAGTAGCCTTTTGTCCTACTGCTGATCCGCGTAGTTCTTGGTTTAAAGTTACTCCATGCCGGGCCGAAGGCCTGCTTTTTGCCGCCCCTAGGGGCGGTTTTTTTATTCTTGTTTTCTTCCGCATGTGCATATGAAAGCACGTTTGGTCCGGTAATAAGCGAATAAGTCCTGATGCAGTAATTTTCTCTAAATGGCCACTGATAAGTAACGCGGTTAGTGCGCCTACATGGGTGTTTTGGGGTAACACATGTTCCTTTACTTCCCATTATGGTGCGGTGGTTTGGTACATATAAAACAAACACTAAGCCTAACCACCTGATTTGTCTTGGTTATTAACCCTATACCGGTTTTTGGCATATGAATTGCGTCTTGGTCAACCGACATGGTCATTTGATCATGTCGGTTGACCAAGAAGTGACAGGCCCATTTCCGTCCGCAAGGTCGGGCAGCCCGTCCAAGCCCTTTGTTTTAGGAGCCTTCAATGAAAGAAGTAACTGCACGGGTGAAGGGTGACGTATCCGCACGCCGTATGTTCAGGCAGCTGCTGGCTACCCTCGCGGCGTCGACCGCGATTTGCTCTGTACAGGCCGCGCCCCAGGGGGCCGAGGCGTTGGGTTCGACACTGACGCCGCTGGGCGCTGAGATCGCCGCAAATTCAAGCGGGGATATTCCGGCCTGGTCAGCTCCAGCGCCGCAAGGGGAGGGGTGGAGCTACGGCCAGGTGCGGGGAGAGCATTGGAAGTTCAAGGGTGACAAACCTCTCTACAGCATCGACTCCAGCAGTGTGGCGCAGCATGCGGGTCAACTGTCCCCTGCCCAGCTCGAACTGTTCAAGAAGATCCCGGGCTACCGCATGGACGTCTACCCGACCCGCCGAACCTGTGGCGTGCCGGATTTCGTCGCGGAGAACACTCGGCAGAACGTTGGCTTCGCCAAGCTCGATGTCACGGGGCTCGCCCTCGAAGAGGCCCATGTTCCAGGTATCCCGTTCCCACTGCCCACCACAGGCGCGGAAGTGATGTGGAACATGAAAATGCGCTACCGCGGCATCGCTGTCGAAATCCCCAAAAGCATCTCGGGCATTTCGCCGCGCAAGGGTGGGGAATGGTTGCGCCAAAGGACGGACACCTTCTTTTTCACGCCGTGGGGAAAGAAAGGCAGTGCACTTTTTTCCTCCGTCGGCCGTTTAGAAAACGCCACGTTCTCTACCTACCAGGAACCAGCAGCGCTGGCCGGTCAGGCTGGGGTGCAGACGGCGGTGGCCGGCGAGCAAGCCACCACGTTCTATTACTTCCCCGGTCAACGCCGAGTGCGGCGCATGCCCTCGTATTCCTACGACGCTCCGCAGATCGGACTGGACAACCAATACACCGTCGATGAAGCGAACGTCTTCTTCGGCTCCATGGACCGCTTCGATTGGAAGCTGATCGGCAAGCAGGAATTGCTGGTGCCGTACAACGCCTTTGGCGCCTACGACACCGCCGCCAAGGTAGAGGCATTCGCGGGCAACGATTCGATTGCGCCGCAATCGCGCCGCTACGAATTGCACCGGGTGTGGGTAGTCGAGGCCAATGTGCGCCAGGGTATGCGCCACCAGGCGCCCAAGCGCCTGTTCTATATCGACGAAGACAGCTGGAACCCCCTGCTGGCTGTGGACTACGACAAGCAAGGGCAGATCTGGAAGGTTCGCGAAGGGTTCTCGATCCCTGTCTTCGAGACGGGCGCGTGCGATGTACAGGCGATGGTCCAGTACAACCTGGTCGACGACCGCTATCTCTTCGATTTGACCTCAATCGGCGCGGGTAAGAACGATATCCGCTGGCTCACCGAAGACAGTGGTAACCCTCGCCTGAAACGCGATTTCTTCACCTCCGACAACCTGCGCGCTATCAGCGAGCGCTAAGACGGACGTCAGATCGAGAGCCAGCATGAAAAAAATAATTATGAAAGCCTCAGGCCTTGCCATCGTGTGCGTAACCCCAATGGCAATGGGATTTACGTTTGAAACCGAAACCCTCAATGGCTCCTTCGACTCCACGATTGCTGCAGGCATGGGCCTGCGCACAGAGTCGCGTGGCTGCAACCTGATCAACCAGGAGCCGACCGGGCACAACGTGCCCTCCGGCTGCCTGGCGCAGAGCTCCGGCGTGGCTGATCAAGGTGACCTGAATTACGACCGTGGCGACCTCTTCACCAACTACCTCAAGGGTACTCATGAGCTGCTGCTGAAGCTGCCAGAAGACTTCACGTTTATGGCGCGCGGCACCTGGATCCGCGACTTCGCCGCCACCGATACCACTGGCACGTTGTCGTTCAACACGCCAGAAACCGTCGGCAGCGACGGTCTGAGCGATGACGCTCATGACGACCTCGCTTTCAAGGCACGCCTGCTGGACCTATGGGTAAGCAAAAGCGTTGACCTGGGCGGGCAGCGGGTCCGGGCCCGCCTGGGCAACCAGGTAATCAACTGGGGCGAAAGCCTGTTCGTGGCCGGGGGTATCAACAATACCAACGCCTACGATTACCAGGCCTTGGCCCGTCCCGGTGTGCAGCTCAAGGAGGCCGTGCTGCCGGCACCTATGCTCAGTGTCGCGTCTGGCCTGGGTTCGGGCGTCAATATCGAGGCTTACTATCAGTTCCGCTGGAACAAGAGCGAGCTACCGCCGGTGGGCAGCTATTGGTCCACTAACAACGCGCTCGGCGAAGGTAGAGGTGATTACGGGTTCTCCGAAAGTCACGCCCGCAACAGTGGCCAGTGGGGCCTTTCGCTGCGTTGGCAGCCGGAAGAAAGCGATATCAACTATGGGCTTTACGTGATGCGCTATCACGACAAGCTGCCATCGCTACGTGTGACTATCCTCGACCCGAATACCTTTGCGGCTGCACCGACCTGGGAGTACCAGGAAGATCGGATGATGTATGGCATCAGCGCCAACATGCCGGTTGGCGATTGGGCGGTCGGCACCGAGCTGTCGTACCGGCCGAAAGACTCGGTCATGCTCAACCCCGTCATCGACCTGTGTTCGAGCAATGACGGCAAGTGCTGGAAGGACGAGAAGAAATTCCAGTGGCACCTGACCGGCCTGTACAGCTTTACGCCTTCCAATTCACCCATGCTGCTCGACCTGACCGGGGCGAGCACGGGCACCTTACTGACCGAACTCGTGGTCATCAAATACCCAGGGCTGCATGACGAGGTCAATGGCGAGCCACTGGCAGCGGGGCTCAATACCTGGCAGCTGGATCCTGCGACAGCGCCGAAGGCCCATGGCGACAAAACGTCGTCAGGGATCAATCTGGACTTCAGCGTGACCTATGACGGCACGTTGTTGCCAGGCTGGCAGGTAACGCCGGGCGTCTTCTACTCGCGCTCGCTGGGTGGGCGCACGCCTAACCTCGCGGCCACGTTCACGGAAGACGCGAGCAACATGAACCTGTACCTGAACTTCGTGCGCAACCCAGCCAGTTGGCAGGTATCGCTCAACTACACCAAGTTCATGGGCGGCGATACGCCTTACGACCAGCTCTATCGTGACCGTGATTATGTCGGTATCGCGATCTCCCGTACGTTGTGAGGCCCGCTGTGAACGGTTCTGTAAAACTGAGTGAAATTCAGGCACGTGGCGTGTTGCCACGTGTCGAGCGTGCCTTGTTCGGGCATCGCCGTCTCGTGCTCACAAGCCTGGCCATCTTCACGTTGGTCATGGCGTGGTTCGCTGTACAGCTGCGCATGGATGCCGGCTTCGAAAAGCAACTGCCGATCGGCCATGAGTACATCGATACCTTCGAGGCCTATCGCAAAGACCTGTTGGGCGCAAACCGCCTGACCATTGTGGTCAAGGCCCGCAATGGTGCTGTCTGGAGTGTCCCTGGGCTGAAGCGGCTCTATGACGTAACCCAGGCAGTCACCTTCCTCCCCGGAATCTCGCGAAGCAGCGTGCGCTCGTTGTGGACGCCCAATGCGTTCGTCAACGAGATCACAGAAGAGGGTTTTCGCGCTGATCCCTTGGTGCCGGGAACGGTTTCTCCTGAGCACCTGAATGACGAGATCATCGCGACGATTTCCAACTCGACCGCGCGTGGCGGCTTCATTGGCACCCTGGTTTCCCGCGATCAGAGTAGCGCGATGATCACGGCGGAGCTCAATGAGTACGAAGCCGACGGGGCGCATCTGGACTATGTCGCGTTCAACCATCGGCTGGAGAAAGAGATCCGCCAGCAGTTCGAAGATGGCGAATTCGAAGTCCAGATCATTGGCTTCGCCAAGCAGACCGGCGACATTGCCGATGGGGCTTCAGCCGTTCTGGAGTTCTGTTTGCTGGCGCTGCTGCTGACGGCGGGCGCGGTCTATTGGTACTGCCATTCGTTGCGCTTCACGCTGTTGGCGCTGGTCTGCTCGCTGGCCTCGCTCGTCTGGCAGTTCGGCAGCCTGCGCTTGCTGGGTTACGGTCTCGACCCGCTCGCGGTCCTAGTGCCCTTTCTGGTATTCGCCATTGGGGTTTCTCATGGCGTGCAGCAAATCAACTACATCGTTCGTGAAATTGCGCTCGGCAAGAGTGCGGAGGAGGCGGCCCGCTCAAGTTTCACAGGCTTGCTGATTCCAGGAACTCTGGCCCTGGTGACTGCATTGGTTTCCTTCGTGACGCTGCTGCTGATTCCTATCCCAATGGTGCGGGAAGTAGCCATCACGGCATCGCTTGGTGTGGCTTTCAAGATCATCACCAACCTTGTGATGTTGCCGTTGCTGGCTTCATTGCTGCGGGTCGATGACCGGTACGCGGCGGCGCAGGAGAACTCCCGCCAGCGCCGCACTCGATGGGTTCGTGGTCTGTCTCGGCTCGCTGAATGGCCCAAGGCGAAGTGGGTGCTGAGCGTGGCCTTGATCGTCTTTTTAGTGTCGTTCTGGCAAAGCCATGAGCGCGTTATCGGCTCGCTGCAGGCGGGGGCTCCGGAGTTGCGCGAAGACTCGCGCTTCAACCGAGATGCAGTCTCCATCGCTAGCAACTACGACATCGGCCTGGACTGGCTCAGCGTGATTTTCGAAGTCAGCCCAGGCGCTTCTGGGGAAGGCGTGCCGGTGGCGTGTGAGGATGTCGCGGTGGGGCAGTACCAGGATCGTTTCGTGTGGGCCATGCAGGGCGTGCCCGGTGTGCTGTCGGTAGACTCCTTCTCCACCACCATGCGGCAGTTCAACGAGGGTTACAACGAAGGCAATCCCAAGATGGCCGCAGTGCCCATCGACCCGATGAACTATGCCGCGCTGGCCACAGAAGTAGCGCGTACGCCGGGTCTGATGCGTATCGACTGCAGCATGACCGCCGTACATCTTTATCTGGCCGACCATAAAGCGACGACGATCAATCGGGTGGTGGAGGCCGTCAAGGCGTTCCGCAGCGAGTACCCGCTGGCGGGCCTGTCAATTCGCCTCGCCTCGGGCAATGCCGGTGTTCTGGCGGCCATCAATGAGGAAGTCGAAAAAAGCGAAACACCCATGCTGCTGTACGTCTATGCCGCGATAGCGTTGCTGGTGTTCGCGGTCTACCGCGACCTTCGCGCCGTGCTGGTGTGCTGCCTGCCGCTGACCATCGGGACGTTCATTGGCTACTGGTTCATGAATGAACTGCAGATCGGCCTGACTATCGCCACCTTGCCGGTGATGGTGCTGTCGGTGGGCATTGGCGTCGACTACGCCTTTTACATTTATAACCGTCTGCAACTGCACCAGGCCCACGGCCAGACGATCACCAAAGCCGTGGAGTACGCGCTGCTCGAGGTGGGCGTGGCGACAATTTTCACGGCGATCACCTTGGCAGTCGGGGTCGCGACCTGGGCGTTTTCCGATCTCAAATTCCAGGCCGACATGGGCAAGCTGCTCGCCTTCATGTTCATCGTCAACATGGTCATGGCCATGACAGTGCTGCCGGCTTTTGCCGTGTGGCTGGAGCGGGTGTTCCCGCGCAAACGTCCCGTGAAAATGATCGGCGCATTGCTGCACTGAGGAAAAAAACATGCATTTCAGTGTTTCATTTACGGCGGCCTTGTTTGCTGCGGCGCTGCCGCTTGCAGGCCTCCAGGCCGAGCCTTTGCAACCCCTCCCAGCTGTGCAGGTGGCCAATGCTACGCAGGCCACCATGCTGGATGCAGTGTGGGCCGGTGATCGTGTGGTGGCGGTCGGCGACCATGGTGTCGTGCTGCTGTCGGACGATCATGGCAAGAGCTTTCGTCAAGCTAGCTCGGTCCCTATTTCCACGTCGCTGACGGGCGTGTCGTTTGCTGATGCACAACACGGCTGGGCGGTTGGTCAGTGGGGGGCTGTCTTGTCCACCGCTGATGGTGGCGAGTCCTGGGCGGTCCAGCGCTTGTCCAGCGAGGAGGACCGCCCTCTGTTTGCGGTGCACTTCTTCGACGCCCGTCAGGGTGTCGCCGTAGGGCTCTGGTCGTTGGTGCTGATTACCGAAGATGGAGGCCGCACCTGGACTGAGCAGTCCCTGCAAGCACCGCCCGGTGCGAAGAGGGCCGACCTCAACCTGATGAGCCTTTTTGCCGATGGCCGCGGCGCACTTTATGCCACTGCCGAACATGGGCAGGTGTTGCACTCAGACGACCATGGCAAAAGCTGGCGTTATCTGGACACGGGCTATGAAGGAACGCTTTGGTCCGGCGCTGTATTGGCCGATGGCAGTCTGCTGTTGGGCGGTCAGCGTGGCGCACTGTTACATGGCTCGATAGGCAGCAAGAGCTTCCGCAGGCTGCCTATACAAAGCCAAGGCTCCATCACCTCGATAGCGGTATCGGGCCCTCGCGTACTGGTCGCCGGGCTGGATGGCTTGATGGTGCAGAGCAGTGACGATGGCCGCAGTTTCCAGGAAAAGCACTCAGCTGATGGTCTGTCACTGACAGCAGCGCTGCTCACCGTCGAGGGCGCGCCTGTGATGTTTTCACGTCGTGGAGTCGTACCGTAACGGTATATGCGCTGTTTAGTTGAGTGACCGAGGTTCCATGAATCACACACCGTCCCACTGGCTGCGGCCATCGGAAGCCGTTCGCGAGCTTATGCGCAAAGGTGCCGAGATCGCTCAGACACTGCCGCAGGCGTGGATCGAGCGTCTAGATCAGGCCCTGTTTGCGTCACCGGAAGATGCGAAGTTGCTTGATGATCCTGTGGTCCTGGCGGCCTGCCGACGTGTCAATCGCGCAGAACTGCTGCACTGGGCGAACGCCAATCTGCAGCGGCCAGGGGAGCCAGTGGAACCTTACGTCTCCGCTGATCTGGTGGACACGGCCAGAGAGCTGGCCCGCAGGGGATTGCCTGAGCTGCTGATGAATATTGCACGGTCAACGCAGAATGCAGCCTGGGAGTCCTGGATGCAGATGGCGTTCAGCCTGACGCACGACCCTGTGTTGCTTGAGGAATTCCTGAAGGTCTCGTTACGGTCGATCTCGGAATTTATCGATAGCAACATGCGGGTAGTGAGCCAGATTCTCCTGAAGGAAAAGAGCCTTCACCCCCATGAAGACGCGGTCGACAAACGGAGTCTGGTTACGCGCTTACTCGATGGTCGAGACGTGGACACCGAACAGTTCGGCAAGCGACTGGGCTACAGCCTTTTTCAAAAGCACCGCGCCTGGCTTGTCTGGAGCGAGGTGGCGGATACCGAAACCCAGCACCTGGAAGCGCTGGCGCGCGCGCTGGCCCATCTCACTGGCACAGCTGCCCCGCTGATCGTGTTCGCCGGTCCAGCCACCCTGTGGGTCTGGACCCATGCGGCTAAACCCCTGGATCTGTACAGGTTGCAGAGCGTCGCTCGGCAATTCCCAAACATGCGAACGGCAATCGGCTCTCAGGGCGCAGGGGTCAATGGTTTTCGCCAATCACATCTGGAGGCTTTGACCACTCAGCAATTGATGGGGCGCTTGGCCGGTGCACCCGCCGTCGCCACGATTGATCAGGTACGGATGGTGTCCCTGATGACTCAGGACGCTCGTGCTGCCAGGCAATTTGTAGTGAACACGTTAGGGCGGTTGACCACGGAGCCCAGCATTTTCCAGCGCTCGTTGCACGCCTTCCTCGCCAATGGCTGCCATATCACTCAGACCGCAGAAGCCTTGGGTACGCATCGCAATACGTTGCTGCGGCGACTGGAGCGTGCTCAGCAGCTGCTACCCGTACCGCTTGCCGATCACCGCATTCAAATCGCCGCAGCGCTTGAATTGCTGATTTGGGACACACCGTTAATTGACGATGAAAAACTGAGCCGGAGGAGGGCAGGCGCATGAGACGGCGTTTTCATGATTGCCAGCGTTGACCTCCTGCGGCGATCCGCACCCCCTAACTTTGCAAACCTTCTCGTCGAGAGTTGCTCTTCATGTTTAAAAAAATGTCACTGACGTTGAAGTTGTCGCTACCGCCTGCCGTGGCTTTGCTCGGGTTACTGCTGTTTGTCATTTACACCTCGGTACATCTGAGCAACAACGACTTGCGCCTGGTGGAGCTGGAACAGACTAGCTATCCCACCTTGGAAAAGGCCGATGCAGTGATCTTCCAGTTCTCGCGCCTCCCCGGCTTGCTCAATAGCGCGGTGGCTGCTGGCGAAATGGAAACCCTCAACGAAGCCCGTAAGGTGGTCGAGGAGGTCGGTACCCAGCAGCAGGAGCTCAAGTCGCTCACCAGCGGCAACCGCAAGCGCAGTGAAGAACTGAACGCCTGGAACGCAGCGATCAAAGGCTACGCCGACAACGCCTTCTCCACCTCTGAACAACTGCTCAAGGGCACCGCGTTCGATGAGCTGCGCCCCAACCTCAATCGCATGGCCACCGACCTGCAACAGGCACAGAAAGCCGGTGAAGCTTTCCGCAGCCATGCCTATGAAGACTTCCAGAAGAGCCTTGCGCAAACCCGCACCGACAATGCCACCACAACCCGCGTCGGCTACGGCCTGAGCGTGCTGTTGATTCTGCTGGTGAGCATCGGCTCGGTGATGGTGATCCGTAGTGTGATGAGCAATGTCCACGGCGTGATCGACTCGCTCAAAGCCATCGCCAATGGCGACGGCGACCTCACCCGCCGCGTCAACGTCGAAACCAGCGATGAGATCGGCGTGATGATCAAGCTGTTCAACAGCTTCCTCGACAAGCTGCAAGGCACCATCCGCCAGATCGTCGATGCCGCCAGCCCGCTGGCCGATATGTCCAAGGAACTGTATCGCCTGACCCAGGGCGCGGAAGAAAACGCCCGTTCGCAGCAAGGCCATACCGATTCCATCAGCCGCGATATTTCCACCATGACTGGCAGCATCCAGGAAGTGGCAACCCGTTCGCAGCAGGCCTCGCAGGAAGCTGGCGCCGCCTCCAGACAGGCAGAAACTGCGCGACAGAACATCAGCAGCCTGTCGTCCGGCATTAGCGACCTTGGCAGTAGCGTGATGGGCTCGGTGCAGGCCATGGAGCAGTTGGAAGAAGAAACTCAACAGGTGGGCTCGGTACTGACCGTGATCCGCAGCATTGCCGAGCAGACCAACCTGCTGGCGCTGAACGCCGCCATCGAGGCTGCGCGGGCCGGTGAACAAGGCCGTGGTTTTGCCGTGGTCGCCGATGAGGTGCGCAACCTGGCCCAGAAGACCGCCGCCTCCACCGCCGAAATCCAAAGCATCATTCAGCGCCTGCAGAGCAGTGCCAACGGCGTGCTGAATGCCATGACTCTGAACGGGGAAAAAGCCCAGGCCAGCATTGAGCGCTCGGTCGCCGCCACCCAGACCCTGGAAGCCATTGCCCAGGCCGTTCGCCAGATCGACGAGTTGAACGCCGGTATCGCTCAGTTCACCCAAGAGCAGATCGGCCTGTCCAACTCGATTCAGAAAGACACAGAAGTGTTGCAGAGGGATACGCAAGCAACCACACACGGGGCCGATGCGACCGCACGCCTCGGCGAGCAACTGGTCAGCACCGGGGACCATTTGCGCGCCGCTACAGCCCAATTCCGCGTTTAACCAGAGAGCACCAGGATGACCCAACTTCGAGTAATCACCCTCGCAGCTTGCCTTGCGAGCACTTCGGCTTTCGCCCTTGATGGAGGCGAATACCGTTTCAATGGTTTCGGCACTGCTGGCATCACCCATCTGGGTGGTGAAGACGATGGCCGCAGCTACGGCGTGAACGGCCAGACCAACGATTCCTGGCGCGGCGACCAGCTGTCCAAGCTCGGCGGCCAGTTCCAGTACGGCCTCACCGACACCCTCGGTGTCACCGTGCAAGCCACTGCCAAACCGGAGCAGGACAACTGGAAAGCCAACCTGGAATGGGCCTACCTGTCGTGGCAAGCCACCGACGGCCTGACCCTGCGTGCCGGCCGCCTGCGCAGCCCCGTTTACATGTATTCCGAAACCCTCGACGTGGGCTTCACCTACCCGTGGCTGCGTCTGCCGGATGAGGTCTACAGCCAGGTGCAGGTGAGCAACTACGAAGGCGCCGACGCCCTCTACACCCTGCCGCTATCGTTCGGTTCGGTGAGCTTCCAGGTCGCTGCCGGCCAGGCCGTGAACCGCAATATCTTCGCCGCCGATGACCTCTACGACATCGACTACAAGAAGATCTTTGCCGCCAACGTCAGCCTCGCCAGCAACGACTTCGGTACCGTGCGCATCGGCTACACCGAGGCCGATATCAACACCGATATTTCCGCGCGCGTGAATACATTCCCGTTCGGCACCTCGGCCTCCATCCTGCTCAACCAGCTAGATGACCAGAAGGGCAAGTTCACGTCCGTGGGCTACCAGTACGACGACGGTACCTGGATCACCTCCAACGAATGGACCAGCCTCATTATCGAGCGCGACGGTGAAGGCAGCACCGAGGCGTTCTACCTGATGGGCGGCCGCCGCTTCGGCGACTTTCTGGCCCACGTCACCTACGCCCAGCTGGACAAAGACCAAGGTCGCCAGACCTCTTGGACCTATGGCCTGAACTACACCATCACGCCGACCGTGATCCTGAAAAGCGAATACAAGCGCGTAGACACTAGCGGAAATGGCTACAGCGGCGTTTTCGTGGAGAAGGCGCAGGAAAGCTACGACCACGCCGTGTACGCGCAATCCGGTGGCCTGGGCGGTAGTCCATCGCGTAACTACGACGGCGATATCATCAGCGTCGGCGTCGACTTTGTATTCTGAGGAGAGCATCCATGAAGTTGTTTACTCGCACTCTCAGTGCCTGCGTCCTGCTGTCGGCCGTCAGTGCTGTCCAGGCCGAAGTGGCCGTGATCGTCAACGCCGCTGCCACGGCGACCCCGTCGCAATCGGACGTGGCAAACATCTTCCTCGGTAAGGACAAGTCCCTCAAAGGCGTGGACCAGAAAGACTGGAACCCCATCAAGGACAAGTTCTACGGCGCCGTAACCAGCAAGAACGAATCCCAGCTCAAGTCCTACTGGTCGGGGCTGGTGTTCACCGGAAAGGGCCAACCGCTGGCAAGCGTCGCCGATGATGCAGCTGTGGTCGCAAAAGTGGGAGCCGAAGCTGATGCAATCGGCTATGTCGACAAGGCCGCGGTCAGCGACCAAGTGAAAGTTCTGTTCACGCTGCCGTAAGCAGTGGGTCAGCTGTGGTGAAAATAGCATGGTCGACTTACGAGCCCCTCGCCGTAGGTGAGGGGCCTCCTGCGATGCAGATGGAGCGACTAAGTAGTTACTTCACGAATGGATGAGCGCTAAGAAGATTAAGGGGGGACTCAGCGTCACGGCATCTATCATCAGCGCGTGTCGATTAACGGCCGCAGTTCTTCAGTGCACTAACTCATATCCGGTAATGTTCATATCTCGGTTGCTGCGCAACGATGCGATAACGGCCTATATCCGGCTCGTTAAGCCTGAATTAGGCATCGAGTTAAACGGTGTCTTGGAGGCCATCACCGTCGATGCGCGGAGCATGGAGCGAGAGTAAAAAATGCTTGATATCCAGGCTTCGAAGTGGCGCATCGCGGGCATTCCGGTTGCGCCTGCTTCTGGCCAGAAGCAGCTCCTGGCCATTTGCAGCCATTCGCGAATGGCTACCGTCAGTGCCGCCTGAATGCGCGTAGGCGATTTCGTACGGCCAATCAGTAATCTTCTGACTTTCGGTTTTGGGTAAGTCTGCGGTGAGCTAAGTATTGTTCAAAAAGCACTGCCATGGACCGCGTAACGTGTAGGTCAATGTGACCGTCGCAGCAGAGGCCATCTAAGATGATGTCATTTGTTAGGTCGGCGCTCAGTGCAAGCTTGATGATTGCAAACGTATAGCGTCAGCTCATACAGGTACTGTACCCCCGGGAGAAAGAACGAATGAATTTTACTGGTCGTCCTGAGGCTGACGTATTCGCGGATCTTGCTGTTCTAACGGCACAATCAGGTTATATCCACGCCATTGCACAGATATGCCATCGAGACAACCTCGTAGCTTACGCAGGCGAGTACAAGGCATCTGACCTGAGCCACATGTTTAATTATGAGCGTCTCATAAGGACTGAGGTTACTACGCTACTGGGTTTGATGATGCGACAACCACTTGATCTCACGCTCCCAACGGCAGAGACAATGCAGGCTTACATATCGCGTACTGACGAACTGATGAGGGAGCTGCATGATGCGCTGAACCGCCCGATGTTCGAATCGATGATCGAAAAGTCTCGTGACGGAAGGGGGCCGAGCGATTTCTGGAGCGGCTCGGTAATGCGGGAACCCATTTTCTACGGTACCGAGTCTGCGTACTCCTTCCAATACCGTGATTTTTTCCTAGAAAAACATAGCCCAGACGATACTTGGCTTCAGGAAAATATGGGGTTCACCAGTGCACAAGCGCAGCGGGTAGCGCGCACTATGTGTTCGCTGATGGATGAGAGGGCTACGGCCACCTTTGCCAAAATTCGGCAAGGCGGGCAGCTTCCACCTTCGGTGTTATACCACTTTGAATTCACACCAGAAGAGATCGCCCAACGAAGCAGCCAGAACATGGAGGTCGTGCAGGCGGTGTTCATGGCATTGACGCTTACGACCGGTAATTCTCAGTTTAACGAGCTTGGAGACTTCAACGCTGTGGCGGCCACCCCATTGCTGCCCACCGGCCGAGGATCCGTGTTGCTCTTTCAGCATTACGCCATCTACGAAGCGCTGTATGAGTCGCCTTTTTTCTGGATGTGGAACGATAAAGCTTACAAGCAAACTGCGATGGACAACCGCGGCGCCTTTGCAGAGAAGTTCTCCTCTCGGAGGCTGGCTGCCGTCTTCGGTCAGGCGTGCGTCCATACGAACGTTAATATCTACCAAGGGAAGGACATCGTCGGAGAGGCTGATGTTCTGGTCGTCTTTGGCGACCGGATTATCATCGTTCAAGCTAAGGCGAAAAAGCTGACTCTGGCAGCTCGCAAAGGAAACGATGGCCAACTGAAAAGTGATTTTTCTGCGGCCATCCAAAAGGCTTATGACCAGGGGTTGGAGTGCGCTAATGCAATGCTCACTGGCAACTGTCGCCTAATTGATGATCAGGGCCGAGAAGTCAATCTGCCTGAGTCAATAAAAGAAATTTCTCCATTCTGCTTGGTTTCGGACCACTATCCCGCTTTGGCATTCCAGGCGAGCCAATACCTTAAGCATCAAACGACAGACGTGATTCAGCCGCCGTTTGTAATGGACGTTTTTCTTCTCGACGTCCTCGCCGAAATGCTGGACACGCCACTTCGATTTCTGAGCTACGTTCGTCTACACGCGGCAGCGACAGGTAAATTATCTGTCAATCATGAATTGACCGCACTGGCATACCATTTACAGCGCAATTTGTGGCTTGACCCCGAGTTCAACATCGTAATGATTGAGGACTCAATCGCAGCCGAATTGGACACTGCGATGACTGTCCGAAGAGAGGGGTTTCCCGGTCAGAGAACCCCGTCTGGAATTTTGACAAAGATGGCGGGTACGCTTTACGAGAACCTTATTACCCAAATTGAGCGAAGAGCAGACCCCGCAATCCTTGAGCTGGGGTTCACCCTATTGTCCATGGATGAGGACTCCTGCCAGAACGTTCATCGAGGCCTTGTAGCCATTACCCACCAAGCGAAGTTAGATGGCAAGCGTCATGACTTTATCATCGGCGTGAGTTCAGGCAGCACCGGGATATGCTTCCATTGCAACCCTTCGCCTAGCCGAGACGCAATTGACGCGTTGCAACTACATTGCCAGAAGCGGAAATACTCACTTCATGCCCGCACATGGTTTGGTGTGTCGCTGAGCCCGGATGCTGATATCCAATTTGGTGTGACGTTAGATTTTGCGTGGGCGCAATCGAGAGAGATGGATGATCTAACGAAGGGTATGAAGGCTCCCACATCAGTGAACGCGGCACTCAAAACATTCGAAAGAAATATCCGTCCTAAGAAATGCGGACGTAACGAGCCCTGTCCCTGCGGCAGCGGGAAAAAGTACAAAAGGTGCTGCTGTTCCTAATAGCGATGAAAGCCTGGCGGTATCGGAAGGACAACCTAGGTTTAGTACGAAAAGTACTGCCGTGAGCATCTCGGCGCGCAGATCAGAGTGATCATCATGACAAACTCCTGTATCGATGCTGAATCAGTTGATAGCTGCACAGAGCTCTCGGATCAGGGGTTGCTCTAAACGGCTGCTATTGGCCCAGAGTGTGTAAAAACACTTTCGAGTTATTGGTGAGCCAGCCCATGGCTCCTGATCGTTGCGATAGTCCAAGCATTCGCCAAGGTCAGCACCGCCAACGCTCCTGGCGTCTTCAGGATGCGTTTTATGGCCTCTACAGCAGTAAAAGCCGGGTCTTTTACGCCGTCATCGCCTTCATCAAGCCTTCGGTACCGATGATTTTCATGACTCGCTTCATGTTGTAAGCGAGCACGTTAAGGCTCATCTCTGTGCTGACGCCAACCAGCTTACGAGTGAGGAAGTGCGTAGATCCCATCCATTGTTTGAGCGTCCCGAAGGGATGCTCAACAGTCCTTTTTCGCACGCGCATCATGTCCGGAGCCTGGTTTAATCGGTGCTGCATTTGCTCCAGCACCGCCTCATGCTCCCAGCGCCTGACTCGACGATTTGTGCTGGGCGTGCACTGCGGTTTCAGCGCGCATTTCTGGCAGCTCGAACTCCAGTAGCAGTCCATTTTCAGCCCTTTCTCTAGGCTGGAAAAACGCCAGATCAGTGCCTCGCCAGCCGGGCAGGTGTATTCGTTTTTCGTTGCGTCATAAACGAAGGCATCTTTGTTGAATCGCCCATCTGCCTTGGCGTTTGAAGTCATCGGCTTTGGCACGTGGGCACTGATGTTGGCGTTGTGACAGGCCAGGATTTCTTCACCTTTGAAGTAACCCCGATCAGCCACGACCGATAACGCCTCTGAACCGATGGCTTCCCGCGCGAGCTTCGCCATGGAGCTGAGTTGGTCGCGGTCAGAGCCGACGTTGGTGACCTCGTGGGCAACGATCAAGTGATGCTGGGTATCGACCGCCGTCTGCACGTTGTAGCCGACGATTCCGTTGCCGCGCGTCATCATCGAACGGGCATCCGGGTCGGTAAGAGAGACCTGCTTGTCAGGCGATTCGTTGAGCTTGGACTCGATCCCCTGAAGCTCTTTCATCTGGGCTCTGAGCTTTTCGATCTTCTCTTCCAAGCGTGTCGCATCTGGCTCAGAGGCAGCTGGTACTTGCCGATCCGCCGCATCAAGCGAGGCTAAGTAACGGCTAATGCTCGACTCAATTTCTTCCATCCGCCGCTTCAGTTTCGCGCTGGTGAAGTTGCGGTCACGATTATTTACCGCCTTGAATTTGCTGCCATCAATGGCCACCAGGTTTTCGCTAAACAACCCCAGTTGCTGGCAGAGCACAACGAACTGGCGACACACGCCACGAATAGCTTTGCTGTTGTCTTTTCGGAAGTTGGCGATGGTCTTGAAGTCGGGCATCAAACGCCCGGTCAGCCACATCAGCTCGACATTGCGCTGGGCTTCTCGCTCAAGGCGCCGGCTGGATTGGATGCGGTTCAGATAGCCGTAGATATAGATCTTCAGCAGGACAGCGGGATGGTAGGCCGGTCGGCCAGTGTCGGCGGGAATGGCGCCGTCAAACCCTAGCGTTGCAAGGTCGAGTTCATCGACAAAGACGTCGACTACGCGCACCGGATTGGTATCACTGACGTAGTCGTCGAGGCTTTCAGGCAGTAAGGTGCTTTGGCCCCGGTGTTCACCTTGGATAAACCGTTTCATGGGTTTCCCTTGCGATGAAATTCTCAGAAATCATAGCAAGGCTTTGTCTGGGCGTTTTTACACACTCTGGGCCGATAGCAGGCTCTCATGAATGGCGGCATTTGGCTGTTGCTGACCTTGATAGCAAGGCAAGAGCATCGCGGCTGAAGTCGCTTCTCCAATAGCGGTCGATCCCTTGTAGGAGCAGCTTCAGCTTGAGTAGAGCGCATATTTCACCATCATTCGCCAACGACTGCTTTTGGCTGTGCAGCAGGTAATGAAGAGCTGTTTTTGGCCGATCAATACCTACGGCGATCTGCAGGAATAGACCAGACGCGGACGTACCCTCCTTAAAGCACGCACCAGCCCCGCCGGCTGGGAAGTCGTACTCCCTCTGCCCGAAGAATACCGTTAGTGCCCTAGCAATTCAGCCGACGCTGTAAAAAAGTGCAATAGCGCAGTCGCGGATTTGGTGTGTGATCTTGTCAGTAGCACATATTCAAATTCACCTGCTTGGAACGGGGTATCCAGAGAAAAGGAACTACTTTTTCCAAAAGGAACCATTTTATCGAGCGATTGCTCAAGGCAGAGCTGACTGGCAGCCGATGTCTACTCGCACACAGGAGATATCCCCCTCGTCGCAGAATCCTATCTGCTGCTCAAGCTTCGCAAAAAATGTCTCTGGCTGAGCTGCCCACTTCAAAAAAAAAACCTCGTGCTTAACATTTACTCGTCCACAGCATTTCAAGGAGGTTGGGTATGTGCGAGTGCCGAAAAACACACAAATTTTGCCGTCTAGGCCGTTTGATGGACCTAACGGGCACCAGCCGGACTGGTGTTTACGAAAAACTAGATAAAAACTCTCCTCGATACGATGCGACATTTCCCAAGCCAATAAAAATTGGAGCTTGTGCGGTGGCTTTTCTGGAGTCAGATATATACAGGTGGATGCAAGAGAGAATTGATGAGTCGATTAAGGGCGATTGAAATTGGCTGCACCAAGTTTGCATAAGTTAAAGTTGCTGGGAGCACTGTTCTGTGCGGAGTGGGGTGGAGTGTGGTGAGTGGAAGTGTATGTTATAGATTTTAACTTAGTTAAATATAATAATATACGGCATTATCAATATGATAATGCCGGTAGTTATTAGGGGGGTTCATGTGTTTAGTGAGGTTGATTAGTGGTAGCTTGTACTGAGCTTCTGCTTCTAGGATTACTATGGAAAATAATAGTGCGTTGCTAGATTCTCTCTTAGTTCGAGATGCAGTGATGGATATGCATGGCGAAAAATATCTTCATGATGAAGTGTTGCAGTCAATCAATCTGGAAGACCAGTTGTTAGTTGTGAAGGCTATTGCGAAAAGCAAGGGGGATTTGTTCTTTGTTAAAGCTTCTGGGCTGTATGATTGCGGAATAGGTGCAGGCCGGATTGGACGTAAGTTCGTAAATACCTTTAAGAATATCGCCAGGGGAGATAAGTTAACTTATGGCAGGTATGTTTTTAATCCATATATCGAGGTGCTTATATCTGCGGTTGTTAAGTTTGATTTGCGGTCCTATGGGTTTAGCCTGAGATCATTGGATGAAGAGCTTGTGCCATTGAGTCATGCTGAATTTCTCGTTGCTATTTTAAATGATGCTGTACGCTACATAAGGGACGAAATTGGGTTGCCTCAATTCGCAAGGAAGATTAATAGTCATTGTCGTTCTGCTAACAAAAATACTAAGACGCTGTATAATTTTGTAGATGGGTTGTTTGATAGGCACTCTAGGCTTTTAGTATTGCGAGTTGATTTAGGGTACGCTGAATCATTTTGCCGTGGAGATCGCGCTGTAAATAGAACCGATATTAGACTTCACCGTGAAAAGCTTTGGAGTGTAGCTAGAGCTAATCCGATATTTAAGTATTTGGTTGGGTACGTGTGGAAGCTGGAATGGAAACCATTGAAGGGCTATCACTTTCATATGGCATTCTTTTTAGATGCTAGGCACGTGCAGCAAGATATCACTTATTGTAGATTGATAGGGGAGTTGTGGTCGCGTGTTGTTACGGGCTATAAAGGTGGTTATTGGAACTGTAATAGAGATAAAGACAGCTACCCCGAACGAGTACTTGGAGTGGTTCATCGAGGGGATATTTATCGTAGAGGGAAATTAAAGAAGGCTCTCAGTTACCTGACTAAGGCAGATATAATTAGCAAGCTCAAGGGTAATGTAAAGGAAAAGAATTTTGGGAAAAGCGAGATTAAAAAGTTGAACTCCATGCGAAAAAGAGGAGGGTATGCGTCAGTTCGTTCGGAAAAATGACCCGACTGAACACGCTGGAAGTGTCAGGGTGACTAGGATGCTTATAATAGAAAAGGTAATCTGGTAATAAGATGCTTTTAGGGGTTAAGTGACATCCTTTCTTGGGGTTTTAGCTTTGGCTATTTTTGCTATGTTCCGCTTTCTTTCATTAACTTCCCAAGCGTTTCTTACTAAATCATTGTTTCTCGTCCAATCTAAAAATGTATCTATCAAATTCGAAGGCCGGAGTTTTCCTCTCGGGTTTGTGTTCGCAAGCGCTTCCTCCAGTTCGGGGAGGGCACTTTTAGCGGCAAGCGTTTTACTCTCCCAGTATTCGTTGTCAGGTTTACTGAGGATTTTTTCGGCAGCAATACGATGTAAAGGAATGAGGTACGCATGGGCTTTACTACCGTATTTGCTTTTGTCTTGCGAAAGTTCATTTTTCGTTAGATTGATTTTGTAGTTTTCTAATCTTGAAATGTTGTAAAAGTATTCGCCGATTGTTTCCTCTGCTTTGTACAGTAGTAGCCAGGCATTTTGGTATTGTTCGTTGTTTTCAGACCAGTTGGCCAACACATTAAAAGCGCATGAAAAACGATATCTTTCTTCTGCGAGTGATAGGGCGTCTTCTCTATAAGGTGCATTCAGCTCACCCTCGATCTCTTCCTTGTTTTTACACTCAAATATCTTATTGTACGTGGTGATAAAGTCGGTTTTTGTATAAAAGCCCATGGCAATTTCTAATAGAGAGACGCGCTGGTTTGTCACGCAATCACGAAGTGTTTTTTCTTTAAGTAGTATTAAGTGAGCGTCAAGCTGAGTAAGGGTGGGGGTGCTGTTGCTTAGGTCGAAGCTAATACTCGTCGGTTGGATGATCTGTTTTTCCGTTTTTTTTACCATTTTGTGTGTCCAAACCAGCCGCTTTTGATTTAATTAATATGAAGATGCCTGGGTGGAGCTAGTGTTGGTGGCTCGTAGTCATGACGCTTTTAACTTATGCAATTAGGGCGTACTTGTTGCGAATTTGGCCCAATCGTCCATTAGCGAACGACGTTTCTCCAAAAGATCGGAGCGCCAGTAGGCGGCTTCTGCGCCCACGGCCACTACGTGGGCTAAAGCCATCTCGCAGACTTCTCGAGTATGATTCGTACACTCTGCCGCCCAATCTCTAAATGTGCTGCGAAATCCATGAGCGGTGATGATCCTCTGATTGATGTCGCGCCAACCCTTACCTCCCTCGTCTAGATCCTTTTGATCCATGCGACGCAACGCCATCAACATGGCCATGTTGCTAATTGGTCGACCCTCACGTGCGCCCGGAAATAACAACGAACTGCCGTTGATCCGAGGAATTTTGGCCAGCACAGCGATCACTTCGTCAGATAGTGGCACGGTGTGCGCTTTACCTCCTTTCATTCGCCTAGCTGGAATTACCCATAGCTTCGCTTGCAGATTAATTTCTCTCCAGTCGGCCTCAAGGACTTCTGCGGTTCTGCATGCGGTTAAAATAGTCAATTTGATCGCGTGCGCGGATTGTCCTTCAACTTTGCCGAGTACTTGGATGAACCTCCCCAGCTGTGAGTAAGGAAGAGCAGGGTGATTTTGAGTGCGCTTTCCCTTGACGATGGGTGGCAACAGCTTGTCCAGGTGCCCTCGCCATCGAGCTGGGTTTTCACCTTCTCTTAATCCACGAGCTTTCGCTGCATCTAGCACCAACTCAATTCTGTTGCGGACTCGACTAGCCGTTTCAGTTTTAGTGGTCCATATAGGTTTTAGTATCTCCAAAACGTGGTCAGTAGTGATCACGTGGGTAGCTAGCTCGCCGATAACAGGGTTGGCGTACGTAGCGAGGGTGTTTGTCCACTGCTGCGCATGTTTGAGGTTCTTCCAACCGGTTTTTTGAGCCTCTATGTAATCTACCGATACATTCTTAAAAGTCACAGCTTTGCTCTTATGTAGCTCTTCAGCGGCCAGCTTAGCTGCGCGAATATCATCGCGAGCCTGCAGTGGATCAATACCACCTAAGAGCAAGCGACGCTGATCGATAGTGTTTTGTCGTGCGAGTTTTAGACTTATTGCTGGATAGCTGCCTAGTCCCATTTCCCTCCGCTTGCCCGAAAGCTGAAAACGAAGCACCCAATATTTCCTCCCGTTTGGCTTTACTAGGAGCCTAAGTCCTTCGCCATCTTCGTAGGTTCCTGGGGTGGTCAAGCTGTCTACCTGTTTTGCGGTGAGATTTCCCACAACATGCTCCTTTTCGATCTGTCCCCCCATTTGTCCCCCCACTTCGCTTCGTAAGCTAGTGGATTTTGTCGGACGCTATAGGACGGGACCACCCCTGTAGGGCCCGTAAAAACGAGGTCTTTAGAATATATTCGATTTTAGTCGGATGTAAATTTGGCGGACTCCTTCACCGCCATATTCAGTACACAAAACCCCTGATTTCGAAAGAAGTCAGGGGTTTTGTGGTTTCTGGCGTCTGGATTTTATCGGACGCGCCGCCGAAGTCCGCCTCACCTTTGGCAGGGATTACAATTGCGCATTTATTTACCAGTAAAAGGACGATTTCATGATCATTTCCACCACTCACGCCATTGAAGGCCGTCAGATCACTGCATATCTGGACATTGTCAGCGCCGAGTCGGTGCAGGGCGTCAATGTGATCCGTGACATGTTCGCTGGCATGCGCGATTTTTTTGGTGGTCGTTCGCAGACGCTGGAAAGGGCTTTGAAGGAGGCGCGTATTCAGGCGACTGAAGAAATCAAGGAGCGGGCGCGTGCTCTGCAAGCCGATGCGGTGGTCGGGTTGGACTTCGAGATCAGCATGCCTGGCGGTAAGGGTGGGATGGTTGTGGTGTTCGCAACCGGTACCGCAGTGAAGTTGCGCTGAATTTTGATCCCAAGCCATGTGAGCCCATCCAGGTCGATGGCGACAAGGTGGGGCGTATCGGAGGGGTGATTCGGTGTAGGCCATTCGTCGGGCATCAGTTCATCTGAATAACAAGTCCAGGAATGACCGACTAGTCTCAAAAGTCTTGGAGGTCGATATTTTTTCAGGCAAAAGCGCTTTGCCGGTGTCGACCCGATTTGAAGGGGCGAAGGTATGACTGATCCGTATATCGAAGACGATGGCGCTGAATTTTCCTTCAACAACTGCGTACGGTGCGGCCAGACCGAGTACCAGTCTGGTTTTGGCGAGGACCCGGTGCAGATCGGCAGGATCAAGTCCACGGCACCGAAAGGGCCGAAGGCGAAATTTCTACCCAAGGTCGCGATCCGCGCCCGCAAATAATCCGGCTGCTAACAACCCCGTCAACGAACGGGGTTTTTTACGTGTGGCAAACGAGCTGGGAAATGTCCTACGTGGTTTTTTAGGTTTTCACAAACTTTTCACGTTCGCCAAAGTAGGGTGAAGCCATCCGTTAGAAAGCAAGTCTCCAGCCCGTCTCCCCAGCGGGCTTTTTTTTGCCTGTCATAAAACCTTTTCCAGAATCGCTGTCCAATCGGCGCCGAGTACGCGCAGCGCTCCGATTTCGTCTGGACTTTTGCGCTTCGACGGCATTAAATCCCGGCCCTTTTTGTCATCCCAATTTTTGAGGTTTCCGTCATGCGTTTAACACTGCCTGCTTTGGTTCTGGGGCTTTTCGTTGCTCAAGGTGCGATGGCTGCCGGTGACGGTACCGCGGCGCTGGGTGGTGGTCTGGGTGGCGCGTTGGGTAACGTTGTCGGCCAGAAAATGGGCGGCAGCACCGGTGCCGCGATTGGCGCTGGCGTTGCAGGCGCAGCGGGTAGTGCGATGGCGGCGCGTAAAGGCAGTCGCACCAAAGCAGCCATCGGCGGCGGTGTCGGTGCAGCTGGCGGTTCGGTAATCGGCAACAGCCTCGGCGGCAGGACCGGCGCGACCATTGGTGCCGGCCTGGGCGGCGCGGCGGGCGGTGCGGTAGGCAGCAACCTGTCGAAAGGTCACAAGCGTCACTGATCCAAAACGTTTGTCAGAAAAAGCCCGGCTCAATGCCGGGCTTTTTCATGGCTGAACGTTTTTCCCGCCGAAGTCTCCAATCTCACATAGGCCCTTGTGTGGGCGAACTGTCCCGATTCGGGAACTGTGAGGTTCATATGCGTTTGTCATTATCTGCACTGTTTTTCGGATTGCTGGTGGCTCAGGGCGCGATGGCCGCCGGTGATGGTTCGGCAGCCGTTGGTGGAGGGCTGGGTGGCGTGCTGGGCAATGTCGTCGGCGGACAACTCGGTGGTAGCACCGGTGCGGCGGTCGGCGCCGGTGTAGGTGGCGCGGCTGGCGGTGCCGTCGGGGCGAATAAACGCAATCGCACCGAGGCCGCCATTGGTGGCGGCCTCGGTGCTGCGGGCGGTTCAGTGATCGGTAACAGTCTTGGCGGCTCAACCGGATCGGCTGTCGGTGCAGGATTGGGAGGCGCGGCGGGTGGTGCGGTCGGCAACAACCTGGGCGACGATGGCGGGAAGTCTCATTCCGGTGGTGGTCACAAGCATAAGAACAAACATAAGAACCGCCATCGTTGATGGATGGTTAAACAAAAACCCGGTCGTGAGCCGGGTTTTTCGTTTCTGCAGTAGGGGGGAACGATTGGCTGTTGGGCTTTTCGAAAGTGATACACACCCCGAATTATGAGGTTTGCCATGACTCCCGAAACCGAAGGCAAGGAAGAAAAAGGCCCGAGTGGGCTGCCGTTTATCAATGATCCGGGGAATGAGGATCCGGGGTCGCTGATGGATGACGCGACGGTGCCGTTGAACGATGCTGATGAGGCGGATATGGAAGACGAAGAGGATGAAGATGAGCAGTGACCGAATTCCCGATGGCTTCTAAATGCCGATGGCGTAAAGTTTGAATCTTCAGGGCCTGTGGTTGTGCAGGCCCTCATCGCCGCAGAGAACATTGCCCGTTGCTCAATGTCCATTGCGCTCGTTATGCTGCTGAACCCTTTAATCAGATCCGCGCAGCGGCGCCAGTCGTCGCCCGGGATGTCTTTGAAAACGGATCCGATGATGAATGCACCGCTGAAGGCGTTCGGCCCGATCAAGGCCGTGATTTTCGATATGGACGGGTTGCTGCTGGACACCGAGGGCATTTACACCGAGGTCACCTCGCTGATTGCCGGGCGCTACGGGCGTACCTTCGACTGGAGCATCAAGCAGAACATCATTGGCCGTGGGGCCAACGATCTGGCGAATTATGTTGTGCAGGCGCTGGATTTGCCGATCACTGCCGAAGAGTTTCTGGTGATTCGCGAGCCGCTGATGCGCGAGCGTTTCCCCACTGCACAAGCGATGCCCGGGGCGGAAGAGCTGATTCGCCACCTCAAGGCGCACAACATTCCGATTGCCGTGGGCACCAGTTCGTCGCGGCAGTCGTTCGGCCAGAAAACCACGTTGCACCGTGACTGGTTTGCGCTGTTCGATTTCATCGTCACGGCAGACGATCCGGAAGTCGGCGCAGCCAAGCCGGCGCCGGATATTTTCCTGACCGCCGCCCGCCGTCTGGGTGTCGCGCCCGAGGATTGTCTGGTGTTCGAGGATTCGCCGTTTGGCGTCACAGCGGCGAAAGCGGCAGGCATGACCGCCATCGCCATTCCCGACGCCGCCATGGCCGATGAAAAATACGCACACGCCGACGGGATTCTTCGGTCGTTGAAAGGGTTTGTCCCGAGCGCCTGTGGCTTGCCAGCGCTGGAATGGGCCTGAACGCAGCATGAAAAAACGCCGCCCCTCTGTTGAAAGAGGGGCGGCGTTTTTCGTAAAGACGAATCAGAGGATCAGGCGCCGAAACCACCGTCAATGGTCAGGCTTGCACCGGTGATGTAACCCGCTTCCGGCCCCACCAGATAAGCGACGAAACCGGCGATTTCATCGGCTGTACCGTAGCGACCCACCGCCATCAGCGGAATAAGGCTTTCGGCGAAGTCACCGTGCGCCGGGTTCATGTCGGTGTCGACCGGGCCGGGTTGCACGTTGTTGATGGTGATGCCACGTGGGCCGAGATCCCGCGCCAGACCTTTGGTCAAACCCACCAGTGCCGATTTGCTCATTGCGTAGACACCGCCGCCGCCGAAGGGCATGCGGTCAGCATTGGTGCTGCCAATGTTGACGATGCGCGAGCCTTCACCCATGTGTTTGGCGGCTTCCTGCGAAGCGATGAACACGCTGCGTACGTTGATCGCCAAGGTCTGATCAAAATCTTCCAGCTTGAAATCTTCCAGCGGAGCGATGGCCAGCACCCCGGCGTTGTTGACCAGAATGTCGAGGCGGCCAAAGGCTTCGACGGTGGCGCTGACCGCATGGCGAATGGCTGCGGCGTCAGCACTGTCAGCCTTGATCGCCAGGGCCTTGCCGCCGTTGGCAGTGATGCTGTTTTGCAACTCTTCAGCCTTGGCGGTTGAGCTGACGTAGGTGAAGGCAACAGCAGCGCCTTCAGCGGCCAGACGTTTGACGATGGCAGCGCCGATGCCGCGGGAACCGCCTTGAATCAGAGCGACTTTGCCGCTGAGGTGTTGAGTGGTCATGTTCGATCTCCAGATGTTTCAAGGCGGGGTGCCTTGTTGTTGGAGCCGAGTATCGGCCGCGCATCGACAACCGTGTATACCCTGATTGCTATAGTCTGTGTAAACCAGAAGTTTATAGTGGCGATCATGGAAACCTTCAGCAGTATCGAATGCTTCGTGCGTAGCGCCGAAGTCGGCAGCTTTGCCGAGGCCGCTCGACGCTTGAGTCTGACGCCGGCAGCCGTCGGTAAAAGCGTGGCGAAACTGGAAGCGCGCCTCGGCGTGAGGCTGTTCCAGCGTAGCACTCGTCGACTGACCCTGACGGAAGCGGGGCAGTTGTTCTTGGGTGAAGTCAGCGCCAGCCTCACCACGATCCAGAACGCCGTGGCCAATCTGGCCAGCGCCGAGGGGCAGCCGACAGGCACCTTGAAAGTCAGCATGGGCACGGTGTTCGGCCGTCTCTATATCGTGCCGCTGCTCGGCGAGTTCCTGCGACGCTTCCCGGCGATCAACCCGGACTGGAACTTCGATAACCGTCAGGTTGATCTGATCGGCCAGGGCTTCGATGCCGCCATCGGTGGTGGCTTCGAATTGCCCCAAGGCGTGGTTGCGCGGCGATTGACGCCTGCGCATCGGGTCTTGGTCGCGTCGAAGGATTACTTGAAGGCCAACACACCCATCACAGAGCCGGACGATCTCAAGCAGCACGACGGGATTCTGATCCGCTCACCGCAAACCGGTCGTGTACGTTCATGGCAGCTGACGCATCGCAGCCAACAGCACAGCCCGCTGACCCTGCGGGCGCGAATGACCATGAGCGATTCCGAGGCGGCGTGTGCAACGGCGGCACAAGGGTTGGGCATTGCGCTGGTGAGCATGCCGTTCGCGGTGGGGTATCTGGAGGCGGGAACATTGCAGCGGGTGTTGCCGGACTGGTTTGTCGATGACGGCAACATTTCGATCTACTACGCCGAGCACAAATTGTTGCCGGGCAAGACTCGGGCTTTTGTGGATTTTGTGATTGAACAGTTTGCGCAGCAGGGGTTGGCTCAGCGGTTCAGTGCTATCTGATTTTGGCTGGGGACCGAGGTGCGGCGATCGCGGGCAAGCCACGCTCCCACAGGTCTCGCGTCGCACACGAAGTGTGTGGGCAACTCATAACCTGCGGGACCGAGACCCGCGATGAACGATCACGCGGTCTAACGGGCAAACCGCCCCGGCCAGCCAATGATGTTTTTCGGCCGCGGCGTCGCGTACGTCCGCACCTTGGACGTCGACAACCCCAGGCGCACCAGCGATTCCGCAATGGTCACCGCGGCCGTCACCCCGTCCACTACCGGTACCCCGGTGCGCCGGCGAATCTGCTCATCCAGCCCGGCCATTCCGCCGCAACCCAGGCATATCACTTCGGCCTTGTCCTGCGTCACCGCCAACTCCGCCTGATGCACGATGGCTTCCAGTGCGCGGTGCGGTTCATGTTCCAGTTCAAGAACCGCAAGGCCACTGGCCCGCACCGAAGCGCAACGATCCCACAGACCGGACAACTTCAGACGATCCTCGATCAGCGGCACCGTGCGATCCAGCGTGGTGACCACCGAGTATGCGTGGCCAAGAAACATCGCTGTACTGGCCGCCGCATCGGTGATGTCCACCACCGGTACATTGAGCAGCTCCTGCAAACCTTCGCGACCATGTTCGCCATAACCGGCCTGAATCACCGCATCGAACGGCTGATCGTAAGACATCACCCGATCCATCACCGCGATGGCGGCCAGATAGCTTTCGAAATTGCCTTCAATCGAATCGGCGCCGAAGTACGGCGTCAAACCGACGATTTCCGTGCCGGGTGATGCAACAGCCTGCGCCGAGCGGGCAATGGCCTGAGTGATGGATTCGGTGGTGTTGACGTTGACCACGAGAATTCGCATGGGAAGTCCTTATAGCGGGCAGTTCTGCGGCCCGAAGTCCGGGCCGCGAAGAAGTTAGTGGCAGACGTTGTCGACAGCGATGGACTCGCCATTGACGTCGGCGTAGTGCGGCTGACGTTTGGCGATGATCAGGTAGAGCATTCCGGCGATTCCCGCACCGATCAGCCAGGAAAACGGCGAAACACTGTGGAAGCCGGGAACCAGCGCCAGGACGATGGCGATCAATGCCGCAGGAATAAACGCCGCCACCGCACGGAAATTGACCCCGTGGCTGTAGTAATAGGCGCCGTTGGGATCTTCGCTGTAGAGCTGCGGAACGTTGATCCGACCTTTGCGGATCAGCCAGTAGTCGACCATGATCACGCCGTACAACGGGCCTAGCAGGGCGCCGAGACCGGACAGGAAGTACACGATCACCAGCGGGCTGTTGTAGAGGTTCCACGGCAGGATCAGCACGGCGATGGTCGCGCTGATCAGCCCGGCACGGCGGAAGGTCAGGTATTTCGGCGCCAGATTGCTGAGGACAAACGCCGGGGCGACGAAGTTGGCCATGATGTTCACCGCCACGGTGACAATCAGGAACGCCAGGCAACCGAGCACCAGGAAGAACGTATTGGGAATCGAGGCGATGATTTCTGTAGGACTTTCGATGATACGGCCGTTGATCTGGAATTGCGCGCCACACAGCAGAACAGTAATCGCGGCGAACACCAGAATGTTCACCGGCAAACCCCAGAAATTTCCGACCTTGATGGTTTTGCGGCACGGCGAGGAGCGGGCGAAGTCGCAGAAGTTGAGGATCAACGTGCCGTAAATCGCCAGCCACAATGCGCCGCCGGCAAAAATATTGCGCCACATCTCACCGCCGGTCAGTGGTTCGCGGATCGACCAGGCGATGGTTGCGTTGGCCTGGAAGTACATCCATGCGGCGAGAGCGGCGACGGTGAGCAAAATCACCGGGCCGGCGAACGCCTCGTAACGGCGGACCATTTCCATGCCGTAGGCGAGGATTGCCAGTTGCACGAACCAGATCGCCACGAAACACACCCAGCCCAACGTCGACAGGCCGAGGATCGAGTTGTGGTCGTATTCAGCAAAGCCCGGATGGACCGCCGTGAGCAACACCCGGAAAACCACTGACGCCAGATACGTCTGAATCCCGAACCACGCGATGGCGATAACCGCCCGAATCAGCGCAGGAATTTGCGCGCCGTGAATACCGAAACTGATCCGGCTGATCACCGGAAACGGCACCCCGGTTTTCTGCCCCATGTAACCGGACAGGTTCATGAAAAAGTAGACCAGTGCCGCGCCTATCCCCAGCGACAGCAGAATCTGCCAACCGCCCAGCCCCAAGGCATACAAGCCGATGGCAAACGAGTAGTTGGCAATGTTGTGCACGTCATTGGTCCACAGGGCGAAAATGCTGTATTTGCCCCAGCGCCGACCTTCGGCTTTGGTCGGTGCCAGATCACTGTTGTGCAGACGGGGGCTCAGTTGCAACGGCTCGCCCAGACCGTCGTACGGCAAGGGCTGATCGAGTGCGGAGGAGGGCAGATTCAGCGCGATGTTGTTGGAGAGACTTGTACGCATTCCGGCAGGCTCCTGATGGGCGGGCCGCGATGACTGTGCAAGAGCCCGGGGCTCGACAAATCTTCGTCGCGGCCAGCAAACATCACTGGTTACGGGGCATCTGCAGCCTGTACGGGATAGGGCGCTTCAGGCTTGCGGATCGAAAGTGTTTAGTCATGTTTTGCAGTTTTGTATACAAAACATGTATGCACCAAAGCCAGATCTGTGCCAATTATCGATCTATGCGCAGCCATCCTCATTTCGAAAAGTTATCTAGCAACGCTAAGTGATTGAAAATAGTTGGTTATAAATTGACCGATTGAACAGGTATTTATTTTTTGCGGGGGATTTTGCGGAGGTGGCAAAGCGGAGAGGCGTTCAGAAGGGATGTAACTTTTCAGGGCGTGAAAACAAAAAGTGCACACATAAATGGCACCGATGGTGACATTCCTGTGTACACATTTTTTTGAGTCGGTAGAGGCCAGTGTAGGAGTGAGCCTGCTCGCGATAGCGGCGTATCAGTCGATGAATTTTTTGCCTGATACACCGCTATCGCGAGCAGGCTCACTCCTACAAAGGGAAATCATCGTGGCAGGGGTTTACGCCTTGCTGATGATATTTCCCGCATGCAGCCCGCATTCTTTCTGCGTGGCTTCTTCCCACCACCAACGGCCTTCGCGCTCGTGCTGATTCGGCAGGACAGGGCGGGTGCACGGTTCGCAGCCAATGCTGATAAAGCCGCGTTCATGCAGGCTGTTGTACGGCAGCTCCAGCATGCGGATGTAACCCCAGATCTCTTCGCTGGTCATCTGCGCCAGCGGGTTGAATTTGTAGAGGGTGCGTTCAGGCGTAGAGAACGCGGTGTCGATTTCCAGCACTGCCACGGCGCTGCGCGTGCCAGGGCTCTGGTCGCGGCGCTGGCCGGTGGCCCAGGCTTTGACGCTGGACAACTTGCGTCGCAGCGGCTCGATCTTGCGGATCCCGCAGCATTCACCGTGGCCGTCCTTGTAGAAACTGAACAGGCCTTTTTCCTTCACGAACGGTTCCAGTTTCGTGTAGTCCGGCGACACCAGTTCGATGTCGATCTTGTAGTGCTCGCGCACCTGATCGATGAATCGGTAGGTTTCCGGGTGCAGGCGACCGGTGTCGAGACTGAACACCTTGACGTTCTTGTTGAGCTTCCAGGCCATGTCCACCAGCACCACATCCTCGGCGCCGCTGAAAGATATCCACAGCTCATCACCGAACTCGGCAAAGGCGAGTTTGAGGATGTCTTGCGCGGATTTGTTGGCATAGGTCGTGGCGAGTTCCACGACATCGAACGTTGCACTCATCAGGGCGGCTTCCTACAGGTCGGTGGCGCTGGGCGCTCTATATGGCGGCGATGGTAACAAAAAGCTGCGTCTGGCGGGGCGTGCTGTGCGTTGCGCGGGCGTGGGGGAGTCGCTAGAGTTCGGGCTCGCTCGACTCAATAATCAATACAAACGGGAGTGTCTTGTGGAAATTGCTTGCCTGGATCTTGAAGGGGTACTGGTACCGGAAATCTGGATCGCCTTCGCCGAAAAAACCGGAATCGAATCCCTCAAAGCCACCACCCGGGACATTCCCGATTACGACGTGCTGATGAAACAGCGTCTGCGCATCCTCGATGAACATGGCTTGAAGCTGTCGGACATTCAAGAAGTGATCGCCACCCTGAAACCGCTGGACGGCGCGGTGGAGTTCGTCAACTGGCTGCGCGAGCGCTTTCAGGTGGTGATCCTGTCGGACACCTTCTATGAGTTCTCCCAGCCGTTGATGCGTCAACTGGGCTTCCCGACGCTGCTTTGCCATCGCCTGATTACCGATGAAAGCGGGCGGGTGACCAGCTATCAGTTGCGTCAGAAAGATCCGAAACGGCAGTCGGTGCTGGCCTTCAAGAGCCTGTACTACCGGGTGATTGCGGCGGGTGATTCGTACAACGACACCACGATGCTCGGCGAGGCGGATGCGGGGATTCTGTTCCATGCGCCGGAGAATGTGATTCGCGAGTTTCCGCAGTTTCCGGCGGTGCACACGTTTGCCGAGCTGAAGCAGGAATTCCTCAAAGCCTCAAACCGCGACCTCAGCCTGTAAGCATGGCTCCCTGATGATCGTTCCCACGCTCCGCGTGGGAATGCTTCAACGGACGCTCCGCGTTCGGCTTTGGATGGGACGCAGAGTGCCCCGGGCTGCATTCCCACGCAGAGCGTGGGAACGATCTTTACTCAGAGGTTTTGCAGGGTTTCCAGGAGGATTCTGACTTTAGTAATCGACTCCTGATACTCCGCCTGCCAGTCCGAATCGGCGACGATCCCGCCACCGCCCCAGCAGCACACCTGCCCATCCTTGACCAACAGACTGCGAATCGCGATGGAGCTGTCCATCTCGCCGCGCACGTCCAGATACAACAACGACCCGCAATACAAACCGCGCCGGGTCGGCTCCAGTTCGTCAATGATCTGCATGGCACGAATCTTTGGCGCGCCGGTGATCGAACCGCCGGGGAAGCTGCCGGCGATCAGATCGAGTGCATCGCGGTCATCCGCCAGTTCACCGGTCACGCTGCTGACCAGGTGATGCACGTTCGGATAGCTTTCCAGGCTGAACAACTCCGGCACGCGCACCGAGCCAATGCGGCAGGTGCGCCCGAGGTCGTTGCGCAGCAGGTCTACGATCATCAGGTTTTCCGCGCGATCCTTCGGGCTGGCCAGCAGTTCGGCGGCGTTGGCCGCGTCTTCGGCGGGGGTCAGGCCTCGAGGGCGGGTGCCTTTGATCGGGCGGGTTTCCACTTGGCGCTGGCTGACCTTGACGAAGCGCTCCGGCGACAGGCTCAGCACCGCGCCGCCATCGGGCAGGCTCTGGAAGCCGGAAAACGGTGTCGGGCAGGCTTTGCGCAATTCGCAGTAAGCCAACCATGGGTCGCCTTGGCATGAGGCTCGGAAACGCTGGGCAAAGTTGACCTGATAGCAGTCACCGGCCTGAATGTAATGCTGAATGCGTTCGAAAGCCTGACGGTAGTCGTCAGCCGAAAGATCGGCGGTCATCGGTTGGTTCAGCTTGAACGGCGCCAGCGATTCAACAACCGGTTGAGTGAACAGACCGATCAGCCGCTGCTTTTCACTGTCGACAATCGACGGATGAAACACCAGTTGACTGGTGCCAGCCTGGTGATCGCTGACCAATGCCCAGTCATACAACCCAAACTGTGCATCCGGCAGTTGCAGATCATCTCGTGCATCGCTCGGCAGGTTTTCCAGGTGCCGACCAAAGTCATAGCTCAGATAACCGATCAATCCGCCAGCGAACGGCAGTTCATAAGTGGCAGGCAGTTGTGCCTCGCCCAAACGGTTCAGATTGTCACGCAGGCGTTGCAGGAAATGGCTGCCGCTTTCATCCCGCAACACCGCCAGTTGTTCCAGCGGCCAGGCACTGAGCAAGTCATAACGGCCACGGTCGGCACTTGGCCGGCCGCTGTCGAGCAGCACGGCGCCGGGCGCGTGGCGGATGGCCGCGAAGTAGTCGGCGGGATTGGCGCGGTAGGGCAGTGGATGTACGGAGCAGGTCAACATGGGCGGGGCAGATCGGCCATTGAGGCGGGGTGGGGATTGTAGTCCTCTCCGATCCCAGATCAAAGTCAAAAGCCTACCCCTCACCCCAGCCCTCTCCCCCAAGGGGGACGAGGGGGAAAGGGAGCAGATCTTCATGCTTTTCAAAGCCTCGGTTCGACTCGATATTTCGGGGAGGGGAGCAGATCTGGGCTTTTCAAGTCCTGAGTTCGATTCAAGACTTTCAAGTCGGCGTAGCTCCAACATCCACCTCGGTCAGTCCCCTCGCCCTCCGGGAGAGGGTTAGGGTGAGGGGCTCTTCAGCTTTTAGCCCTCGACCGCAGGAATATGCCCAAACATTTCCTGAGTAAACGCCACCCGCTCTTCAACCGACTCGGTCACCCCACGCGCCTTCAGCTCTTCCAGTCGCGCTTCAACCGCGTGGGTACGCAAGGTCAGCCCGCAGTCATTGGCGATCTGGATATTCAGTCCCGGCCGCGCATTCAGCTCCAGAATCAGCGGGCCTTTTTCCTGATCGAGGACCATGTCCACACCGATATACCCCAACCCACACAGCTCATAGCAGCCGGCAGCGAGTTTCATGAAACCGTCCCAATAGGGCAGTTGCACGCCGTCCACCGCGTTGGTGGTGTCCGGGTGTTTGGTGATGATGTTGTTCAACCAGGTACCGCGCAGGGTCAAACCGGTCGCCAGATCAACACCGACACCAATGGCACCCTGGTGCAGGTTGGCCTTGCCGCCGGACTGGCGGGTCGGCAAGCGCAACATCGCCATCACCGGGTAACCCATGAGCACGATGATGCGGATGTCCGGCACGCCTTCGTAGCTGATGCTCTTGAAGATCTGATCCGGGGTCACGCGGTATTCGATCAGCGCCCGATCACGGTGGCCGCCCAGCGAATACAGGCCAGTGAGGATGCTCGAGATGTGGTGCTCAAGTTCTTCGTGGGCAATGATCTTGCCCGACACCGTGCGATAGCGACCCTCGAAACGGTCGGCGACGACGATGATGCCGTCACCGCCGGCGCCTTGCGCCGGTTTGATCACGAAGTCGCTGCGCCCGCCGATGATCTCGCCGAGCTTGTCGATTTCCTTCTCGGTGGAAATCACGCCATACAGCTCCGGCACGTGAATGCCGGCCTTGATCGCGCGTTCCTTGGTGATGATCTTGTCATCGACGATCGGGTACAGGCTGCGCTTGTTGTACTTGAGCACGTAGTCGGCGTTACGCCGGTTGATGCCCATGATGCCCCGGGCCTCCAGGGCCTTCCAGGTCTTCCAGAAACCGAACATCAGGCGTCAGCCTTCTTCAGGAAAGCCTTGAAACGCACCAGTTCGGTCAGGCGGTAACCGCGATAACGACCCATCGCCAGCATGAAGCCGACCAGAATCAGCAGGATCGCCGGGAAAGTGAACACGAAGTAGACCAACTCCGGCACGGTCATGATCAAGTGCGCCAGGGACGCCGCGAACAGCGTGCCAATCGCCACTTTCATCGCATGGCTGGCGCCGCGCTCTTCCCAGGTGATCGACAGACGTTCGATGGTCATGGTCAGAATCACCATCGGGAACAGCGCTACCGACAAGCCGCGTTCCAGACCGAGCTTATGACTGAACAGGCTGATCGCCGCGATCAACACCACGACAAAGGTCAGCACCACCGAGAGTCGCGGCAGCATTTGCAGCTTCAAGTGTTCCAGATACGAACGTAATGACAGCCCCAGCGCCGTGATCACGGTAAACAGCAGGATGCCGAAGCCCAACTGAGTTTCACGGAAGGCGAGGGCGATCAGCACTGGGGTAAATGTGCCCAAGGTCTGCAGGCCGATCAGGTTGCGCAGGATCAGGATCACCAGCACGCCGATCGGGATCATCACCATGATCATGAAGGTCTGCTGGGTTTGCAGCGGCAGGCCGTACAACGAGTATTCGAGGAAATTGGCGTCGGTGTTTTCGTCGGTCAGCTTGGCCAGACGAATCGCGTTCATCTCGCTGTTGTTCAGGCTGAAGGTCACGTTGGCCTTCTTGCCGCCGTCGACGGTGATCAGGTTTTCATCGCCAGTCCACCACAGCAGGCGGTCGGTCGGCAGGCCCTGCTCGCCGGTTTCCGGGTTGAAGTACAGCCAGTCGTTGCCATTGAAGCTGCGCAGCCACAGTTCCGGGGTTTGCGGCTGGTCGGCGACGAGGCGGATGGTGTGGACTTTTTCCACCGGTACGTGAGCGATCGACAGCAGCAGTTCGACGATTTTGGCTTTGTGTGGCGTCGACGGGTCGCCGGCCAGCAGCAGTTTCACGTTGTCGTCGTTGACGTTGTTGACCCGTTTGATCGCCTCGCCAATAAAGGTTTCGACGTCGGCCGAGTGCTGGCGGATCGGCGCGAGCAGAGCTTCGGCGGCGATTTTTTCCGGGCCTTCGATGGCGATGCTGTCGCGGAAGGTCGGGCCTTTGATCTTGGTCTTTTCGGCGGTGTAACGCTTGGTCAGCACCAGACGGTAATAGAGGGTCTGATTGCCCTTGGCCCGGCGCGCCGACCAGGTCACCTTGCGGTTGCCGTCGACGCGGTTCACCGCCACGCCGTAATTATTGGAGATGAAGCTTTCGTTGAGGCTGACGTAGTCGCGGCTCAACGGTGGTACGAACATCTGGATCTTCACCGGGTCCTTGGTGCTGGCGACGAACTCGACCTTGGCGTCGATGTTCCACAAGTCGTCGGTCGCATCTTCGGTCACCGGGATGCCGAGTACGAAAATCTGATAGGCCGTAACCGAAACGCCCAGCAGCACCAGAATGGTGATCAGGATTTTCAGGTGGAAGGTTAGAGAACGCATGAAAATTACTCGGCGGTATGAGCGGCGATGGTGCAGGCGGGTTTGCCGGCAGCGTATTTAAGACTGGGGTCGACCAGCGCGTCGAAGCGTTTCAGCGCTTCGGAGCCAATCAAAAGCGGATATTGGAACGCACTTCGGTCGGTCAGGTTCACTTCGATGCTGCGCAAAGCCGAACCCATGCAGATATCCAGCTCGATCACCGGACGGGCGGTGTACTTCTTGCCTTCTTCCGGGTCGTAGTCGCCAGCGCGACGCTTGATCTTGCTGACCCGGGCCAGCGGCCGTTCGATCGGGTGCGAATGCGCGGCGTCGATGGCCAGATAAAAGCGCACCCAGGACTCGCCGTTGCGTTTGAAGCGTTTGATGTCGCGGGCGCTCAGCGAGGCAGTTTTCGCCCCGGTGTCGAGTTTGGCCGCGACTTCGAGATTGATGCCATCAAGCGATGCATATTCGTTGAGGCCGTACACGGTTTTTTCCCCCGCAGCGGCGAGGCCGGGCAGGCAAAAAAGGGCAAAAAATGTCGGGAAAGGCTTGAGTCTCATAAATCCTGGTGCGCAGCGTTCCGTTGTCGGTTCAGGTCCCTGGCAAAACTTGCGCAAGGCCCTTCGTGTGCCTATCAGCTTTTTATGACAAGCCGTACAAATGGCCAGCAAATGCGGGCGGCATTCTAGCACGGTGGTTTTATGGCGCCAGCGCCTGGGCCGGTCTATAACCCCAAGGGCTATTGATAAGGCTTATTAGACGATTGTCGACAATATCGATTTATCCTTTGACTGATGCAGGCTAATTGGCTAGTTTTTGCCGCATTGGATTTGAAGGTGTCGACAATATGCTGGATCAACTCGATCCCCCGGTCATCAGCGGCGACGATTCCGAGACACTTTCGGAAAACGTCTTCCGGCGCATCCAGGCGGCTATCGTCAAAGGCGAGATCGCCCCGGGCAGCAAGATCTCCGAGCCGGAACTGGCGCGCACCTACGGCATCAGCCGAGGGCCGCTGCGCGAAGCCATTCATCGGCTGGAAGGCCAGCGCCTGCTGGTGCGCGTGCCGCATGTCGGTGCGCGGGTGGTCTCACTGAGCCACGCCGAATTGCTTGAACTCTACGAAATCCGCGAATCCCTTGAGGGCATGGCCTGCCGGCTGGCGGCCGAGCGCATGAGCGTCGAAGAAATCGACGAACTGCGCCGCGTATTGGAAACCCACGAACGCGACGCGGCGTTTCAGGCGGGCGTTGGCTACTACCAGCAGGAAGGCGATTTCGACTTCCACTACCGGATCATCCAGGGCAGCGGCAACCGCACCCTCACGCAAATGCTCTGCGGCGAGCTCTATCAACTGGTGCGCATGTACCGCATCCAGTTTTCCACCACGCCGAACCGTCCACGCCAGGCCTTCGCCGAACACCACCGGATTCTCGATGCCATTGCCGACCGTGACGGCGAGCTCGCGGAATTGTTGATGCGCCGTCACATCGGCGCCTCGAAACGCAACATCGCCCGTCATTACCAGGACGGCGCCCACAATAAGACAGCCACTGAACGAGGTGAGTCATGAGTTCCAAGCACAGCACTCCAGGCCAGCGTTTCCGCGATGCGGTCGCCAGCGAGCACCCATTGCAAGTGGTCGGCGCGATCAACGCCAACCACGCGTTGCTGGCCAAGCGCGCCGGTTTCAAGGCGATCTACCTGTCCGGTGGCGGGGTGGCCGCAGGCTCGCTCGGCGTGCCGGACTTGGGTATCACCGGGCTGGATGATGTGCTGACCGATGTGCGCCGCATTACCGACGTCTGCGATCTGCCGCTGTTGGTGGACGTCGATACCGGTTTCGGCTCCTCGGCGTTCAACGTCGCGCGCACGGTCAAGTCGATGATCAAGTTCGGCGCGGCGGCGATTCACATCGAAGATCAGGTTGGCGCCAAGCGCTGCGGCCATCGCCCGAATAAAGAGATCGTCAGCCAGCAGGAAATGGTCGACCGCATCAAAGCCGCCGTCGATGCCCGCACCGATGACAGCTTCGTGATCATGGCGCGCACTGATGCGTTGGCGGTGGAAGGTCTGGAATCGGCGCTGGATCGCGCAGCAGCGTGCATCGAGGCCGGCGCCGACATGATCTTCCCGGAAGCCATCACCGAGCTGGAAATGTACAAGCTGTTCGCCAACCGCGTGAAAGCGCCGATTCTGGCCAACATCACCGAGTTCGGTTCGACGCCGCTGTACACCACCGAGCAATTGGCTGGCGCCGACGTGTCGCTGGTGCTCTACCCGCTGTCGGCGTTCCGCGCGATGAACAAAGCTGCGGAAAACGTCTACACCGCGATCCGCCGCGACGGCACGCAGCAGAATGTCATCGACACCATGCAGACTCGCATGGAGCTTTACGATCGCATTGATTACCACACCTTCGAGCAGAAGCTCGATGCGTTGTTTGCACAAAAGAAAGGCTG
Organism: Pseudomonas sp. FW305-7; assembly: GCF_058786735.1. Lineage (NCBI taxonomy): Bacteria > Pseudomonadati > Pseudomonadota > Gammaproteobacteria > Pseudomonadales > Pseudomonadaceae > Pseudomonas > Pseudomonas sp. FW305-7. The sequence goes on from NZ_JBYSZA010000008.1 coordinate 128,792, forward strand.
ATTCAAACCCTGTGGGAGCGAGCCTGCTCGCGAAGGACGCCAACGATAATGCGGTGTTCCTGATGCACCGAGGTGTTGCGACCACCTTCGCGAGCAGGCTCGCTCCCACAAGTTTCCCCTACAAATTCAAGAAGATTGGAGACAGCAATGGCCGAAGCAAAAGTACTCAGTGGCGCCGGGCTCCGTGGCCAGGTTGCCGGGCAAACCGCACTGTCCACCGTGGGCCAGGCCGGTGCCGGGCTGACCTATCGCGGCTACGACGTACGCGAACTGGCAGCCGATGCACAATTTGAAGAAGTGGCGTACCTGCTGCTTTACGGCGAGCTGCCGACCCAGGCGCAACTCGACGAATACCAAGGCAAACTGAGCAAGCTGCGCGATCTGCCGCAAGCGCTGAAAGAAGTGCTCGAACGCATCCCCGCCGACGCCCACCCGATGGACGTGATGCGCACCGGTTGCTCGTTCCTCGGCAACCTCGAGCCGGAGAAAGACTTCTCCGAGCAGCGCGACAAGACTGACCGCTTGCTGGCCGCGTTCCCGGCAATCATGTGCTACTGGTATCGCTTCAGCCACGATGGCAAACGGATCAATTGCGTGAGCGACGAACCGACCATCGGCGGCCACTTCCTGCACCTGCTGCATGACAAGAAGCCGAGCGAACTGCACGTCAAAGTCATGAACGTCTCGCTGATCCTTTACGCCGAGCACGAATTCAACGCCTCGACCTTCACCGCGCGGGTTTGCGCGTCGACCCTGTCCGACCTGTATTCCTGCGTAACGGCGGCCATCGGTTCGCTGCGTGGCCCGTTGCACGGCGGCGCCAACGAAGCCGCGATGGAAATGATCGAGCGCTTCTCCTCGCCGGAAGAGGCGATCAAAGGCACCCTCGGCATGCTCGAGCGCAAGGACAAGATCATGGGCTTCGGTCACGCGATCTATAAGGACAGCGATCCGCGCAACGAGGTGATCAAGGGCTGGTCGAAAAAACTCGCTGACGAAGTCGGTGACAAGGTGCTGTTTGCGGTTTCCGAAGCCATCGACAAGACCATGTGGGAACAGAAGAAGCTGTTCCCCAACGCCGACTTTTACCATGCCTCGGCGTACCACTTCATGGGCATCCCGACCAAGCTGTTCACGCCGATCTTCGTCTGCTCGCGCCTGACCGGCTGGGCCGCGCACGTGTTCGAACAGCGTGCCAACAACCGCATCATCCGCCCGAGCGCCGAGTACGTCGGCGTCGAACAGCGCAAGTTCGTGCCAATCGAACGTCGCTGAATGGTGGGCGCCGAACACTGATCCGAGATTCACCGAAGACCCTGTGGGAGCTGGCTTGCCAGCGATGACTGAGTCACATCCAACATTGATGTCGACTGACCCACCGCTATCGCTGGCAAGCCAGCTCCCACAGGGTTCAGTGTGAAGTTAAAGATCGGCGACCGGCCCTACCTCTTGAAACTACCGTGACCCGAGTCCTGACCCGATGAACACAGAATTTCGCAAGAACCTGCCCGGCACGCCGCTGGACTACTTCGATGTCCGCACCGCGGTTGAAGCGATCCAGCCCGGCAGCTACGACACCCTGCCGTACACCTCCCGCGTGCTGGCGGAAAACCTCGTGCGTCGCTGCGACCCGGCCACGCTCACCGATTCCCTCAAGCAATTGATCGAGCGCAAACGCGACCTCGACTTCCCGTGGTTCCCGGCGCGCGTGGTCTGCCACGACATTCTCGGTCAGACCGCGTTGGTCGACCTCGCCGGCCTGCGCGACGCAATCGCCTTGCAGGGCGGTGATCCGGCGCAGGTCAACCCGGTGGTGCCGACGCAACTGATCGTCGACCACTCGCTGGCGGTGGAGGCGGGCGGCTTTGACAAGCAGGCATTCGAGAAAAACCGCGCCATCGAAGACCGTCGCAACGAAGACCGTTTCCACTTCATCAACTGGACCAAAAAAGCCTTCAAAAACGTTGATGTGATCCCGCCGGGCAACGGCATCATGCACCAGATCAACTTGGAGAAAATGTCTCCGGTGATCCAGGTGCGTGACGGCGTGGCGTTCCCTGACACCTGCGTCGGCACCGACAGCCACACCCCGCACGTCGATGCACTGGGCGTGATCGCGATCGGCGTCGGCGGCCTCGAAGCCGAGAGCGTAATGCTCGGTCGCGCCTCATGGATGCGCCTGCCGGAAAGCGTCGGCGTCGAACTGACTGGCAAGCTGCAACCGGGCATCACCGCCACCGACATGGTGCTGGCGCTGACCGAATACCTGCGCAAACAGAAAGTCGTCGGCGCCTGGCTGGAGTTCTTCGGCGAGGGCGCAGCCAACCTGACCCTCGGCGACCGCGCGACCATCTCCAACATGGCCCCGGAATACGGCGCCACGGCGGCGATGTTCTACATCGACCAGCAGACCATCGATTATCTGAAACTGACCGGCCGTGAAGACCAGCAAGTGCAGTTGGTCGAGCACTACGCCAAGACCACCGGCCTGTGGGCCGACAGCCTGAAAAGCGCGCAGTACGAACGCGGTCTGACCTTCGACCTGTCTTCGGTCGTGCGCAACATGGCCGGCCCGAGCAACCCGCACGCCCGCGTCGCAGTGTCCGATCTGGCGGCCAAAGGCATCTCCGGGCAGTGGGATGACGTTCCGGGGCAAATGCCCGACGGTGCGGTGATCATCGCCGCCATCACCAGTTGCACCAACACCAGTAACCCGCGCAACGTGATTGCTGCCGGCCTGCTCGCACGCAACGCCAACAAGCTCGGCCTGACCCGCAAGCCATGGGTGAAATCCTCGCTGGCGCCGGGCTCGAAAACCGTGGCGCTGTACCTCGATGAAGCGGGGCTGACCACGGAGCTGGAGCAACTCGGTTTCGGCGTCGTCGCCTTCGCTTGCACCACCTGTAACGGCATGTCCGGCGCCCTCGATCCGGTGATCCAGCAAGAGATCATCGACCGCGATCTCTACGCCACCGCTGTGCTTTCCGGCAACCGCAACTTCGACGGCCGCATCCATCCGTATGCCAAGCAGGCGTTTCTCGCATCGCCGCCGTTGGTGGTCGCGTATGCCATCGCCGGCACCATCCGTTTCGATATCGAAAAAGATGTTCTCGGCGTTGTGGATGGCAAGGAAATCCGCCTGAAAGACATCTGGCCGAGCGACGAAGAAATCGACGCTGTGGTGAAGTCTTCGGTCAAGCCCGAGCAGTTCCGTCAGGTCTACATTCCGATGTTCGCCGTCCATGAAGACACCGGCCCGAAAGTCACGCCGTTGTACGACTGGCGCGAAATGAGCACCTACATCCGCCGACCGCCGTACTGGGAAGGCGCGCTGGCCGGTGCGCGTCCGCTTAAAGGTATGCGCCCGTTGGCGGTGCTGCCGGACAACATCACTACCGATCACCTGTCGCCGTCCAACGCGATCATGCTCGACAGTGCCGCCGGCGAATACCTGGCGAAAATGGGCCTGCCGGAAGAGGACTTCAACTCTTACGCAACGCACCGTGGCGACCACCTGACCGCACAGCGCGCAACGTTTGCCAACCCGAAACTGTTCAACGAAATGGTCGTGGAAAACGGCAAGGTCAAACAGGGTTCGCTGGCGCGGGTCGAGCCGGAAGGCAAGGTCATGCGCATGTGGGAAGCCATCGAAACCTACATGGAACGCAAGCAGCCGCTGATCATCATTGCCGGTGCTGACTACGGCCAGGGTTCGTCCCGCGACTGGGCGGCCAAAGGCGTGCGTCTGGCCGGTGTCGAAGCGATCGTCGCCGAAGGTTTCGAGCGCATTCACCGCACCAATCTGGTGGGCATGGGCGTGTTGCCGCTGGAGTTCAAACCGGGCACCGACCGCCACACCCTGGCCATCGATGGCAGCGAAACCTACGACGTGATCGGCGCCCGTACACCGCGTGCCGACCTGACGCTGGTGATCCATCGCAAAAACGGCGAGCGCGTCGAAGTGTCCGTGACCTGCCGTCTGGATACCGCTGAAGAAGTGTCGATCTACGAGGCCGGCGGCGTGTTGCAACGCTTCGCTCAAGACTTCCTCGAAGAGTCGGCGGTGGCCGTTTAAATCAACTGATGTGGGCATGGGACTTCAAGTCCCATGTCTTCGTTAAGGAGCACCATGGCTCACGCACCACAAATCAAGATTCCCGCCACCTACATGCGCGGCGGCACCAGCAAAGGCGTGTTCTTCAGCCTCAGGGATCTGCCCGAAGCCGCGCAGGTTCCCGGCCCGGCCCGCGACGCCTTGCTGCTGCGCGTGATCGGCAGCCCCGACCCGTACGACAAGCAGATCGACGGCATGGGCGGCGCCACGTCCAGCACCAGCAAAACCGTGATTCTGTCGAAAAGCATCAAGGCCGATCATGACGTCGATTACCTGTTCGGTCAGGTCTCCATCGACAAGCCGTTCGTCGACTGGAGCGGCAACTGCGGCAACCTCTCGGCAGCCGTTGGTTCGTTCGCCATCAGCAACGGTCTGGTCGATGCCAGCCGCATTCCACACAACGGTGTGGCGGTGGTGCGCGTATGGCAGGCCAACATCGGCAAGACCATCATCGCCCACGTGCCGATCACCAATGGTGAAGTGCAAGAGACAGGTGATTTCGAACTCGACGGCGTGACCTTTCCGGCCGCCGAAGTGCAAGTCGAATTCATGGACCCGGCGGCGGAAGAAGAGGGCGGCGGTGGTTCGATGTTCCCCACCGGCAACCTGATCGATGAGCTGGAAGTGCCGGGTGTTGGTACCTTCAAGGCGACCATGATCAATGCCGGGATTCCGACGATTTTTGTCAACGCCGAAGACATTGGTTACACCGGCACCGAGTTGCAGAGCGCGATCAACAGCGATCCGAAGGCGCTACAGATGTTCGAGACAATTCGTGCTTATGGCGCCCTGCGCATGGGCCTGATTGCCAACCTAGATGAAGCGGCGAAACGTCAACACACGCCGAAAGTCGCGTTCGTGGCCAAGCCTTCGGATTACGTGGCCTCCAGCGGCAAAACCGTGGCGGCTGGCGATGTTGATTTGCTGGTGCGCGCGTTGTCGATGGGCAAGTTGCACCACGCGATGATGGGCACGGCGGCGGTGGCGATTGGTACCGCAGCAGCCATTTCCGGGACCTTGGTCAACCTTGCCGCGGGCGGTGTTGAACGCAACGCCGTGCGCTTCGGTCATCCGTCCGGGACCTTGCGCGTCGGCGCCGAAGCCAGCCTGGAAAACGGCGAATGGGTGGTAAAAAAAGCCATCATGAGCCGCAGTGCGCGGGTGTTGATGGAAGGTTACGTCCGGATCCCCGGTGATTCTTTCTGACACAACGCTGCACCCTGTAGGAGTGAGCCTGCTCGCGATGGCTGACTGATATTCACCATCAATGTTGCCTGATATGCCGCAATCGCGAGCAGGCTCACTCCTACAGTTTCCGTATTTCAACAATAAGAAATCGTTAGCCCTGAACCGAGGTCCCATCAACGAACCACTTCAAGAGTGAATCGAACATGAGCGCCAACGTCGACCTGAACAACCGCCCCGACTACGACCAAGTCCTGCAGGACATCGCCGATTACGTCCTCAGCTACAAAGTCGAATCCAGCGAAGCCCTGAACACCGCCCGCGACTGCCTGATGGACACCTTGGGCTGCGGCCTGCTGGCGCTGCGTTTCCCCGAATGCACCAAGCATCTTGGCCCGATTGTCGAAGGCACTGTCGTGCCGTTTGGCGCGCGGGTTCCGGGCACCAGTTATCGCCTCGACCCGGTGAAGGCCGCGTGGGACATCGGCTGCATCGTCCGTTGGCTCGACTACAACGACACCTGGCTCGCCGCTGAATGGGGGCATCCGTCGGACAACCTCGGCGGCATTCTTGCAGTGGCCGATCACCTCTCGCAAAAACGTCTGGCCAATGGCGAAGCACCGCTGACGATTCGCGATGTGCTCGAAGCCATGATCATGGCCCATGAAATTCAAGGCATCATCGCCCTGGAAAACTCCTTCAACCGCGTAGGACTCGATCACGTCATTCTGGTGAAAGTCGCCTCGACCGCTGTGGCCGCCAAATTGATGGGCGCCAACCGCGAGCAACTGCTGTCGGCGTTGTCCCACGCGTTCGCCGATGGGCAGGCGTTGCGCACCTATCGCCACGCGCCAAACGCCGGCTCGCGCAAATCCTGGGCGGCGGGGGATGCATCGAGTCGCGGCGTGCGTCTGGCCGACATCGCCCTTCGCGGCGAGATGGGCATTCCCGGTGTTTTGAGCGCTAGACAGTGGGGCTTTTACGACGTGCTGTTCAGCCACACCAACAGCGATCTGGCGTTGAAGCCCGAGGACAAACGCAGCTTCAGCTTTTCACGGCCGTTCGGCAGTTACGTGATGGAAAACGTCCTGTTCAAAATCAGCTTCCCTGCCGAATTCCACGCGCAAACGGCCTGCGAAGCGGCCGTGACACTGCATCCACAAGTGCGCAATCGTCTGCACGAGATCGACAGAATTGTCATCACCACCCATGAATCGGCGATTCGCATCATCTCCAAGGTCGGGCCGCTGGCCAACGCGGCCGACCGCGATCACTGCATCCAGTACATGACCGCTGTGCCGCTGGCCTTCGGCAATCTGGTGGCCGAGCAATACGAAGACGACTTCCACAAGGCGCATCCGATCATCGATGTGCTGCGCGAGAAAATGGTCATCGTCGAAGAGCCGCGCTTCACCCGCGAGTATCTGGAGGCCGACAAACGCTCGATTGCCAACGCCGTGCAGGTGTTTTTCAAGGACGGTTCAAGTACCGAGAACGTGATCGTGGAGTACCCGATCGGCCATCGTCGACGTCGCGCCGAAGGAGTGCCGTTGCTCGAAGACAAGTTCAAGGCAAACCTCGCCACCCGTTTCACGGGGCAACGCTGCGCCGAGATTTTCGCGTTGTGCAAGGATCAGACGCAGCTTGAAGCGACCGCGGTGAACCGCTTTGTCGACCTGTTGGTGATCTGAGGTCGGCGCAGGCGTCGTCATTCGAATCGCAGGATCACCCGTCGATTGTTCCTGCTTTTCTTTTCGATTTTTTCGCAAAACACTCGGCCGATTTCCCGGGTGTTTTGCACATGGGTGCCGCCACAGGGCTGGATGTCGATGCCGATGACTTCAACCATCCGCAGGTCGCCCTGAATCACTGGCGGTTTGACGGTTTTGCTGCCGGTGCTTTGCAGCAGTGCGGGGTATTCCGAGGCCGGCATCGACAAAGTGCTGACTGGAATGGCCTGCTCAATCAGCGCGTTGAGTTCGTCAGTGATGCTCTCTTTGTCGAGGGTCATTTCCGGCAGATCGAAATCCAGGCGTCCCTTGTCGGCGCTGATGCTGCACCCGGTTACCGGCGCATTGATGATCGAACCCAGCAGGTGCAGGCAGGTGTGCATCTTCATGTGTTGATAGCGCCGCTGCCAATCGAGGCTGGCATTGAGCAGGGCGCCCGTGCACAGGTGCGGCGGGCATTGCTCTACCTGATGCCAGATGATCGACGGCAGCAAGGGATCGCGCACCGTGCCCGTGACGTTGATCCGCGTGCCATCCGGCAGGCTGAAATACCCGGTATCCCCGGGTTGCCCACCTCCGGTTGGATAAAAGAGGGTGTGTTCCAGCACGACGGCTTGATCAACCACCGCGATGACCCGCGCACTGAAGTCGCGCTGGTAGGGTGCATTGTTAAACAGGCTGAGGGTTTCCATGGTGTGTACCGACATTTGAACCTCCAATGTTCAAAGTGAGTTCTGCTGCGAATCGGCGAGTGTTTTTCAGCGTTTGACGGGCAGTTTGGTGATGGCGAAACCGGCGAGCAGGGTTGCCGAATAGAGCATCAGGTCGCGAGAGATTTGCGTGCCTTCGTACCAGGCGCCGATGATCACGGCGAACACCGGAAAGATGATGAAGACGAACGACAGAAGCACCGGACTCAAGCGTTTGAGCAGGATGAAATAGACGATAAAGCCGCCGACCGACGCCACCAGTCCGAGGTAGAGCAGGGCGCCCCACGAGCGCGGGGTGATCGAGGCGAATGTCGGGCTTTCCAGACCCAGGCCAACCACCAGCAGCATCAAACCGGCGATGCCGATGGGCAGGGTGTTGTAAGTGATCACGCTGATCGCGCTGCCATGCTTTTTGGTCACCACGTAGCACAGGGCATGCAGGATCGCCGCGCCGAGAATCGCCAGCACGCCAAGCCATTCGGCCTGATCCAGATGCAAGCCCTGGCTGCGGATAATCATGAACAGACTGCCGAAGCCGATGGCGATGCCGAGCATCTGCGCGGGGTGGATTTTCTCGCGCAGAAACACCGCGGAAAAAATCAGGATGAACACCGGCATGCCACTGAACAACAGAGCGGTCAGGCCGGAGGAGACGTGCGTCTCGCCGTAGTTGAGCAAGTAGTACGGCAGGCTGAAGTACGACAACGTGACGAACACGAAAAACCAGCGACTTTGCCGGGGAAACAACAAAGGCTCCTTGCGTAATACGGCGAAACCCAGAAACAGCGGGAAGGCAATCAGAAAACGCAGGCCGGCGGCCGTCAGGGGCGGCACGCTTTCCACCGCAATCTTTATCCCCAGCCACGTGGTGCCCCAGCTCAGACAGACGATGAGAAACAGCAGGCTGGTGACTAACCCGCCGAGCCACGGCTTGCTGATGTTCAACGGTGTGCTGACAGCGGTCGACATGCTGGGTGCTCCGGACAGCAGAATTGACCTCGTCACTGAAAAGGTCTATCCCTGATTGAACCTGTTTTCCTTACGCTATTCGGGGCGAGAATGAGTGTCAAAGTAAGTATTGCCATGGTGTCAATCCTCCGTGACGGACTCGCCCATGGCGTCGGTGTGAAGTACAAGCGGCTCGCGGATGCGGTGGAAAAAGCCATCGGTGCCGGGGTCATCGAACCCGGTAGCAAGCTGCCGCCTCACCGACTGTTGGCCGACAGTCTTGGCGTCACCATCGGCACCATCAGTCGTGCTTACGGCGAATTGGAGCGTGTAGGGCTGGTGGTGGCGCGCGTAGGCGATGGCACTTATGTGCGTCAGCGCGGGATGGAACGGCCGCAGGACAAGGGCTTTCGCAATGTCAGCGATGAACCGCAAGCCTGCCTGGACATGAGCCGGAATCAGCCGATCCCCGGGCAGGAAACGGCCTTGATGAGCCAAGCCCTGCACACCCTGGCGAGTGATTCGCGACGCTTGCAGCAATTGACGGGGTACACCCCCGAAGGTGGGTTGCCAAGGCATCGCGCGGCGGGAGCTGATTGGCTGCGTCACCGGGATTTCGCGCCTCACGCCGATCATGTGCTGTGCGTCAACGGCGGGCAGCATGGCCTGTTGTGTGCGTTGATGGGGTTGCTCAAGGCCGGCGACACCGTGGTCACCGAGCATTTGTCCTACCCCGGATTGATCAGCGTCGCACGTCAGCTCGGGATAAAGCTGATTGGTGCGGGGGTGGATGACGAAGGACTGTTGCCTTCATCTCTGCAGGACGTTTGCCGTCAGCATCGCGTCTCGGCGCTGTATTGCACGCCGACGATCCAGAATCCTACGGCTGCGGTCATGTCCGTCTCGCGGCGCGAGGCGATTGCCGAGGTCTGTCGTGAACACAATCTACTGATTATTGAAGATGAAGCCCATGCGGTGCTGGATCGCCAGCGCCCGCTACCCCTGAGTTATTACGCCGCGGAGCGTTCGGTGTTGATCGGCAGTTTGAGCAAGGCTGTTTCAGCAGGGTTGCGCATCGGCTATCTGCATGCACCGCAGGCATTGATCGGTCGCCTGAGTGCTGCGATTCGTGGCACCTGCTGGATGGCCAATCCACTGGCGATGGAAGTGGCGAGCCAGTGGATCGAAAACGGCATGGCCGAGCGTTTGCTGGATGAGCAGATAAACGAGATCACCCGGCGCAAGGCGTTGGTTGCGGGGGCGCTGGAAGGGCTGAGCTACAAGACGCACAGCCAAAGTCCGCATTTCTGGGTGGAAGTGCCTGAGTTGTGGCGCGCGTCGCAGATCGCCGCTGAACTGAAAGAGCGCAACTACCTGGTTGCCACAGCCGAGGCGTTTGCGGTGGGGCATGCGGCGGTGCCGCAGTTTATTCGGGTGAGTGTGTGTAACTCGGTGGGTGATGACGGCTTGTTGCTGGCGGGGTTTGAGGCTTTAAATCGCGCACTGACAGAGACCGTGTGATCGTTCATCGCGGGCAAGCCCGCTCCCACAGGTTTCTCTAGTGTTTGCAAATTTCGCATTCACTACAAAACCCTGTGGGAGCTGGCTTGCCCGCGATGGCGTCAGCCCGGACACCGCAAAATTATTTGAAGCGCCGCTCCACGCCTTTCTCCACCAGAATCTTCGCCGAAATCTCTTCCACCGAAAAATGCGTGGAGTTGATGTTCGGAATGTTCTCGCGGCGGAACAGATTTTCCACTTCGCGCACTTCGAATTCGCACTGGGCGTAGCTCGAATAGCGGCTGTTGGGTTTGCGCTCGTTACGGATCGCGGTGAGGCGGTCCGGGTCGATGGTCAGGCCGAACAGCTTGTGCTGGTGGGCGCGCAGGGCGGACGGCAGGGTCAGGCGCTCCATGTCGTCTTCGGTCAGCGGATAGTTCGCTGCGCGGATGCCGAATTGCATGGCCATGTACAGGCACGTCGGCGTCTTACCACATCGCGACACGCCCACTAGTATCAAGTCAGCCTTGTCGTAATAGTGCGTGCGCGCGCCGTCGTCGTTGTCGAGGGCGAAGTTCACCGCCTCGATGCGCTCCATGTAATTGGAGTTGTGCCCGATCGAATGGGACTTGCCGACGGTGTAGGAAGAATGCTCGGTCAGTTCCTGCTCGAGCGGGGCGAGGAAGGTCGAGAAAATGTCGATCATGAAACCATTGGACGTTGCGAGAATCTCACGAATGTCCTGATTGACGATGGTGTCGAAGATGATCGGGCGAAAGCCGTCGGTTTCAGCGGCTTTGTTGATTTGTTGTACCATGGCCCGCGCTTTTTCCACGCTATCGATGTACGGTCGCGTGAATTTGCTGAAGGTAATGTTTTCGAACTGCGCCAAGAGGCTTTGACCCAGGGTTTCGGCGGTGATGCCGGTGCCATCGGAGATAAAGAAAGCAGATCGTTTCATTTGCACCTTGGGCCTTAAGCTAATAAGCAATCTTGGATATGATAGGCGCGATTTGCCGGCCGCCATTGGCCAGCATTCTCACTTATTTTCCAGGTCCAGGCCATACAACCGGCCAACGCTCCCCCGAGCAGCCGGTTTCTGAGCTTTTCCAACACAGTTAGTGGAGAGATCACCTTGGTAGAGTACGTAGTTTCCCTCGATAAGCTCGGCAAACACGATGTTGAGCATGTGGGGGGCAAGAACGCATCCCTGGGCGAGATGATCAGTAACCTGGCAGGCGCCGGTGTTTCGGTCCCCGGCGGCTTCGCCACGACGGCTCAGGCCTATCGTGATTTCCTCGAACTGAGCGGCCTCAACGACCAGATCCACAAGGCCCTCGACGCGCTCGACGTCGACGACGTCAATGCCCTGGCCAAGACCGGCGCGCAGATCCGTCAATGGATCATGGAAGCCGAATTCCCCGAAAAACTGAATGCCGAGATCCGCACCGCGTTCGCCGCGCTGTCGGCCGGCAACCCTGACGTGGCCGTAGCGGTGCGTTCTTCCGCCACCGCCGAAGACCTGCCGGACGCATCCTTCGCCGGTCAGCAGGAAACCTTCCTGAACATCCGTGGTGTGGAAAACGTCATCCGCGCCGCCAAAGAGGTGTTCGCTTCGCTTTTCAACGACCGTGCGATTTCCTACCGCGTGCACCAGGGCTTCGACCACAAACTGGTCGCCCTGTCGGCCGGCGTGCAGCGCATGGTGCGTTCGGAAACCGGCACTGCCGGCGTAATGTTCACCCTCGATACCGAATCCGGTTTCCGTGACGTGGTGTTCATCACCGGCGCTTACGGCCTGGGCGAAACCGTCGTTCAAGGCGCGGTGAACCCGGATGAGTTCTACGTGCACAAAGGCACGCTGGAGGCCGGTCGCCCGGCGATCCTGCGTCGCAACCTGGGCAGCAAAGCCATCAAGATGATCTACGGTGACGAGGCCAAGGCCGGTCGTTCGGTCAAGACTGTCGATGTCGACAAGGCCGAGCGTGCGCGTTTCTGCCTGACCGACGCTGAAGTCAGCGAACTGGCCAAGCAGGCAATGATCATCGAGAAGCACTACGGCTGCCCGATGGACATCGAGTGGGCCAAGGACGGTGACGACGGCAAGCTGTACATCGTGCAGGCGCGTCCGGAAACCGTAAAAAGCCGAACACAGGCCAACGTCATGGAACGTTACCTGCTGAAAGAAACCGGCACTGTGCTGGTTGAGGGTCGTGCTATCGGCCAGCGCATTGGCGCCGGTAAAGTGCGGATCATTAAAGACGTGTCCGAGATGGACAAAGTCCAACCGGGCGACGTGCTGGTTTCCGACATGACCGACCCGGACTGGGAACCGGTGATGAAGCGCGCCAGCGCCATCGTTACCAACCGTGGCGGCCGTACCTGCCACGCAGCGATCATCGCCCGTGAACTGGGTATTCCGGCAGTCGTCGGTTGCGGCAACGCCACCCAACTGCTGAAGGATGGCCAGGGTGTGACCGTTTCGTGCGCCGAAGGCGACACCGGTTACATCTTCGAAGGCGAGCTGGGCTTCGACATCAAGAAGAACTCCGTCGATGCCATGCCGGAGCTGCCGTTCAAAATCATGATGAACGTCGGCAACCCGGACCGCGCTTTCGACTTCGCGCAGTTGCCGAACGCTGGTGTGGGCCTGGCCCGTCTGGAATTCATCATCAACCGCATGATCGGTGTGCACCCGAAAGCGCTGTTGAACTACGACGGTCTGCCGCAGGAAATCAAGGAAAGCGTCGACAAGCGCATTGCCGGTTACGACGATCCGGTCGGTTTCTACGTCGAAAAACTGGTTGAAGGCATCAGCACCCTCGCTGCAGCGTTCGCACCGAAGAAGGTCATCGTGCGTCTGTCGGACTTCAAGTCCAACGAATACGCCAACCTGATCGGCGGCAAACTGTACGAGCCGGAAGAAGAAAACCCGATGCTGGGCTTCCGTGGCGCTTCGCGTTACATCAGCGAATCGTTCCGCGACTGCTTCGAACTCGAATGCCGCGCGCTGAAACGTGTGCGCAACGAGATGGGCCTGACCAACGTCGAAATCATGGTGCCTTTCGTTCGTACTTTGGGCGAAGCCAGCCAGGTGGTCGATCTGCTCGCCGAAAACGGCTTGAAGCGCGGCGAAAACGGTCTGCGCGTGATCATGATGTGCGAACTGCCTTCCAACGCGATTCTCGCTGAAGAATTCCTCGAGTTCTTCGACGGTTTCTCGATCGGCTCCAACGACCTGACTCAGCTGACCCTGGGCCTGGACCGCGATTCCGGTATCATCGCGCACCTGTTCGACGAGCGTAATCCGGCGGTCAAGAAGCTGTTGGCCAACGCGATTGCCGCGTGCAACAAGGCTGGCAAATACATCGGTATCTGCGGTCAGGGTCCTTCGGACCACCCGGATCTGGCCAAGTGGCTGATGGAGCAGGGCATCGAAAGCGTGTCGCTGAACCCGGACACCGTGCTGGAAACCTGGTTCTTCCTCGCCGAAGGTCAAGCTCAGGCTTGATCAGTATGTGAACGGCCCGCTCCCCTGTGGGAGCGGGTTTGAGATTTGAGTAGGGCGGGCTCCTGTGGATGCCGCCCTTTTTTGTGCAAGAGCATTATGCAAAGCAGCAGCAACCTGTTTCCTGTCGCCCTGATCAGCGCCGAACGGCGTGGTGATCTGAGCGAAGACGTGTATCGCTTGAAACCCGGCAACAGCCCCGACTGGTCCGTGGAGATCGCCGTCACCCGTTTGGGTATGGCCGATGATTCCGCGCCACGTGGTGTGCCGGTGATTTTGTTGCACGGCAGTTTTTCCAATCGGCGTTTCTGGTTTTCACCGAAGGGTCTGGGGCTGGGCGCGTATCTGACGCGCCTGGGTTTCGATGTGTGGATTCCGGAAATGCGCGGCCACGGCCTGTCGCAGCGCAACGAGGAATACCGACGTAACCGTGTCGCCGACTATGCCCGTTACGATCTGCCGGCGATTGCTGCGTTCGTGCGAGAGCAGAGCGGGCAAGTGCCGCACTGGATCGGCCATTCGCTGGGCGGCATCACCTTGGCGGCGGCGCTCGGTGGTGAATACCTCGGTGAGCCTGCCGTGGCCTCGGCGGCGTTTTTCGGCACGCAAGTGAGTCGCACCTATTGGCCGCTGAAAATCCCGCCGGTGGAGTGGAGCGGTCGCTTCATTCTCAAGCGCTTTGCGCAGCTGTCCGGCTCGCGCCTGAAACGAGGGCCGGAAGACGAACCGATCGGTCTGGCCCTCGAAAGCATGCGCTGGTACGGCCTGTTCGGCCGTTTTGGCGATAAGGACAAGGACTGGTGGGCCGGTCTTGCCGATGTGCAAGTGCCGGTACTGGCGGTGAGTGCGGTGGGGGATCATCAGGACCCGGCCTGGGCCTGTCGCAAACTCTTCGAGCAGATTGGCTCCGAGCACAAGCAGTTCGTCAATCTGGGGCGCGAACACGGTTTCAACGACAATTTCGGTCATGTCGAAATGTTGGTGAGCAAGGCCGCGCAGGTGGAGGTGTGGCCGCTGGTAGCGCGTTGGTTGAGCGATCAGCAGACGCCGTTACTGGGCGAAAAGGCGGATCTGGCAGCCGCCGTTTGAGCTGAACGCGCTGAAGAGGGCATTTCGTTCGGCTCGGCTTGCGGCTAAGATATGACGCATTGTGCGGTTCTGGTCATATTTGGTGGCTGTTTCGCTATTACGTTTCAGGGTTTGTTCAGGTTCGTTCAGCGACCATGGGATGGACTAAGGTAAACAGCGACTGCCGGAACTCGTCTCTTCAGAGTGCGTCATCCTTGATCGTCTTCCTTATTGCAGGAGCTTTTCGATGAACCATTACCTTACGCCTGACCTGTGCGACGCCTATCCGGAGCTGGTCCAGGTGCTGGAACCGATGTTCAGCAATTTCGGCGGACGTGATTCGTTCGGCGGCGAAATCGTGACCATCAAGTGCTTCGAAGACAACTCGCTGGTCAAGGAACAAGCGGAACTCAAGGGCAACGGCAAGGTGCTGGTGGTCGATGGCGGTGGTTCCCTGCGTCGTGCGCTGCTGGGCGACATGATCGCCGAGAAAGCCGCGAAAAACGGCTGGGAAGGGCTGGTGATCTACGGCTGCATCCGCGACGTCGACGTCATCGCGCAAACCGATCTGGGCGTGCAGGCGCTGGCCAGTCACCCGATGAAAACCGAAAAACGCGGTATCGGCGACCTCAACGTGGCGGTGACTTTTGCCGGTGTGACGTTTCAACCGGGCCACTACATTTATGCGGATAACAACGGCGTGATCGTCTCGCCGAGCCCGCTGAAGATGCCTGAATAAGAATTTCGACAAAGGGATGCGGATGTTCGAGGAAGAAAACGCGCAATGGGGGCTGGTGCATGCCCTGGTGCTGGACGGTAAAGGCGGTGCGCGTTCGATAGCCCGGACTGAGCTCGACGATTTGCAGTTGCAGGCGCATGAAAGCCTGTGGCTGCATTGGGATCGCAGTCATCCGCAAACCCAGACCTGGCTGCGCAAATCCAGCGGGCTCAACGAGTTCACCTGCGACCTGCTACTTGAAGAGAACACACGACCACGCCTGTTGCCGCTGCCGGATTCCGAGCTGCTGCTGTTTCTGCGCGGGGTCAATCTCAATCCGGGGGCTGAGCCTGAAGACATGGTCTCGGTGCGGATTTTTGCTTCTGCGCAACGGGTGATTTCCCTGCGTTTGCGTCCGTTGCGTGCCACCGATGAGTTGTTGGCTGACCTGGCGGATGGTAAAGGCCCGAAAACCTCCTCTGAACTCATCCTTTATCTGGCGCAGTTCCTCACCAACAAGGTGCAGGATCTGGTCACTTGCCTCTCGGAAATTGCCGATGAGGAAGAAGAAAAGATGGATGCCGACGAACGGTATACCCCGGAGCACGGCGCCATTTTGCACATCCGTCGCAGGGCGGCCGGACTCAAGCGTTTTCTCGCTCCGCAACGAGACATTTTTGGTCAACTGACGCGGATCAAAATGCCGTGGTTTGTCGATGATGACGCCGATTACTGGAACGAACTGAACAACAGCCTGACCCGCTATCTCGAAGAGCTCGAATTGACCCGAGAGCGCGTGGGGCTTGTGCTGGAGGCCGAAGACCGGCGTTTGAGCGAACGCATGAATCGCACGATGTACCGCTTCGGGATCATCACCTGCATTTTTTTACCGATGAGTTTCATCACCGGCCTGTTGGGTATCAACGTTGGCGGAATTCCATTCTCCAGCAGCCCCTATGGTTTCCTGATCGCCTGTTTGACGGTGCTCGCCCTGGCCTTCGGTCAGTGGTGGTTATTCCGTCGTTTGCGCTGGGTATGAAGATGGCGTATGTGACCCGACCAAATTTGCCCGCGTCTTTCCCAGACATCACGAGAGGTGCGTATGCACGATCCGTTTGAACAGTCTTTACGCGACATGCTCAACGCTTCGCCGTCCAGCCGCGACGACGATGCGTGCCTGGGCCGTGTGCTCAAAACCGCCAACCGCCAGGTCGGTGCCGGCGATCTGTTCAGCCTGCTGGGCCGCTGGCTGCCCGCGTTGATGATCGCCCTGAATAATGGATCGGCGCATGTCTCGCCGGTTTCCCGTCTTCGTAAACCTACCGCTCGCACTGCTGATAAGGCTGATTGAATATGGAACTTGATCTCTGGACTCAGAGCCTCGTCACTGCAATGACTGCGTTGTGGACCAAAGTCGCCAACTTCATCCCGAACCTGTTCGGCGCACTGGTCGTGCTGCTGTTGGGTTTTGTCGTGGCCAAACTGCTCGATACCTTGTTGTCCAAGTTGCTCGCCAAACTGGGCCTCGATCGCCTGATGGGCGGCACCGGGCTGACCAAGTTGATGTCGCGTGCCGGGCTGCAAGTACCGATCTCGACTCTGATCGGCAAGATCGTCTATTGGTTCGTTCTGCTTATTTTCCTGGTTTCTGCAGCAGAGTCCCTTGGACTTGAGCGAGTTTCAGCTACGCTGGATATGCTGGCGTTGTATTTGCCGAAAGTATTCGGCGCCGCGCTGGTGTTGCTGGTAGGTGTTCTGCTCGCGCAACTGGCCAATGGCCTGGTGCGCGGGGCGGCAGAAGGCGTGGGCCTGGACTACGCTTCGGGATTGGGGCGAATTGCACAAGGGCTGGTGATCATCATCAGCATCTCGGTCGCGATCAGTCAGCTTGAGGTCAAGACTGACCTGCTGAACCATGTGATCGTCATCGTATTGATTACCGTTGGTCTGGCGGTTGCGCTGGCCATGGGTTTGGGAAGCCGGGAAATTGCCGGTCAGATTCTCGCGGGAATCTATGTGCGTGAGTTGTATCAGGTTGGGCAACAAGTGCGTGTTGGCGAGGTCGAAGGCCAGATCGAAGAGATCGGCACGGTTAAAACCACATTGCTGACCGATGAGGGTGAGCTAGTCTCTCTTTCCAATCGGATCCTGCTGGAACAGCATGTGAGTAGCCGCTAACCCGGCAAACCCTGCTAATGTATGCCGCCGCAAAATGCCAGCTGAGGCTGGTTGCGGTGGACATTGACCTGACTGTCGGCACGACTTGTTTTGAATAAAGCCCAAACGCTATCCACGCGCTACGACCCCCGCGAACTCTCTGATGAGGAGTTGGTCGCGCGCTCGCATACCGAGCTTTTTCACGTAACGCGCGCTTATGAAGAACTGATGCGGCGTTACCAGCGAACATTATTTAACGTCTGTGCGAGATATCTTGGGAACGATCGCGACGCAGACGATGTCTGTCAGGAAGTCATGTTGAAGGTGCTGTACGGCCTGAAGAACTTCGAGGGCAAATCGAAGTTCAAGACATGGCTATACAGCATCACGTACAACGAATGTATTACGCAGTATCGGAAGGAACGGCGAAAGCGTCGCTTGATGGACGCATTGAGTCTTGACCCCCTTGAGGAAGCGTCCGAAGAAAAGGCGCCAAAACCCGAGGAGAAGGGCGGGCTTGATCGCTGGCTGGTGTATGTGAACCCGATTGACCGCGAAATTCTGGTGCTACGATTTGTCGCAGAACTGGAATTTCAGGAGATCGCAGACATCATGCACATGGGTTTGAGTGCGACAAAAATGCGTTACAAACGTGCTCTAGATAAATTGCGTGAGAAATTTGCAGGCATTGCTGAAACTTAGTTCGGCGCAAATATCTCTTACGTGTAGGCAAGTTCTGATAGACTTGCCGCCGAGTTGTCCCCCGGTTTGCGGGACTGCTTCACAATCACCAGATGGGGATTTAACGGATGAAACTGAAAAACACCTTGGGCTTGGCCATTGGTTCTCTGATTGCCGCCACTTCGTTCGGCGCTCTGGCACAAGGCCAAGGCGCAGTTGAAATCGAAGGCTTCGCAAAGAAAGAACAATTCGACAGCGCTCGTAACTTCAAAAACAACGGCAACCTGTTCGGTGGCTCGATCGGTTACTTCCTGACCGACGACGTTGAACTGCGTCTGGGCTACGACGAAGTACACAACGTTCGTTCCGACGACGGTCGTAACATCAAGGGCGCCAACACCGCTCTGGACGCTCTGTACCACTTCAACAACCCGGGCGACATGCTGCGTCCGTACGTTTCGGCTGGTTTCTCCGATCAGAGCATCGGTCAGAACGGTTCCGGCGGTCGTGACCGCTCCACCTTCGCCAACGTTGGCGCTGGTGCAAAACTGTACTTCACCGAAAACTTCTACGCCCGTGCTGGCGTTGAAGCTCAGTACAACATCGACCAGGGCGACACCGAGTGGGCTCCTAGCGTCGGTATCGGTGTGAACTTCGGTGGCGGCTCCAAGCCTGCTGCTGCTCCAGTTCCAGCACCAGCTGAAGTCTGCTCCGACAGCGACAACGATGGCGTTTGCGACAACGTTGACAAGTGCCCAGACACCCCAGCCAACGTAACTGTTGACGCTGATGGCTGCCCGGCAGTTGCTGAAGTTGTTCGTGTTGAGCTGGACGTGAAGTTCGACTTCGACAAGTCGGTAGTCAAGCCTAACAGCTACGGCGACATCAAAAACCTGGCTGACTTCATGAAGCAGTACCCATCCACCACCACTACTGTTGAAGGTCACACTGACTCCGTCGGTCCTGACGCTTACAACCAGAAACTGTCTGAGCGTCGTGCAAACGCCGTTAAGCAAGTTCTGACCAACCAGTACGGTGTTGAATCGTCCCGCGTTCAGTCTGTTGGCTACGGCGAATCCCGCCCAGTTGCTGACAACAAAACTGAAGCTGGCCGCGCTGTAAACCGTCGCGTAGAAGCGCAGGTTGAAGCTCAAGCTAAGTAATTAGCTGCCGCTACGAGAAAAGCCCGGCTCAGGCCGGGCTTTTCTTTGCCTGCGATTTGGCAAGGCGTATTTGGCGCAGAGTGATACTCGCGCCTCGCGCCGCAGGTCGATGCCCGGCTATAATCGCCGCCTCTTTTCGCCGCCCGAGTCATTGCCGCCCATGTACACCCTGGCCCGTCAGCTGTTGTTCAAACTTTCCCCGGAAACCTCCCACGATCTGTCGCTGGATCTGATCGGCGCGGGTGGGCGTTTGGGCTTAAACGGCTTGCTGTGCAAGGCCCCGGCAAAAATGCCGGTGACCGTGATGGGGCTGGAATTTCCCAACCCGGTGGGGCTGGCGGCCGGTCTGGACAAGAACGGCGCGGCCATCGATGGCTTCGCGCAGCTGGGTTTCGGTTTTGTCGAAATCGGCACCGTGACCCCGCGTCCGCAGCCAGGCAACCCGAAACCACGGATCTTCCGCCTGCCGGAAGCCGAGGCGATCATCAACCGCATGGGTTTCAACAACCTCGGTGTGGATAACCTGCTGGCGCGGGTGGCTGCTGCGAAATACCAAGGCGTGCTGGGCATCAACATCGGCAAGAACTTCGATACCCCGGTTGAGCGCGCGGTTGACGATTACCTGATCTGCCTGGACAAGGTTTACGCCCACGCCAGTTACATCACGGTCAACGTCAGCTCGCCGAACACCCCGGGGCTGCGCAGTCTGCAGTTCGGTGATTCGCTCAAACAATTACTGGCAGACCTGGCCACCCGTCGCGCCGAACTGGCGCTGCGTCACGGCAAGCATGTGCCGCTGGCGATCAAGATTGCCCCGGACATGACTGACGAAGAAACCGCGCAAGTCGCCCAGGCGCTGATCGAAACCGGGATGGACGCGGTGATCGCTACCAACACCACCCTGAGCCGTGTCGGTGTTGAAGGCATGGAACATGGCGACGAGGCGGGCGGTTTGTCTGGCGCGCCAGTGCGTGAGAAGAGCACGAATACCGTGAAGGTGCTGGCGGGTGAACTGGGTGGTCGTCTGCCGATCATCGCGGCGGGCGGCATCACCGAAGGCAAGCACGCGGCCGAGAAAATTCTTGCCGGTGCCAGCCTGGTGCAAATCTACTCTGGCTTCATCTATAAAGGCCCGGCGCTGATTCGTGAGTCGGTAGATGCTATCGCCGCACTGCGTTAATAAGGCGTGAGGCGGGTTGTGGCGAGGGATCAGTGCAATCCGCATCAGGCATAAAAAAGGGCTCCTCGAAGGAGCCCCTGGGCCGTAGCCCGCCGTCCGGGAAGGACGTGCGTGGTTAATGCGTTACAAATTCAGATTGTCGTGTCGGAATAAATGCCCTGTGTCAGCCGACGGCGTGAAGTTCGTTGAGTCTGTGGATTCCCGCAGTGCCGGTCATACCGTCCCAGTTGTCGCCGCGTCCTTCTCGCCAGCCGTTGATCCAGGCTTGGCGTACCGACGGTAGAGTAAATGGGCAAAGCTCACGGGATTTGCCACCAACGCCATATTGATATCCGCGCAAAAATGCTCTTTCCAACGGATCACGCTTAAGTCTTCTCATAGGGTGTTTCCCTCACTTGTTGACTGTTTGTGTCGCGTTGACCTCAACCGAGGTCTGGCAGAAAAACTCTGCCGTGGGCGGCTCGCTGCCGGCGTTGCGAGCCAAGGTGTTGACGCCGTTGGGACGTCAACCTGTGTTCAGTTCTAACCAATGAGTCACACCGAGGGAATGATCGTTTTGTCATAAGGACGTAACGAAAATAGTGCTACAGCCATAAGTAACTTTGGGTTTCATGAATGTTTTTTCAGCAAACCCCGGTATGATCGGCGCCGCACTGGATGATGGGCTTAATTCTTTAGTGAGAATGACCCACGTTTAGACTCAGGTACTATTCGACGAAGGGTCGCTTTAAGACTTTTTGTTGCACCAACTTTTTTCTCTGTCCTTGCATCTAAGCTCCTTTAACCCGAGCAGCGGGGATGGGACGGCACACCTTCGTGCCACGCGGGCGTTCTTGTAGAAAAGCGCCTGATTGAAAACCGGATCGGCAATGCGTTGCCGATTCACTAGCCAAAGGCTCTGGAAAAACCATGTCCGACCGTTTCGAACTCTTCCTCACTTGCCCTAAAGGCCTTGAAGGCCTGCTCATCGAGGAAGCCGTCGGGCTTGGCCTTGAAGAAGCCCGCGAGCACACTTCCGCCGTGCGTGGCATGGCAACCATGGAAACCGCTTATCGCCTGTGCTTGTGGTCGCGTCTGGCCAACCGCGTGTTGCTGGTGCTCAAGCGTTTCCCGATGAAGGACGCTGAAGACCTGTACCACGGCGTGCTCGACGTCGAGTGGCAGGATCACATGCTCAGCGATGGCACCCTGGCCGTCGAATTCAGTGGTCATGGCTCGGGCATCGACAACACCCACTTCGGCGCCTTGAAGGTCAAGGATGCCATCGTCGACAAGCTGCGCACCCCGCAAGGCGATCGCCCAAGCATCGACAAGCTCAATCCGGATCTGCGCATTCACCTGCGTCTGGATCGCGGCGAAGCGATTCTGTCCCTCGACCTCTCCGGCCACAGCCTGCACCAGCGTGGCTATCGCTTGCAGCAGGGCGCTGCGCCGCTGAAGGAAAACCTCGCGGCAGCGATTCTGATCCGCTCCGGCTGGCCGCGCATTGCCGCCGAAGGTGGCGCGCTGGCTGACCCGATGTGCGGTGTTGGTACGTTCCTCGTCGAAGCGGGCATGATCGCCGCCGACATGGCGCCGAACCTGCGTCGCGAGCAGTGGGGCTTCACCGCTTGGCTCGGTCACGTGCCGGCGCTGTGGAAAAAACTTCACGAAGAGGCTTCCCAGCGCGCCGCTGCCGGTCTGGCCAAGCCGCCGCTGTGGATCCGTGGTTACGAAGCCGACCCGCGCCTGATTCAGCCGGGCCGCAACAACGTTGAACGTGCCGGTCTGAGCGAGTGGATCAAGATCTACCAGGGCGAAGTCGCGACCTTCGAGCCGCGCCCGGACCAGAACCAGAAAGGTCTGGTGATCTGCAACCCACCGTACGGCGAGCGTCTGGGTGACGAAGCCAGCCTGTTGTACCTCTACCAGAACCTCGGCGAGCGCCTGCGTCAGGCCTGCCTGAACTGGGAAGCGGCGGTATTCACCGGCGCGCCGGATCTGGGCAAGCGCATGGGCATCCGCAGCCACAAACAGTATTCGTTCTGGAACGGCGCGTTGCCGTGCAAGCTGCTGTTGATCAAAGTGCTGCCGGATCAGTTCGTCACCGGCGAGCGTCGTACCCCGGAGCAGCGTCAGGCCGAGCGTGAGCAAGCGGCTTACGATCAGACTCCGGACGAGCCGCAAGAGCGCAAGTTCAACAAGAACGGCAACCCGATCAAACCGACGCCGGCCCCGGCGCCAGTGATCGAGCAGCCGCGCTTGAGCGAAGGCGGGCAGATGTTTGCCAATCGCCTGCAAAAGAATCTCAAGGCGATGGGCAAGTGGGTCAAGCGCGAAGGCATCGATTGCTACCGCGTCTACGATGCCGACATGCCGGAATATGCGATGGCGATCGATCTGTACCACGACTGGGTGCACGTTCAGGAATACGCCGCACCGAAGTCCATCGACCCGGAAAAAGCCTCGGCGCGCATGTTTGACGCCCTGGCGGCGATTCCGCAGGCGTTGAACGTCGACAAGAGCCGCGTAGTGGTCAAGCGCCGCGAGCGCCAGAGTGGCACCAAGCAGTACGAGCGTCAGGCCGCGCAAGGCAAGTTCAATGAAGTCAGCGAGGGCGGCGTGAAGTTGCTGGTCAACCTCACCGATTACCTCGACACCGGTCTGTTCCTCGATCACCGGCCGATGCGCATGCGTATTCAGAAAGAGGCCGCCGGCAAACGCTTCCTCAATCTGTTCTGCTACACCGCGACGGCCAGTGTGCATGCGGCCAAGGGCGGCGCGCGCAGCACCACCAGCGTCGACCTGTCGAAAACCTACCTCGACTGGGCGCGCCGCAACCTGTCGTTGAACGGCTACTCCGACAAGAACCGTCTGGAGCAGGGCGACGTGATGGCGTGGCTGGAGAGCAGTCGTGACGAATACGACCTGATCTTCATCGATCCGCCGACCTTCTCCAACTCCAAGCGCATGGAAGGCATCTTCGACGTGCAGCGTGATCAGGTGCAGTTGATCGACCTGGCCATGGCGCGTCTGGCTCCGGGTGGCGTGCTGTACTTCTCCAACAACTTCCGCAAGTTCCAGTTGGAGGAAAACCTCGCCGAGCGTTATGCGGTCGAGGAAATCAGCGCGCAGACCATCGATCCGGATTTCGCGCGCAACACCAAGATCCACCGCGCCTGGAAAATCACGGCTCGTTGACACTCGGCAAAGTTGGATCCACAGAGCCTTGATTTTTAACGGCTCTTGGATCCGATCAGCGCTAGCCAAATTAATGGCTAATAGCTATAACTCACTCATGGCCAATGGGGGTATCCCCGAAATGCTGCTGTGGTGAGTTGCCCTTATGTCGTTGCACCCCGTGCGCCCGAAGATTCTGGGTTTTATCAGCGAAGAAGTCTCGGCCTGGCTGGTCGCGATGCTGGTATTGCTCGCCGGCGGGATTCTCACGGGGCTGCTCGCCTGGGCCACCTTCAATCAGTTTGAGCAGCAATTGCGTCAGCGCTTTCAACTGCTGGCCAATGAGCGTTACAGCCGCATCGAAGAACGCTTCCAGGATCAGGAGCAACGCCTCGACGGCTTGCGCCGCTTCTTCGCCAACTCCGAATCGGTGTCCCGCGCCGAATTCGATGGCTACACCCAACCTTTATTACTGCGTACCCAGGCCTATTCGTTTGCCCTGCGGGTCAGTGCTGCCGAGCGCGGCGCTTTTGAACAGCGCGTGCGAGAGGAAGGGCTGAGCACCTTTACCATTCGCGAACTCAATGCGCAGGGCGAGCTGCAACTGGCCGGCGTGCGTGATGAATATGTGCCCGTGCTGTTCAGCCAGACGCAAAGTCGCCTCGGCTCGCCTTTGGGCTATGACTTGCTGGCGCAACCGCTGCGTCGGGACACCCTCCAGCGTGCAGACAAGCTTGGTGGTCTGGCGGTGTCGCAACCGATGCATCTGGTGAGTATCGAGCCGTCCTACGCGCGCGGGGTGCTATTGGTTGCACCAGTGATGCGGGCTGGCCAGCAACAGTCGTTCGGCTACGTGATGGCGGTGATCAGCATGCGCCAGCTGCTGGCCGATGGCTTGCCGGATGCGTTTCATGACTACTTGTCCGTGCGCATTCTTGACCTGTCGACCAATGATCAGCATGAAGTGTTGTTCGAATCCACCAACGAGCCCGCGCTCAGTGATCTGGCGGCGACGCGGCTGGTGCGCATGGCCGATCACGACTATCAGGTCGATATCCTGCCCAGCGAAGCTTTTATGCAGGCCAATCACTCGTCGGTGGGCAGCGTGATCATTCTTGGCGGCTTGCTGAGTCTGCTGCTCAGCGCGTTGCTCTATGTGCTGGTCAGCCAGCGCCAGCGCGCCTTGCGCCTGGTCGAATTGCGCACGCAGGAACTGCACGAGCGTGAGCAGGAGTTGCGCGGCACCCACGGTCAATTGCGCGGGGTGCTGAATGCCGCGACTCAAGTCGCGATCATCGCCACCGATTTGCGCGGGGTGATCAATACTTTCAACCCCGGCGCCGAACAGATGCTCGGCTACAGCAGTGCCGACGTCGTCGGCCACATGACCCTGGAAAACCTGCACTTGCCAAGGGAGTTGAGCGCACGTTCTACGGAATTGAGTGCGCGGTACGGCAAGAGCATCCCGACCTGCCACGCGATGCTGGTCGAGGGCGGTGAAGTCGGCGGTCACGAGGCTCGCGAGTGGACGCTGGTACGCAGCGATGGCAGCCACCTGCCAGTGAACATGCTCGCCACTCCGGTCCTCGATGAGCAGGGCCTGTGGGTAGGCCATCTGGCGATCTGTATCGACATCACCGAGCGCAAGCGCGTCCACGAGGCCCTGGCGGCGCGGGACGTGCTGCTGAAGAAACTCAGTGCTCACGTGCCTGGTGGCATCTACCAGTTCAAGATGGAATTCGACGGGCGCTTCAGCGTGATCTACGCCAGCGACGGCATCCGCGAGATCTACGAGCTGGAGCCGGACGTGCTGCTGCTCGACGCCGAGGCGATCTTTTCTCGCATCCACCCACAGGACATCACCCGCGTGCGCACCTCGATTCGCGCCTCGGCGGACAACCTCAGCCCGTGGCGCGAGGAATACCGCGTGCAATTGCCCGAGCGCGGGCTGCGCTGGGTGCGTGGTGAGGCGACGCCGGAAGAGCTGCCCGGCGGCGGTGTGCTGTGGCATGGCTATATTTCGGATATTTCCGATCTGAAGCGGGTCGAGGAAGAACTTCGTGCGCTGTCAGTGACTGATTCGCTGACCGGTATTCACAACCGCCGCTATTTTCAGGAGCGCCTGACCACGGAAATGGCCCGGGTCGAGCGTGGCGGCGGGGAGTTGTCGGTGATCATGCTCGACATCGACCACTTCAAACGTATCAACGACCAGTACGGCCATGCCGTGGGCGACCGGGTGCTGCAAGCCGTGTGCGAGCGCATCGGCCATCGGCTGCGCCGTACCGATGTGTTTTGTCGTCTGGGCGGCGAGGAGTTCATGGTGCTGTGCCCGGACATCGACGGCGAACACGCGTACATGCTCGCGGTGGAGTTGTGGCAGGGGCTGCGCAGTGCGCCGGTGGATGTGGTCGGCGTGGTGACTGCGAGTTTCGGTATCGCCAGTTGGCGACCGGGGGAGGGCGCGGATTCGCTGCTGCTGCGCGCCGACTCGGGCGTGTACGCAGCCAAGCAGGGCGGGCGCGATCGGGTTGAGCAGATGAGCTGACATTCAATACACCACAAACCTGTGGGAGCTGGCTTGCCAGCGATAGCGTCATTTCAGTCAGCATCTTCGGTGACTGACATAGCGCTATCGCTGGCAAGCCAGCTCCCACAGGGTTTTGTGGAGTTGCTTGAACCGCGTTACAGAACCGAAGCTGTCTGCGCCAGTTTCGGCTGCTTATACAGATCCAGCAGCACCTGATCCAGCACCGACGACGCCCCAAACGGCGCCTTGTCATTGAGGATCGCCACCACCGCCCAGGTGTTGCCATTCACATCACGGCTGAAACCGGCGATCGCGCGCACGGTGTTCAGGGTGCCGGTCTTGACGTGAGCTTCGCCGCGCATCGCGGTGGTCTTCAGGCGTTTGCGCATGGTGCCGTCGGTGCCGGCAATCGGCAGCGAGCTGATGTATTCGGCGGCGTACGGGCTGTGCCAGGCGGCTTGCAGCATGCTGGCCATCTCACGGGCGCTGACGCGTTCGGCGCGGGACAGGCCGGAGCCGTTCTCCATCACCAGATGCGGCGCGGTAATGCCTTTGCGTGCCAGCCACTGACGTACCACTCGCTGCGCGGCCTTGGCGTCGTCACCGTCGGCATCGTTGCGGAATTTCTGACCGAGGCTCAGGAACAGCTGCTGGGCCATGGTGTTGTTACTGTATTTGTTGATGTCGCGGATGATCTCGGCCAGATCCGGCGAGTAGGCGCGGGCCAGCAGTTTGGCGTTGCTCGGGGTCGAGGCGAGACGATCCTTGCCCTGGATGCTGCCACCCAGTTCCTTCCAGATCGCCCGAACGGCGCCAGCGGTGTAGGTCGCGTGGTCGAGCAGCGACAGGTACGTCTGCGAGCTGCAGCCATCGCCCAACTGGCCGGCGACGGTGACGGTCATGCTGCCGTCGGCTTGCGCCACCGGGTTGTAGCGCACGCCGCCGGTGCATTGTTTGGAGTTCAACGCCTTGACGGTGTTTTCGATGCGGATGTTGGCAATCGGCGGTTCTACCGAGATCAACACCCGACCACCGTCGTTACGCGCGACAAAACGCAGAGCCTTGAGGTTGACCAGCAGCGAATCCGGTTTGACCAGGAACGGTTTGTTCTCGTCGTTGCCGTCGTCATTGAATTCCGGCAGTTGCGGCTGCACGAAGAAGCTGCGGTCCAGCACCAGATCACCGGTGATCTGGGTCACGCCGTTGGCGCGCAGGTCGCGCATCAGCAGCCAGAGTTTTTCCATGTTCAGCTTTGGATCGCCGCCACCCTTGAGGTAGAGGTTGCCGTTGAGGATGCCGCCGCTCAGGTCGCCATCGGTGTAGAACTCGGTTTTCCACTGATGGTTGGGACCGAGCATCTCCAGCGCCGCATAGGTGGTGACCAGTTTCATGGTCGAGGCCGGGTTGACCGATACGTCGGCGTTGTACACGGTCGCGGTGCCCGGGCCATCCAGCGGCACCATCACCAGCGACAGGGCAGTCGGCTGCAGCTTGCTCGCCTTGAGGGCTTTTTCGACGTTGGGGGTGAGAGAAGTATTGATGGTGGCAGCGGAGACAGGCAGGGCCAGTGGAAGAAGAAGGCCGGCCAGAAAAAGTGGACGCAACGATTTGATCATAAGAAATAAAACCCTGCAAAAGAGGGGAAAAATAACGAGGACATGGATGAAAAAGCCCTCAGTGGTCACGAAAGTGTCGGCATTATGCCCCAAGGTGTAACCGCTTGTGCCGTCCCCGGGGTGGCTAATCCGTGATTTTTTTACAGGCGGTCGGCTGCGCAGTCCAGAGAATCGGGCAATTGACCGCTTAAACTGGTAAAGTGCCGGCCGTTATTACTTAAGAGGATTGTTCCAATGGCGACTAACCGTTCCCAGCGTCTGCGCAAAAAACTGTGCGTTGATGAATTTCAAGAGCTGGGTTTCGAACTGAACCTGGACTTCAAAGAAGACTTGTCCGAAGAAGCCATTGACGCTTTCCTCGAAGCCTTCATCAAAGAAGCCATGGAAGCCAACGGTCTGGGTTATGTAGGCGGCGACGACTTCGGTCTGGTTTGCCTGCAGAAGCGTGGCTCGGTCAACGAAGAGCAGCGCGCTGCCGTTGAAGCCTGGCTGAAAAACCGTTCCGAGCTGACCAAGGCTGAAATCAGCCCGCTGCTGGACGTTTGGTATCCGGAAAAGCCGATCAACGCGGCTAAGTGATACTGAAAAAAACGGCGACCTGAGGGTCGCCGTTTTTTTATGCCTGCGCTTTACGCCAGTTCAGAATCACCAGCGTCAAAACCCCCGCGACAATCCCCCAGAACGCCGAACCAATCGAAAACAGCGTCAACCCCGACGCCGTGACCATAAAGGTAATCAGCGCCGCTTCGCGTTCCTTCACTTCGGTCATGGCAATGCTCAAGCCATTGATGATCGAACCAAACAGCGCCAATGCGGCAATCGACAGCACCAGTTCCTTCGGCAACGCGGCGAACAACGCCGCCAATGTGGCGCCGAACACCCCGGCAATCCCGTAGAAAATCCCGCACCACACCGCTGCGGTGTAACGTTTGTTGCGGTCTTCATGGGCGTGCGGCCCGGTACAGATGGCTGCGCTGATGGCCGCGAGGTTGATGCCGTGGGATCCGAACGGCGCCAGTAACAGCGAGGCGATGCCGGTGGTGGTGATCAGCGGCGATGCCGGCACGTTATAGCCGTCGGCGCGCAGGACGGCGATGCCGGGCATGTTCTGCGAGGTCATCGCCACCACGAACAACGGGATGCCGATGCTGATGGTCGCTGCCAGCGAGAAATGCGGAGTAGTCCACACGGGTGTCGCCACCTCCAAGTGGAAACCGCTGAAATCCAGCAGGCCCATAAAGCCCGACAGCGCGGTGCCGATCAGTAGTGCAGCGAGCACGGCATAGCGTGGCGACAGGCGTTTGACCAGCAGATAAGTGAAGAACATCCCCAGCACCAGAGCGGTGCGGTGTTGCGCGGCGACGAAAATTTCACTGCCGATCTTGAACAGAATCCCCGCCAATAATGCCGCCGCCAGCGATGCCGGGATCTTCTTCACCAAGCGTTCGAAACTGCCGGTCAGCCCGCAGATCGTCACCAGCACGGCGCAGGTGATGTAGGCGCCGATGGCTTCGCCGTAACTGACGCCGCCAAGACTGGTGATCAGCAACGCCGCGCCGGGCGTCGACCAGGCGATGGTGATGGGTGTGCGATAGCGCAGCGACAGGCCGATCGAGCACACCGCCATGCCGATCGAAATCGCCCAGATCCACGAGGAAATCTGCCCGCTGGTCAGGCCCGCCGCTTGCCCGGCCTGGAACATCAGCACCAGTGAACTGGTGTAGCCGGTCATCATCGCAATGAAACCGGCGACGATGGCCGAAGGCGATGTGTCGGAAAAGGGACGCAGTTGAGTGTGCGTGGCGTCGTTCATGACGGCGGTGTTCCTTATACCAATGAAGATTCCCGCCATAACGCCAACCCTTGTAGGAGTGAGCCTGCTCGCGATTGCAGTGTGTCACCCACGTCATTGCCGAATGACACACCGCATTCGCGAGCAGGCTCACTCCTACAGGGAATTGTGCGCTGAAGGCGGATTCTGTGATCAAGCCTAAACTCAATCGTAACGGATCGTTGCAATACAGCCGTGGTCACAAACAGCCATACAGTCGTGTTGCCACCATCCATTGTGTACAATCGCGCTGTTTTTTACGCGATACTTGCCAGCGACCTACTGTGCCGTATTACAGTCACGGTCTATTCGCCGCAGTTCTTCCGACTCGAGTGCCCATGAACGAACAGTTGCAACCCCTCAAGAAACAACCGCGAGCAGGCAAAGCCGGCCGCAGCGGAACCCAGGACGATATTGTCTACGCGCATATCTTCGAGGCCATCCTCGAGCAGCGTCTGGCGCCCGGCACCAAGTTGAGCGAAGAAGCGCTGGGGGAAATTTTCGGGGTCAGCCGCACCATCATTCGCCGCGCCTTGTCGCGTCTGGCCCATGAGGGCGTCGTGCTGTTGCGGCCGAACCGTGGCGCCGTCGTCGCCAGCCCGAGCGTTGAAGAAGCACGCCAGGTGTTCATGGCCCGCCGTCTGGTCGAGCGCGCGATCACTGAACTGGCCGTGCTGCACGCCACTGCCGAACAGATTGCCGAACTGCGGCAGATGGTCAACGATGAGCGCGACAGTTTCTCGCGTGGTGATCGTGGCGCCGGTATTCGCCTGTCGGGTGAATTTCACCTGAAGCTCGCTGAAGCGGCAAAAAACGCCCCGCTGATCAGCTTCCAGCGCAGCCTGGTCTCGCAAACTTCGCTGATCATTGCCCAGTATGAAAGCGGCAACCGTTCGCATTGCTCCTATGACGAGCACACCCAGTTGATCGACGCGATCGAAAAGCGCGACGGCGAACTGGCAGTGAATCTGATGATGCACCACATGGATCACATCGACAGCAAGCTCAACCTCGATGAGGAAGGCGCGTCCGATGATCTGCATGCGGTGTTCTCGCATCTGTTGCAGACCAAGAAGCCGGGGCGTCCTGCGGCGAAACTCTAAGTCAGACCGAGTTGGCCCAATCGCTGGCAAGCCAGCTCCCACAGGATGTGTGGTGTAGTGCAAATGGGTAAACACCACAAAAAACTGTGGGAGCTGGCTTGCCAGCGATAGCGATCTGACAGGCAATAAAAATCCCCCAGGCTGAAAAGCTCTGGGGGATTTTTTATGCCTGCCTGATCGTTCCCACGCGGAGCGTGGGAACGATCATGTGTCGGGAAAAACTCAGCGCTGATGCACCAACGCACCCGCCGCATACGTCTGTTGCACCGTGCGGTCATCCCCCAGCGTCATCAACACAAACAACGTCTCGGCAATGTTATTCGCCTGTTTCAGGCGATAGCTAAGCAACGGCGTGGCGTTGTAATCCAGCACCAGGAAGTCGGCATCCGAGCCCGGTTGCAGATTGCCGATCTTGTCCTCCAGACGCAGCGCCCGTGCACCGCCCAGCGTCGCCAGATACAGCGACTTGAACGGACTCAGGCGCGCACCCTGCAACTGCATCACTTTGTAAGCTTCGTTCAAGGTTTGCAGCAGCGAGAAACTGGTACCGCCACCAACGTCTGTACCCAGACCCACGTTCAGCTTGTGCTTCTCGGCCATCGGCAGATTGAACAAGCCGCTGCCGAGGAAGAAGTTCGAAGTCGGGCAAAACGAGATCGCCGAGCCGGTTTCCGCCAGACGCGCACATTCGTCGTCGCACAGGTGCACGCCGTGGGCGAAGACCGAGCGCTCGCCGAGCAACTTGTAGTGGTCGTAAACGTCGAGGTAGCCCTTGCGCTCCGGGAACAGCTCCTTGACCCACTCGATTTCCTTGAGGTTTTCGCTGATGTGGGTCTGCATGTACAGATCCGGGTATTCGGTCAGCAGTTGCCCGGCGAGGGTCAGTTGTTCCGGGGTGCTGGTCGGGGCGAAACGCGGGGTGACCGCATAGTGCAGGCGGCCCTTGCCGTGCCAGCGCTCGATCAGCGCCTTGCTCTCGACGTAGCTGGATTCTGCGGTGTCGGTCAGGTAGTCCGGGGCGTTGCGGTCCATCATCACCTTGCCGGCGATCATCCGCAGATCGAGCTTTTCGGCTGCCTCAAAGAACGAGTTCACCGACTGCGGGTGCACGCTGCCGAACACCAGCGCAGTGGTAGTGCCGTTGCGCAGCAGTTCCTTGATGAAAATATCCGCGACATCGTCGGCGTGCGCCTTGTCACCGAACTGGCTTTCGCACGGGAAGGTGTAGGTGTTCAGCCAGTCGAGCAGTTGCTCGCCATAGGCACCGACCATGCCGGTTTGCGGCAGGTGAATGTGCGTGTCAATGAAGCCCGGGGTGATCAGCGCGTCTTTGTAGTGCTCGATTTCGATGTCCGCCGGCAGGGTCGGCAGCAAATCACTGGCGTGGCCGAGGGCGCTGATCTTGCCGCCATCGACCACCAGCAGGCCATCCTCGAAATATTCGTAGGAGGCTTCGATTCCGACTTCGGCAGGGTCGGCAATGCTGTGCAGGATGGCGGCGCGGTAGGCTTTGCGAGTCAGAGGCATGAGGGTTCTCTAATCAATTTGAGGCTTTGAGTTTGGCGGCTTCACTGCGGCGCGAAACGGGCAGCAGTTTGGCAATCGGTTCGGCGCTGGCAGTCTGCTGGCCGAAATTGGCGTTATAGGTGGCGATGATTTCGCCGGCGATGGAGATGGCGATTTCCACAGGCAATTTGCCTTTGACTTCGCTGATGCCCATCGGGCAGCGCATGCGTTGCACGACGCTGGCGTCGAAGCCGCGATCACGCAGACGGTGTTCGAATTTGGCGCGTTTGGTCTTCGAGCCGATCAGGCCGAACCAGGTGAAATCGTTGCGCTTGAGGATGGCGGCGGTCAGCTCTAGATCCAGCTGATGGTTGTGGGTCATGACGATGCAGTAGCTGCCGGCGGGCAGGTCATCAATTTCATCCACAGGCTCCTCGGCGACGATTTTACGCACGCCGTGAGGAATCTGTTCGGGGAATTCCTCTTCCCGCGAATCGATCCAGCGCACCCGGCAGGGCAGGCCGGCAAGCAGCGGTACCAAGGCGCGGCCGACATGGCCGGCGCCGAACACGGCAATCTGCGCCTGCACCTGGCCCATCGGTTCGAACAGCAACACGGTGGCGCCGCCGCAGCACTGGCCCAGACTGGCGCCGAGACTGAAGCGCTCCAGATGGGTGTCCTGCTTGCCGCTGGCGAGCATCTCGCGAGCGATCTGCATGGCTTTGTATTCCAGATGCCCGCCACCGATGGTGTCGAAGGTCTGTTTCGCGCTGACGACCATTTTCGAGCCGGCATTACGCGGGGTCGAGCCGAGTTCTTCGATGATCGTCACCAGCACACAGGGTTCGCCCTGGTTCTGCAGGTCGGCGAGGGCGTCGATCCAGTTGTACATAGTTCACCCCTACAACATCGTTATCTGTTCGGGCCTCATCGCTGGCAAGCCAGCTCCCACAGGATTTGCGGTGTAACGCATATCGGATAAACACCGCAGAACCCTGTGGGAGCTGGCTTGCCAGCGATTGGCCGCGCCTCGGTCTTAAAGCGGAGCCAGTTCGGTCTCTGCCTCGACCGCTTTCACGGTCTTGAGCTGACGCATCTGCTCACACCCCCACAACACCCGCTCCGGCGTCGCCGGCGCATCGATCTGCGGTTGATGCTTATAGTCACCGAGGCTCGCCACCGCATCCTTGATCGCACACCACGAAGCAATCCCGAGCATGAACGGTGGCTCACCGACAGCCTTGGAATGGAACACCGTGTCTTCCGGGTTTTTGCGGTTTTCCACCAGCTTCACCCGCAGGTCGAGCGGCATGTCCGCCACCGCCGGGATCTTGTAGCTGGCCGGGCCGTTGGTCATCAGCTTGCCTTTGTTGTTCCAGACCAGCTCTTCCATGGTCAGCCAGCCCATGCCCTGGATGAAACCGCCCTCGACCTGACCGATGTCGATGGACGGGTTCAGCGAGGCACCCACATCGTGAAGGATGTCGGTTCGGAGCATCTTGTACTCGCCGGTCAGGGTGTCGACGATCACTTCGCAGCACGCCGCGCCGAAGGCGAAGTAGTAGAACGGCCGACCACGGGCCTGGCTGCGGTCGTAGTAGATTTTCGGGGTCTTGTAGAACCCGGTGCTCGACAACGAAACCTGATTGAAATACGCCTGCTGGATCAGCGCTTCAAAGGTCAGGATGTGGTCGCGGACGCGCACATGACCGTTATGGAATTGCACGTCTTCTTCGCTGACTTTGTACTGCCGGGCAGCAAATTCGATCAGGCGTTTCTTGATGATTTCAGCCGCGTTCTGCGCCGCTTTACCGTTCAAGTCGGCGCCGCTGGACGCCGCTGTCGGCGAGGTGTTCGGTACTTTGTCGGTGTTGGTCGCGGTGATCTGCACACGATCAATCTCGACCTGGAACACTTCAGCCACGACCTGCGCGACTTTGGTGTTCAGCCCCTGGCCCATTTCCGTGCCGCCATGGTTCAAATGGATGCTGCCGTCGGTGTAGATGTGGATCAGTGCGCCGGCCTGGTTCAAGAAGCTCGCGGTAAAGGAAATACCGAATTTCACCGGGGTCAGCGCCAGGCCTTTTTTCAGGATCGGGCTGTTGGCGTTGTAGCGACGGATCGCTTCGCGGCGCTCGTGGTACTGGCTGCTTTCTTCCAGTTCGGCGGTCATTTCCTCGAGCATGTTGTGCTCGACGGTCTGGTAGTAATGGGTGACGTTGCGCTCGGTCTTGCCGTAGTAGTTGGCCTTGCGCACAGCCAGCGGATCAAGCTGCAGGTGACGGGCAATCGCGTCCATCACTTCCTCGATCGCGACCATGCCTTGCGGGCCACCGAAACCACGGTAAGCGGTGTTCGACGCGGTGTTGGTCTTGCAGCGGTGACCGTGGATGGTCGCGTCGCCCAGGTAGTACGAGTTGTCCGAGTGGAACATCGCCCGGTCAACGATCGAGGCGGACAAGTCCGGCGAACAGCCGCAGTTGCCGGCCAGGTCCATGTTGATCCCGTGCAGGCGCCCGGTGCTGTCGAAACCGACGTCGTACTCGACGTAAAACGGGTGACGCTTGCCGGTCATCAACATGTCTTCGACGCGCGGCAGGCGCATCTTGGTTGGTTGGCCAGTCAGGTGCGCAACCACGGCGCACAGGCACGCCGGGCTGGCGGCCTGGGTTTCCTTGCCGCCGAAACCACCGCCCATGCGGCGCATGTCGACGACGATTTTGTTCATCGACACGTCGAGCACTTCGGCGACCAGTTTCTGCACTTCGGTCGGGTTCTGCGTCGAGCAGTAGACGATCATGCCGCCGTCTTCAGTCGGCATCACCGAGGAGATTTGCGTCTCCAGATAGAAGTGTTCCTGACCACCGATGTGCAGCGTGCCTTGGATACGGTGTTCAGCGGTTGCCAGCGCAGAGACCGAGTCGCCGCGCTGATGGGTGTGGCTGTCGAGCACGAAGTGGCGTTTGCGCAGGGCTTCGACCACGTCGAGCACTGGCTCGAGGTCTTCGTATTCAATAATCGCAGCCATGGCCGCTTTGCGTGCGGTTTCCAGGTCTTTCGCCGCGACGGCGAGCACCGGTTGACCGACAAATTGCACGTCATCGATGGCCAGCAGCGGGTCGCCGGGCATCAAAGGGCCGATGTCCTTGAGGCCCGGCACGTCTTCGTGGGTGATGGCGATGCGCACGCCTTCGAAGGCGTAGCACGGCGAGGTGTCGATGCTGATGATTTTCGCGTGGGCGCGGTCCGACATGCGTGCATACAGGTGCAACTGGTTCGGAAATTCCAGACGGTCATCGATGTACTGCGCTTCACCGGACACATGCTTGGCGGCGCTGTCGTGCTTGACGCTACGGCCGACGCCGGAGGTCAGATCCTTGGCGAACAGTTCGGCCAGTTCAGCCTGGGTTTTTTCTACGCCGTGATGGTTAGACATAAGCGGTCACCCGAGTCTCGATGTGCGGTGTTTGCAGTTCGATGAAGTATTTACGCAGCAGGTTCTGCGCGCTGAGCAGGCGATATTCCTTGCTGGCGCGGAAGTCCGAGAGTGGTGTGAAGTCTTCGGCCAGTGCGGCGCAGGCGCGTTCGACCACGGCGTTGTTGAACGGCTGGCCGATCAATGCGGCTTCACAGTGAGCCGCGCGTTTCGGAATTGCTGCCATACCGCCGAAGGCCATGCGCGCATCGCTGATCACGCCGTTTTCGACGCGCAGGTTGAACGCGGCGCAGACGGCGGAGATGTCGTCGTCCAGACGCTTGGAAACTTTGTAGGCGCGGAACAACTGCTCGGCGCTGGCGCGTGGGACGATGATCTTCTCGATGAATTCACTTTCCTGACGGGCAGTGACTTTGTAGTCGATGAAGTAATCTTCGAGGTTCAGCGTGCGCCGGGTTTCGCCTTTGCACAGCACGACTTGCGCGCCGAGGGCGATCAGCAGCGGAGGCGAATCACCGATTGGCGAGGCGTTGCCGATGTTGCCGCCGAGGGTGCCCTGGTTGCGGATTTGCAGCGAGGCGAAGCGGTGCAACAGTTCGCCGAAGTCCGGGTACTCGGCGTTCAACGCTTCGTAGCAGTCGGAGAGGGCGGTGGCAGCGCCGATTTCGATGCGGTCTTCGAAGGTTTCGATGCGCTTCATTTCGGCGACGTTGCCGACATAGATCATCACCGGCAGGGTGCGGTGGAACTGGGTGACTTCCAGCGCCAGATCGGTGCCGCCGGCAAGCAGGCGGGCTTGTGGGTAAGCGTCGTAGAGATCGGCCAGGTCAGCGACGGTCAGCGGCACCAGGCAGCGCTTGTCGCCACTGTTCAGCTCGCCGATATCGGTCGGGGCGATCGCTTTCAGGCGGGCGATGGTTTCCGCTTCGCGGGCATCGAACTGGTCCGGTTGTTTGCCGCAGCACGATTGCTCGGCAGCCGCCAGAATCGGCCGGTAGCCGGTGCAGCGGCAGAGATTGCCGGCCAGCGCTTCGTGGGCCTTGGCGTGATCCGGCGCATCGCTGTTCTTTTGCAGAGCGAACAGCGACATGACGAAACCCGGGGTGCAGAAACCGCATTGCGAGCCGTGGCACTCGACCATGGCTTTCTGCACGCTGTGCAGTTCGCCTTTGTGCTTGAGGTCTTCGACGCTGATCAGTTGTTTGCCGTGCAGTGACGAAACGAATGTCAGGCACGAGTTGAGGCTGCGATAGCGAATGTGTTCGCGGCCATCGTCATCCGTTTGCAACTCGCCAACCACCACGGTGCAAGCGCCGCAGTCGCCGCTGGCGCAACCTTCTTTGGTACCGGATTTGCCGACGTGTTCACGCAAGTAATTGAGCACAGTCAGATTCGGGTCCAGGGCGTGCTCGCTACGGAGTTCCTGGTTAAGTAAAAACTGGATCACGGAAGGCCTCGCAGACTCATTATTGTTGTTAACCGACGTGAACGGAATTTAGCAGGTCTGACTTTTCGGTCAATGGTTTTCTGACTTAAAGGTCAGGAAAATACGTTTCGTCGATCAGCAACGTGTCTAATCAGTATTGACCCTCATCGGTCACCCCGCTTTTTTGCGGGATTCGTGCCAAAAACCGCTCAGTGGGCACTCCGCCATGCCCGTGCATTTGCGCTACACTGCGCCGCTTGTGCAGATCGATAGAGTTTGAAGGACAACCATGACGTTCAAGGCGCCGGACAGCCTCGCCGAGCAAATTGCTCACCACCTCGCCGAACGCATCATTCGTGGCGAAATGAAGCCGGGAGAGCGCATCCAGGAACAGAAGGTCACGCTGGCACTTAATGTCAGCCGCGGATCGGTCCGCGAAGCCTTGCTGATCCTCGAACGCCGCCACCTGATCGCGATCCTGCCGCGCCGTGGCGCGCACGTCACCGAACTGACGCCGCACAAGGTGCAGAGCCTGTGCACGCTGATGAGCGAACTGTACATCCTGCTCGGCAATTCGGTGGCCAACGGCTGGCAAGTGCAGTCGGACATGGCGCCGTTCGTGCAAATTCAGCAGCGCCTGACCGCCAGCTACGAGCGCCAGGACATCCGCAGTTTTGTCGACGACAGCTTCAGCGTCATGCGCGCTGCCTATCCGTTCGCCAACAACCCGTACCTGCAAGAGACCGTCGAGAACCTGCAGCCGGCCATGAGCCGCGCCTACTTCCTTGCCCTCGAACAGCGCAAGGCCGAAATGAGCGAGTTCCTCGAACTGTTCGAGCGCTTGCTGGCCGCCGTGCTTGCCCGTGATTTGCCGCAGATCCGCATCGTGCTGACGGCTTACGCCCAGCGCAGCTGCGATCTGGTGGTGTCCGCCCTGACGGTTGCCTAAGCGTGCGGCTCAAGTGCATCAAACTGGCGGGATTCAAGTCCTTCGTCGACCCGACCACGGTGAACTTCCCCAGTAACATGGCGGCAGTCGTCGGGCCGAACGGTTGCGGCAAGTCGAACATCATCGACGCCGTGCGCTGGGTGATGGGCGAAAGTTCGGCGAAGAACCTCCGTGGCGAGTCGATGACCGACGTCATCTTCAACGGTTCGACCAGCCGTAAACCGGTGAGTCAGGCCAGCATCGAACTGGTCTTCGACAACTCCGACGGCACGTTGCTGGGCGAGTACGCGGCTTACGCGGAAATCTCCATTCGCCGCAAAGTCACTCGCGACAGCCAGACCACCTATTACCTCAACGGCACCAAATGCCGTCGTCGCGATATCACCGATATTTTCCTCGGCACCGGCCTCGGCCCGCGCAGTTACTCGATCATCGAGCAGGGGATGATCTCCAAGCTGATCGAGTCCAAGCCCGAAGACCTGCGCAACTTCATTGAAGAAGCGGCCGGCATCTCGAAATATAAAGAGCGCCGGCGCGAAACCGAAAACCGTATCCGCCGCACCCACGAAAACCTTGCTCGCCTGACCGACCTGCGCGAAGAGCTGGAGCGTCAACTCGAACGCCTGCACCGCCAGGCCGAGGCGGCGAAGAAGTATCAGGAATTCAAAGCCGAGGAGCGTCAGCTCAAGGCGCAACTGTCGGCCCTGCGCTGGCAGGATCTGAACGATCAGGTCGGCCAGCGCGAGTCGATCATCGGCACTCAGGAAATCAGTTTCGAAGCCTTGGTCGCAGAACAGCGCAATGCCGACGCGGCCATCGAACGCCTGCGCGACGGGCACCACGATCTGTCCGAACGCTTCAATCTGGTGCAGGGGCGCTTCTATTCGGTCGGCGGCGACATCGCCCGGGTCGAGCAGAGCATCCAGCACGGCCAGCAACGTTTGCGCCAGTTGCAGGACGATCTGAAAGAAGCCGAACGAGCACGCCTGGAAACCGAATCGCATCTGGGTCACGACCGCACCTTGCTGCTGACCCTCGGCGAAGAACTGGACATGCTCACCCCCGAGCAGGAAGTCACCAGCGCTGCCGCCGAAGAAGCCGCCGCTGCGCTGGAAGATTCCGAAAGCGTCATGCACG
Source organism: Pseudomonas sp. FW305-7 (assembly GCF_058786735.1). Lineage (NCBI taxonomy): Bacteria > Pseudomonadati > Pseudomonadota > Gammaproteobacteria > Pseudomonadales > Pseudomonadaceae > Pseudomonas > Pseudomonas sp. FW305-7. The sequence continues at coordinate 168,147 of NZ_JBYSZA010000008.1, forward strand.
GTTGGCAGGAGCAGTGGGACGCCTTCAACCTGACCGCCGCCGAACCGCGTCGTCAGGCCGAAGTGCAGCAGTCGCGCATCCAGCAGCTGGAAACCAGCATGGAGCGTCTCGCCGATCGGCAAAAGCGCCTCGGCGAAGAGCGCGCGCTGCTTTCGGCCGACCCGGAAGACGCGGCGATCATGGAGCTCAACGAGCAACTCGCCGAGTCCGAAGCGACCCTCGAAGATTTGCAGACCAGCGAAGAAGCGCAGGTCGAAAAGCTTGAGCAACTGCGTCAGGAATTACAGCAAGCGCTGACCGCGCAGCAGCAGGCACAGGGTGACTTGCAGCGGCTAAATGGTCGCCTGGCTTCGCTGGAAGCCTTGCAACAAGCCGCACTCGATCCGGGCACCGGCACTGCCGAATGGTTAAAGGAACACAACCTCACCGAGCGTCCGCGCCTGGCCGAAGGCCTGAAGGTCGAGGCCGGTTGGGAGCTGGCGGTGGAAACCGTGCTCGGCGCCGATCTGCAAGCGGTGCTGGTCGACGACTTCAGCGGCTTCGATCTGTCCGGTTTCACCCAAGGCGATTTGCGCCTGCTCAGCCCCGGCACCGATGGCGTACGCGTGGCCGGCAGCTTGCTGGATAAGGTCGAGGCGCAGATCAATCTGTCGCCGTGGCTCGGTCAGGTCAAACCCGTCGACAGCCTCGAACAGGCCTTGGCCTTGCGTGGGCAATTAAGCGCTGGCGAGAGCCTGATCAGTCGCGACGGTTATTGGGTCGGTCGTCACTTCTTGCGTGTGCGTCGTGCCAGCGAGGCCGAGAGCGGCATGCTTGCCCGTGGCCAGGAAATCGAAGCGCTGCACCTTGAGCGCGAAGAGAAAGAAGCCACGGTCGAGGCCATGGAAACCCGTCTGCAAACCCTGCGTGCGCAACAGCGTCAGCAGGAAAACGGTCGCGAACATTTGCGTCGTTTGCTGCAAGACGAAGCACGTCAGCAAGGTGAATTGAAAGCGCAACTGTCCGCCGGCAAAGCCAAGGCCGAACAGTTGACTTTGCGCCGCACACGCCTCGATGAAGAGCTGGTCGAGCTTGGCGAACAGCGCGAACTTGAGCACGAACAAGTCGGCGAAGCGCGCATGCAGTTGCAGGAAGCCCTCGACGCGATGGCACTGGATACCGAGCAGCGCGAATTGCTGTTGGCCCAGCGCGACAGCCTGCGCGAGCGCCTTGATCGCGTGCGTCAGGAAGCGCGTCAGCACAAGGATCACGCGCACCAATTGGCCGTGCGTCTCGGCTCGTTGCGCGCTCAGCATGATTCCACGCGTCAGGCGCTGGAGCGTCTGGAAATGCAGGCCGAGCGTCTGACCGAAAAACGCGAACAGTTGAGTCTGAATCTGGAGGAGGGCGAGGCACCGCTGGAAGAGCTGCGCCTGAAACTCGAAGAGCTGCTCGACAAGCGCATGACCGTCGACGAAGAACTCAAGACTGCGCAGATCGCCCTGGAAGACGCCGACCGCGAATTGCGCGACGCAGAAAAGCGCCGGACCCAGGCCGAGCAGCAATCGCAGCTGATTCGCGGCCAGCTCGAACAGCAACGCATGGAATGGCAGGCCCTGACCGTGCGCCGCAAGGCTTTGCAGGATCAGTTGCTCGAAGACGGCTACGATCTCAATGGCGTGCTCGCCACATTGACCGCGCAGGCCAGTGAACGCGAAGCCGAAGAAGAACTCGAAAGGATCAATGCGCGGATTCAACGCCTGGGCGCGATCAACCTCGCGGCCATCGATGAATACACGCAACAGTCCGAGCGTAAGCGTTATCTGGATGCGCAGGATGCCGATCTGGTCGAAGCACTGGAGACGCTGGAAAACGTTATCCGCAAGATCGACAAGGAAACCCGTAACCGTTTCAAAGATACCTTTGATCAGATCAATGGCGGTTTACAGGCACTTTTTCCAAAAGTTTTCGGTGGTGGACGGGCGTATTTGGAACTGACGGGCGAAGATCTACTCGATACAGGGGTAACGATCATGGCGCAGCCGCCAGGGAAGAAGAACAGCACCATCCATTTGCTCTCCGGCGGGGAAAAAGCCCTGACCGCGCTGGCACTGGTATTTGCCATCTTCAAATTGAATCCGGCGCCGTTCTGCATGCTCGATGAGGTTGACGCGCCACTGGATGACGCTAACGTTGGACGCTACGCACGCTTGGTCAAAGAGATGTCGCAGACCGTGCAGTTCATCTACATCACCCACAACAAAATCGCCATGGAAATGGCCGAGCAGTTGATGGGCGTAACGATGCATGAACCGGGTTGTTCGCGACTGGTAGCCGTGGATGTCGAGGAGGCGATGGCGATGGTGGACGCCTGAGCCAGCGTGGTGTCGGAAAGGTAATTTAGTTTTGTAGGACTTTTTTACCGCGTTCGACTTGCTGGCCAATCGACATATTCGCGCAAGCCAATGAGACAGACGGTGTAAAGTTGTCTTTGGTCGTGCTAGTTTAATGTCAATTTTTCGTATACGTGGGCAAAACGCCTGTCAGAACATAGAGTTGGCGCCACGTTTTAAAGCGGTTTGCACAGTGTAAACCCCTTATTTTTCAGCATTTTTTATAGAGGCACGGGATTACATGGAAATCGGTCTGCGCGAGTGGCTGATCGTCATCGGCATCATTGTGATAGCCGGTATTCTTTTCGATGGCTGGCGCCGTATGCGCGGCGGCAAGGGAAAACTGAAATTCCGTCTTGACCGAAGTCTGTCCAACCTGCCGGACGAGGACACCAGCGCCGAGCTGTTGGGCCCGGCTCGCGTGCTGGACAACCATAAAGAACCGCAGCTGGACGAACACGATCTGCCCTCGGTGAGCATGCCGGCCCGCGAAGCACGCGAGCCTCGCGAATCCGGTTCGAAGCGTGGCAAACGTGGCAGCAACGGTCCGGCTCAGGGTGACCTGAACCTCAACCTCGATCTGGATGACGGCCCGAGCTTCAGCAGCCGTGACGATGACTTCGTTGAAGACAGCAAGCCTGCGCCTGCTGTTGTCGACAAGGATCAGCCGCAAGCCGAAGAAGTGCTGGTGATCAGCGTGATCTGCCGCGACGCTGCCGGCTTCAAAGGCCCGGCGCTGTTGCAGAACATTCTGGAAAGTGGTCTGCGTTTTGGTGAGATGGATATTTTCCACCGCCACGAAAGCATGGCCGGCAACGGTGAAGTGTTGTTCTCCATGGCCAATGCGGTCAAACCGGGCATCTTCGATCTGGACGATATCGACCATTTCAGCACCCCGGCGGTGAGCTTCTTCCTCGGCCTGCCAGGCCCGCGTCATCCTAAGCAGGCTTTCGATGTCATGGTGGCCGCAGCCCGCAAGCTGTCGCAGGAACTGAACGGCGAGCTGAAAGATGACCAGCGCAGCGTGCTGACCGCACAAACGATTGAGCACTACCGTCAGCGCATCGTCGAATTCGAACGCCGCGCCCTGACCCAGAAGCGTTGATTGAAAAGATTGCCTCGCGATAAAAAAGAGGCAATCGGCAAATAGATTGAGCAGCCTCGGCTGCTCTTTTGCTTTATGAGAGAACACCCCATGACCGCCGCCAAAAACCGCATTCTAGAGCTGCGCGCTGAACTCGATCAGCATAATTACCGGTACCACGTCCTCGACGAACCGAGCATTCCGGACGCCGAGTACGACCGGTTGTTCCACGAGCTCAAAGCGCTGGAAGCGGCCAATCCCGAACTGATCACCAGCGACTCGCCGACCCAGCGAGTCGGCAGCGTGGCGCTCACCGCGTTCACCCAGGTGCGTCACGAAGTGCCGATGCTCAGCCTCGGCAACGCCTTCGAAGAAACCGACATGCGCGAGTTCGATCGCCGCGTCACCGAAGGGCTGGATCTGCCGGCCGGTGACCTGTTCGGTGGCGGCGCGGCGGTGGAGTACAGCTGCGAACCCAAGCTCGATGGCCTGGCGGTCAGCCTCCTCTATCAGGACGGCGTGCTGGTACGTGGCGCCACACGCGGCGACGGCACCACCGGTGAAGACATCAGCGTCAACGTGCGCACCGTGCGTAACATTCCCCTGAAGCTGCACGGCGAAGGCTGGCCGGCGACCCTGGAAGTGCGCGGTGAAGTGTTCATGTCCAAGGCCGGTTTCGAGCGCCTCAACGCCTCGCAACTGGAAGTCGGCGGCAAGACCTTCGCCAACCCGCGCAACGCTGCGGCCGGCAGCTTGCGTCAGCTGGATTCGAAGATCACCGCCAACCGTCCGCTGGAATTCTGCTGCTACGGCATTGGTCAGGTTTCCCACGATATTGCCGACACCCACATCGGCAACCTCAAGCAGTTGCAGAAATGGGGCATGCCGATCAGTCACGAGCTGAAGTTGGCCAAGGGCATCGGCGAGTGCCTGGATTACTACCGCGACATCGGCGAGCGGCGTAATTCGCTGGCCTATGAAATCGACGGCGTGGTGTTCAAGGTCAACAGCATCGCCGATCAGCGTGAGCTGGGCTTCCGCGCCCGCGAACCGCGCTGGGCCATCGCACATAAATTCCCGGCGATGGAAGAACTCACCGAGTTGCTCGACGTGGAATTCCAGGTCGGCCGCACCGGCGCCGTCACGCCAGTCGCACGACTGAAACCGGTCAAGGTTGCCGGCGTCACCGTGGCCAATGCCACGCTGCACAACATGGACGAAGTGGCGCGTCTGGGCTTGATGATCGGTGACACCGTGATCATCCGTCGCGCCGGCGACGTGATTCCGCAAGTGGTGCAGGTGGTTATGGATCGCCGCCCGGAAAACGCCCGTGCGGTGCAGATTCCCGATAGCTGCCCGGTCTGCGGTTCGCACGTCGAGCGCACGCAACTGATCAAGCGCAGCAAAGGCAAGGAAACTGTCAGCGAAGGCGCGGTGTATCGCTGCGTCGGCCGTCTGGCCTGTGGCGCGCAACTGAAGCAGGCGATCATCCACTTCGTCTCGCGCCGGGCGATGGACATTGAAGGCCTCGGCGACAAGAGTGTCGAGCAACTGGTCGACGAAGGTCTGGTCAGCTCGCCGGCCGATCTGTACGCGCTGAAATTCGACGACATCGTCGATCTGGAAGGTTTTGCCGAGGTGTCGAGCAACAAACTGCTCGCGGCCATCGAGGACAGCAAGAAACCGGGGCTGGCGCGTTTCATCTATGCACTCGGCATTCCCGATGTCGGCGAAGAGACGGCCAAGGTGCTGGCGCGCTCATTGGGGTCGCTGGAGCGCGTTCAGCAGGCGTTGCCGCAAGTGTTGACCTACCTGCCGGATGTTGGCCTGGAAGTGGCGCACGAGATTCACAGCTTCTTTGAAGATGCGCATAACCAACAGGTGATCACTGAATTGCTCGGCCATGGTTTGCAGATTCAGGACCAAGGCGAGTTGGGCGCCGAGTTCGCTGCCAGCACCACGCTTGGCGGTTTCCTCGACAAACTGCACATCCCTTCGGTCGGCCCGGGCGGTGCGCAAAAACTGGCGGACAAGTTTGGTTCGCTGGAAGCGGTGATGAATGCCGACTGGCTGGACATGCGTCAGGCACTGCCGGAGAAACAGGCGAATTCGGTACGTGAGTTTTTTGCCTTGCCTGAGCATCGGCAACTGGCGGAAGAATCCGAGAAGCAACTGCGCGATTTCGGTATGCACTGGCAGAGCGAGAAGAAAGTCGTCGAAGGCTTGCCGCTGTCCGGCGAGACCTGGGTGCTGACCGGCAAGGTCGAGTTGATGAGCCGCGATGTCGCCAAGGAGCATCTGGAAAGCCTGGGTGCCAAGGTCGCTGGTTCCGTGTCGGCGAAAACTCACTGCGTGGTCGCCGGCCCCGGCGCTGGTTCCAAGCTGACCAAGGCCAATGAACTGGGCGTGAAGGTAATGGACGAAGAAACCTTTATCGCCTTCCTCAAAACCCATGGCCTGAACGTTTGATCGTTCCCACGCTCCCGCGTGGGAATGCCGCCCCGGACGCTCCGCGTCCGCTGTGACGCAGAGCGTCACTGGATGCATTCCCACGCAGAGCGTTGGAACGATCAGCAAAACGCGGGAACGATGTTGTCATGCGAATGATCTAGTCTTGGCAAGCCCCAGGGAGAGATCGCCATGTACCGCTTTTTCGAGCAGCTCAGTTCTCGCATCGTCGCGCCGTTCATGGGCGGGTCTTCACGCAACAGCAAAGTCTGGCCGTGCCGCTGCGGCCAGTCGCTGTTCTTTCGCAACAGCCAATGCCTGGCCTGCAATGCGTTGCTCGGCTATCAACCCGAAGAAAGTCGCCTGACCTCGCTGCAACCGGGGCCGCAGGATGGCACCTGGACCCTCGACGCCGATCCCGACGCCGGGCTGTTCCGTCGTTGCGCCAATTTAGACACGCCTGCCGCGTGCAACTGGCTGCTGCCGGCCAACGATCACGACAGCCTGTGCATCGCCTGCAGCCTCAATCGCACCATCCCCGATCTGTCCGACCCGGAAAACCCCGAGCGCTGGCGCAAGGTCGAAATTGCCAAGCGGCGACTGATCGCGCAACTGATCACCCTCGGCTTGCAGGTCACCCCGAAAACCGTGGACGAGCAAACCGGGCTGGCCTTTGACTTTATCGGCGTCGACCTCGAAGGCAACGCGCCGATGACCGGCCATGCCAACGGCCTGATCACCCTCGATATCAAAGAAGCCGACGACGCCCACCGCGAGCGGGTGAGGGCGCAGATGCACGAACCGTATCGCACGCTGCTCGGGCATTTCCGCCATGAGGTCGGCCACTACTACTGGGATCGCCTGATCGCCAACGGCCCGTGGCTCGATTCATTCCGCAGCCTGTTCGGCGACGAGCGCGCCAGTTACGCCGAAGCGCTGGATCGCCACTATCAACAGGGCGCACCAATGGACTGGCCGCAGCACTATGTCAGCGCCTACGCGACCATGCACCCGTGGGAAGACTGGGCAGAAACCTGGGCGCATTACCTGCACATGATGGACGCTGTGGACACCGCGTTGGGCTTTGGCATGAGCGCGCGGGAAATGGATTTCGACTACCAGCCGTTTCCCATCAGCACGCTGTATGACCCGGAACATCCCGGCGGCGAGGCGTTTCTCTCGTTCGTCAACGCGTGGATCGAATTGGCCGGCATGCTCAATGAACTGTCACGCAGCATGGGCCAGCCGGATTTTTACCCGTTCGTGCTGCCGGCACCGGCGATTGCCAAACTGCACTTCATTCATCTGGTGATCCAGCAGGCGGGCGGTCGGGCAGACGAGGTTCTTGCCCTGTAAACGCTGACGCAGGTTGCGATCTTTTCGGGCATGGCGCATGTCCTTGAAGCTGTTCATATTTTTATCTGCAACCAACGGTTGTAACTTCACCTCAGATAGGTACAATGGCGCGGCTCGCCGACAGGCAAGCGTCGTTATGGTGACCCCATCGGTCCCCCCGCAACGATTACCCGTGAACCTGGTCAGAGCCGGAAGGCAGCAGCCACAGCGGGAACATTGTGTGCCGGGGTGTGGCTGGTGGGGTTACCACCTTAACGAACAATCGAACGCTTCAAACAGAACTGCATGGGTTTCGCCCACTGCGGTTTTTTTGTGCCTGTGATTTAACGAACCGACAAGATTTCCCTGTTGAAGATGATCCTGTGGGAGCTGGCTTGCCAGCGATTGCAGGCTTTCAGCAATACAAATGAATCTGACCCACCGCTATCGCTGGCAAGCCAGCTCCCACAGGGTTATGGGGTGTTGTCAGGCTGTCCGGTATACAGCCGGATAATCTCATCAATCTCCCCCGACATTTTCATCCGCAGCAACGTGCGCAAAATCCGCTGTACCGGCACCTTCGGATCATTCCTCACATAACAACCCACATGCTGTTCCTGCAGCACCGCCACGCCGTGCAGTTGCTGGTCCGGCGTCAGGCGTTGATTGAACCAGTCCAGCGTCCATTGATTGCTCACCGCATAGCGATAACGCCCGGCCAGCAGTTTATCCAGCACCTGTTCCTGGTTGCGCGCATCTTCGCGTTGCAGTTGATTGGCATCGAACAGCGGTTGCAGGGTCGGATAGGTATAGCCGAGCACGGTGCCGATCGACTGGGGCGCCAGGCTTGCCGGCTCAACATGGGCGGGCTGACTTTGGCCGCTGATCAGCAGGTCACGCTGGAACAACAACGGAATGCTCCAGATGTAATCGCCGGACTGATTCGGCAGCCATGACTGTGCGGCATAGCAGCGCACATCGACTTCACCGCGTTCCATGGCGTTCTGCACACGAGCGCGTGGCAGTACGTGAAATTCTGCCGGCACGCCGACCTGGGTGGCGAGGCTGAGCATCATGTCGTGCAGGATGCCTTGGGTTGGCTGGCCACGCTCGATCTGCACCATCGGCATGGCCCAACTGTCGGCCACGACGAAACGCAGCGGTGGTTCGGCTGCCGTCACGTTCAGGCTGATTCCCAGCAACGCCCCCACGGCCCAACGCATAAACGCTCCGGTAATTCCCGATCCCGAGCCGATAAAAGCCTCTGCTCATGCAGCTTAGCCATATTAGACGAGCACACCGGATGCAATTTTGCCCTTGCTCCGCTAGCATTAGCCGCTTCAGCTTCCTTCGTTGCGACGGTTTTCGATGAGTTATCAGGTTCTTGCACGTAAATGGCGTCCGCGCTCGTTCCGCGAAATGGTCGGCCAGACCCATGTGCTCAAGGCTCTGATCAATGCCTTGGACAGCCAGCGGCTGCACCACGCGTACCTGTTCACCGGTACGCGCGGGGTGGGTAAAACCACGATTGCGCGGATCATTGCCAAATGCCTGAACTGTGAAACAGGTATCACTTCCAGCCCGTGCGGCGAGTGCTCGGTGTGCCGTGAAATCGATGAGGGGCGTTTCGTCGACCTGATCGAGATCGACGCCGCCAGCCGCACCAAGGTCGAAGACACTCGCGAACTGCTCGACAACGTGCAGTACGCGCCAAGCCGTGGGCGCTTCAAGGTCTACCTGATCGACGAAGTGCACATGCTTTCCAGCCATTCCTTCAATGCGCTGCTGAAAACCCTTGAAGAGCCGCCGCCGTACGTCAAGTTCATCCTGGCGACCACCGACCCGCAGAAACTTCCGGCAACGATTTTGTCGCGTTGCTTGCAGTTCTCGCTGAAGAACATGACGCCGGAACGTGTGGTCGAGCATTTGACCCACGTGCTGACGGCGGAAAACGTGCCGTTCGAAGACGATGCACTGTGGCTGCTCGGTCGCGCCGCTGACGGTTCGATGCGTGACGCCATGAGCCTGACAGATCAGGCGATCGCGTTCGGTGAAGGCAAGGTACTGGCCACCGACGTGCGGGCGATGCTCGGTACGCTGGATCACGGTCAGGTTTACGACGTGCTGCATGCGTTGATCGAAGGCGACGCCAAGGCGTTGCTCGAAGCCGTGCGTCATCTGGCCGAGCAAGGCCCGGACTGGAACGGCGTGCTCTCGGAAATTCTCAATGTGCTGCACCGCGTTGCCATCGCTCAGGCGCTGCCGGAAGGTGTCGACAATGGCCATGGTGATCGGGATCGCGTGTTGGCGCTGGCCCAGGCCTTGCCGGCCGAAGACGTGCAGTTCTATTACCAGATGGGCCTGATCGGTCGCCGCGATTTGCCGCTGGCACCGGATCCACGCGGTGGTTTCGAAATGGTCCTGCTGCGAATGCTGGCCTTCCGGCCGGCGGATACGGCGGACGCCCCGAGGCAGCCGCTAAAGCCAGTGGGGATCAGCCAGGCCACAGTTGATTCCGCAAACTCCGTGGCTGCCGCGTCTAAACCTGCACCGGTAGTCGCTGCGGCGGTTGCACCGACACCAACACCAGCACCAACTCTGGTGGTTGCGCCGGTACCGGTTGCCGAGCCTGTGGTCGCAGCTGAGCCGCAACCAGCACCGGAACCCGAGCCGGAGCCAGTTGCCGTCGAAGCAGTGGTCGATCTGCCGTGGAACGATCCGGTAGAGCCTGAGCCCGAGCCCGCGCAGCAACCTGCCGTCGAGCCCGTGCTGGAAATCGCCGCCGAGCAACCCGAGTTGCCGCCGATGCCGCTGCCGACCCCGGACAGCGTCGTCCCGGACGCACCGGAGTGGGCCGCTGCGCCGATTCCGGAGCCGTCGGTCGCCGACGTCGATGCCGCCACCCCGGGCATGGACATGGACGACGAGCCGCCGCTGGACGAGGATTACATCGAGCCGGACATGGATTCGGCTTACAGCTACCTCGACGAACTGGCCAGCGAACACGCCGCCGAGCCTGCACCGGAGCCTGAGCCAGAACCGGCTGCGGCACCGGCCACCGGTCTGGCCTTGCAATGGCTGGAACTGTTCCCGAAACTGCCGATCTCCGGCATGACCGGCAGCATCGCCGCCAACTGCACATTGATTGCCGTCGATGGCGACCATTGGCTGATGCACCTCGATCCGGCGCACAGCGCGCTGTTCAACGCTACGCAACAGCGTCGTCTCAACGATGCGTTGAACCAGTTCCACGGCCGCACGCTGAGCCTGACCATCGAGCTGATCAAGCCCGAGCAGGAAACCCCGGCTCAGGCTGCGTCCCGGCGGCGTGCCAACCGTCAGCGCGAGGCGGAAGAGTCGATCCACGGCGATCCGTTCATCCAGCAGATGGTCCAGCAGTTCGGCGCGGTGGTGCGACACGATACTATTGAACCTGTCGACGCCTTGGTCGCCCAAGGCTAATAACTGAGGGCGCCTGGCCCAACTCGCCGGGCGCTGTTTTGATCCAAGTACTTTTGAGGTGATTCCCATGATGAAAGGTGGCATGGCCGGCCTGATGAAGCAGGCGCAGCAGATGCAGGAAAAAATGGCCAAGATGCAGGAAGAACTGGCCAACGCCGAAGTCACCGGTAAGGCCGGCGGCGATATGGTCACCGTGGTGATGACCGGTCGTCACGACGTGAAAAGCGTGAGCATCGACCCAAGCCTGGTCGAAGGTCTGAGCGAAGACGACAAAGAGATGCTGGAAGCCGTGGTTGCTGCCGCCGTCAACGACGCCGTGCGCAAGATCGAAGCCAACAGCCAGGAAAAAATGGGCAGCATGACCGCCGGCATGAACCTGCCAGCGGGTATGAAACTGCCTTTCTGATTCGCCATTGCGCGGCAGATGAGCTACACAAAATGCCAGGCATCGCGCCTGGCATTTTTGTTTCTGGTTGATCGTTCCCACGCTCTGCGTGGGAACGCAGCCCGGGACGCTCCGCGTCCCCAGTCCAGAGCCGAACGCAGAGCGTCCGTTGAGGCATTCCCACGCGGAGCGTGGGAACGATCAAGTGGAACGCGCCACCGCCACAAAGGTCTGCTCCCTATACCTTCGAATTCCTCATTCACAGGAGACGCTGACATGTCCGACCCTCTGACGCTCAACCAACGCTTTGTCCTGGCCTCGCGCCCGGTGGGCGCACCGACCCCGGAAAACTTCCGTCTGGAGCGCGAAGCGTTGCCGGATCTTGAAGACGGGCAGGTGCTGCTGAAAACCCTGTACCTGTCGCTGGACCCCTACATGCGCGGACGCATGAGTGACGCTCCGTCCTACGCCGCGCCGGTACAAATCGGCGAAGTGATGACCGGTGGCGCTGTCAGCCGGGTCGAGCAATCGCGTCATCCGAAATTCCACGAAGGCGATCTGGTGGTCGGCGCCACCGGTTGGCAGAGCCACAGCATCAGCGACGGCCGCAATATCATTCCGATCCCTTCAGGGCTGCCGAGCCCGTCGATGGCCCTGGGTGTGCTGGGTATGCCGGGCATGACCGCGTACATGGGCCTGATGGACATCGGCCAGCCAAAAGAGGGCGAGACTCTCGTGGTGGCGGCAGCTTCGGGCGCGGTCGGCTCGGTGGTCGGGCAAGTGGCGAAGATCAAAGGCCTGCGCGCTGTGGGTGTGGCGGGCGGTGCCGAGAAGTGCAAATACGTGGTTGAGGAGCTGGGTTTCGATGCGTGCATTGATCACAAAGCGGCGGATTTCGCCGAACAACTGGCCAAGGCTTGCCCGAATGGCATCGACATTTACTACGAGAATGTCGGTGGTCATGTGTTCGACGCGGTCGTGCCGCTGCTCAATCCGAAGGCGCGCATTCCGTTGTGCGGGCTGATCGCCGGTTACAACGCCTCTGAGGCGCCCACGGGCCCGGATCGCTTGCCGATGCTGCAACGCACGCTGTTGACCAAGCGCGTGCGGATTCAGGGCTTCATCGTCTTTGATGACTACGGTGATCGTCAGCCGGAATTCATTAGCCACATGGTGCCGTGGGTGCGCGAGGGCAAGGTGAAATTCCGCGAGGACGTGGTCGAGGGCCTGGAACAGGCGCCCGAGGCGTTTATCGGTCTGCTGGAAGGGCGCAACTTCGGCAAACTGGTGGTGAAGGTCGCCCAGGACTGAGTATTTGACGCTGGCCAGAGGCGCGGGTATAAACCGCGTCTCGTTGTTTTGTCGGACTTTTTACCCATGAGCTTCAGCCCTTTGATTCGCCAACTGATCGACTCCCTGCGAATTCTGCCGGGTGTGGGTCAGAAAACCGCCCAGCGCATGGCGTTGCAGTTGCTCGAGCGCGACCGTAGCGGCGGTCTGCGTCTGGCTCAATCCTTGAATCAGGCCATGGAAGGGGTCGGTCACTGCCGCCAGTGCCGCACGCTGACCGAAGACGATCTGTGCCCGCAGTGCGCCGATACTCGCCGCGACGACACCCTGCTGTGCGTGGTCGAAGGGCCGATGGATGTGTATGCGGTCGAGCAGACCGGTTTCCGTGGGCGCTACTTTGTACTCAAGGGGCACTTGTCGCCGCTGGATGGACTCGGACCTGAGGCGATCGGCATTCCGCAGTTGATGGCGCGGATTGAAGAGGCGGGGACGTTTACCGAGGTTATCCTGGCCACCAACCCGACAGTGGAAGGCGAGGCGACGGCGCATTACATCGCCCAGTTGCTCAACAACAAAGGCCTGATCGCTTCGCGGATTGCCCACGGGGTGCCGTTGGGGGGTGAGCTGGAGCTGGTGGATGGCGGCACGCTGGCGCATTCGTTTGCCGGCCGCAAACCGATCGCCCTCTGAGTTCTTTATTGCTTGTTCTGACCCCATCGCTGGCAAGCCAGCTCCCACAGTGATTTGTGTTGGTCGCAAAATTTGTCGACAACTCCGAACCCTGTTGGAGCTGGCTTGCCAGCGATGAACGCACCTCGGTCTCTCCAAATCACACAATACTGTTGAAAACCAAGCAAGCGCTCGGTTAGCGTCGGCGAACCCTCCCACAGTGATTTGTGTTGGTCGCAAAATTTGTCGACAACTCCGAACCCTGTGGGAGCTGGCTTGCCAGCGATGAACGCACCTCGGTCTCTCCAAATCACACAATATTGTTGAAAACCAAGCAAGCGCTCGGTTAAGTTCGGCGAACCCTTCCGTGGAGCTCGCCCATGCCTGCCTTTCAGGAATACTTCGACCCCAGCCACCAAATGGTCCGCGACAGCGTCAGACGTTTCGTCGAGCGCGAGATCCTGCCGGACATCGATCAGTGGGAAGAAGCCGAGAGCTTCCCCCGTGAGCTGTACCTGAAGGCCGGCGCCGCCGGCATCCTTGGTATCGGTTACCCGGCAGCGCTCGGCGGCAGTCATGAAGGCGACCTGTTCGCCAAGGTCGCCGCCAGTGAGGAGTTGATGCGCTGCGGCTCCGGCGGGCTGGTGGCGGGGCTGGGGTCGCTGGATATCGGTCTGCCACCGATCGTCAAATGGGCCCGCCCCGACGTCCGTAACCGCGTCGTGCCCCAAGTGCTCAGTGGCGAAAAGATCAGCGCCCTGGCGGTCACCGAGCCCGGCGGCGGCTCCGACGTCGCCAATCTGCAGACCCGCGCCGTGCGTGACGGCGATTTCTACCGGGTCAGCGGCAGCAAAACCTTTATCACCAGTGGTGTGCGCGCCGATTACTACACCGTCGCGGTGCGCACCGGAGCGCCGGGTTTCGCCGGCATCAGTCTGCTCTTGATCGAGAAGGGAACGCCGGGCTTCACCCTCGGCCGTCAGTTGAAAAAAATGGGCTGGTGGGCGTCAGACACCGCCGAGTTGTTCTTCGACGATTGCCGCGTGCCTGTGGGCAATCTGATCGGCGCCGAGAACATGGGCTTCGCCTGCATCATGGGCAACTTCCAGAGTGAACGGCTGGCGCTGGCGCTGATGGCCAACATGACCGCGCAGTTGGCGCTGGAGGAGAGTCTGAAGTGGGCCCGCGAGCGCGAGGCTTTCGGCAAACCGATCGGCAAGTTCCAGGTGATCAAGCATCGTCTGGCCGAAATGGCCACGGCGTTGGAGGTGTCTCGGGAATTCACTTATCGGCAAGCGGCGAAAATGGCGGCGGGGCAGAGTGTGATCAAGGAGATCTCCATGGCCAAGAATTTTGCTACGGACACCTCGGACCGAATCACTACCGAAGCCGTGCAGATTTTGGGTGGTCTGGGTTACATGCGCGAGAGTCTGGTGGAGCGGCTGTATCGGGATAACCGCATCTTGTCGATTGGCGGCGGGACGCGAGAGGTGATGAACGAGATCATCAGCAAGCAGATGGGGCTTTGATCTTCGGTGTTGCGGCTGGCTTCATCGCTGGCAAGCCAGCTCCCACAGTGATTCAGGTCGTTCACAAAGGTTGTGTACACCAAAAAACCTGTGGGAGCTGGCTTGCCAGCGATGGCGTCAGTGGGAGCGCCGCTTACTTATCAGTCAGGGCAAACTGCGTCAGACAGAAGGTAGGGATGCCCATATCTTCCAGACGCTGCGAGCCACCCAGCTCCGGCAAATCGATAATCGCCGCCGCCTCATGCACGCGCGCGCCCATGCGGCGAATCAGGTTGGCCGCTGCAATCAGCGTCCCGCCAGTGGCGATCAAATCATCGAACATCACCACCGAATCGCCTTCGCACAGGCTGTCGGCGTGCACTTCCAGGAAGGCTTCGCCGTATTCGGTCGCGTAACCCTCGGCCAACAAGTCCGGCGGCAGTTTGCCTTGTTTGCGGAACAGCACCAGCGGCTTATTCAGTTGATAAGCCAGCACCGAACCGATCAGGAAACCCCGGGCATCCATCGCACCGATGTGGGTGAAGTCGGCTTCGACGTAACGGTGGGCGAAACTGTCCATCACCAGGCGCAGAGCCGTCGGCGACTGAAACAGTGGGGTGATGTCGCGAAAGATCACGCCCGGTTTCGGGAAGTCGATCACGGGGCGGATCAGGGATTTGATGTCGAAGGAGTCGAAGACCATCGTCGAGTTGTCCTGGCAGGGCTGCAAACGGCGCAGTATACCCGCGGCTGAAACGATGCGCTCGGCCGCGGGTCGAGATCAGCCGTCGAGCGAGCCGCCGGCCAGGGCGCAGAGCTGAATCGGGTCGAGGATGTGGATCTCTTTGCCTTCGGCGGCGATCAGTTCGTTCTGCTGGAAACGGGTGAATACACGGGACACGGTTTCCACCGCCAGACCGAGGTAGTTGCCGATTTCATTGCGCGACATGCTCAGGCGGAACTGATTGGCCGAGAAACCGCGAGCGCGGAAGCGCGCCGACAGGTTGACGAGGAATGTTGCGATGCGTTCGTCGGCGGTTTTCTTCGACAACAACAGCATCATCTGCTGGTCGTCGCGGATTTCCCGGCTCATCACGCGCATCAACTGGCGGCGCAACTGCGGCAGTTGCAAGGCCAGTTCGTCGAGGCGTTCGAAAGGAATTTCGCAGACCGAGGTGGTTTCCAGCGCCTGGGCGGAAACCGGATGTTTCTCGGTGTCCATGCCGGACAGGCCGACCAGTTCGCTCGGCAGGTGGAAGCCCGTGAGTTGCTCTTCGCCAGTGTCGCTCAGGCTGAAGGTCTTCAGGGCGCCGGAGCGTACTGCATAAACGGAATCGAACGTGTCGCCCTGACGGAACAGGAACTCGCCTTTTTTCAACGGGCGGCCGCGTTTAACGATTTCGTCCAGCGCATCCATGTCTTCCAGATTCAAAGAAAGTGGCAGGCAGAGAGGGGCCAGGCTGCAATCCTTGCAATGGGCCTGGTTGTGAGCGCGCAGTTTAACTGGCTCGGACATTTCTTTAATCCTTGTGGGAAAACACACATAAGCCGTAAGGGTAACCCACGGGAGGACATTCAGGCCAGCGTGTGGCGAGTTTGTCCCACGGGCGTAAAGCCGCAGGGCAACTGGCCGATAAACTGTCATCACACCCTATTCAAGGAACCGCTTCGATGGCTGCCATTGGTACGCTGGGCCCCGGTAGCAGCGGCGTTGAGGCAGCGTCGGAAGCGTTTAAAAACGCGTCCGACAAGGACCGAAATGCCGACTCGACGACAGACGCAACCCCGACCTTGGTCGAAGGCGTCAAAGTGTCGCTCTCCGGAGCCTCCATCGAGAAATCGGCGGGGGCGGGTGGCGACAATAGGGACATCGAAGAAAGCGGTTTGCCCGAGGACATCCAGCAATTGCTGAAGATGATCCGCAAGCTGCAAAAAGAGATTGCCGAGAAAAAGGCGCAGATCGAAAAGATCATGGCCGACAAGCGCCTTTCCAACGAAGAAAAAATCATCAAGGTTGCCAGCCTGCGTGGCGCCATTGCCGCGTTGAACACCGGTTTGATTACCGCCAATCTGGCTTTGTCGAAAGTGGTCGGCCAGTCGGGCCTGACGTCCGAGCAAAACATGAAAGTCGGTTCGTTGCTGATGAAAAACTAAATCACCCGCGAGAACCGCTGGCGGTTCTGCTGTTCGAGGTAAGCGTCGAACACCATGCACACCGAACGCACCAGCAAACGTCCCGCCGGCAATACTTCGATCCGCTCGCTGTCCAGCGTGATCAGGCCATCCTTGGCCATGCCTTGCAGTTGCGGCCACAGCGCGCCGAAGTAACCCTGGAAATCGATGTTGAACGCTTGCTCGATCGCGGCGAAGTCCAGGTTGAAATTGCAGATCAGTTGCTGGATCACCGCGCGACGCAGCCGGTCATCGGCATTGCACACCAGGCCACGACTGGTTGCCAGTTGCGCGGACGCGAGGGTGGTCTGGTATTCGTTGAGATCGCTGCTGTTCTGGCAATACAGGTCACCGATCTGGCTGATCGCCGACACCCCCAGACCAATCAGATCGCAATGGCCGTGCGTGGTGTAGCCCTGGAAGTTGCGTTGCAGGGTTTGTTCTTCCTGGGCAATCGCCAGCTCATCGTCGGGCAGGGCAAAGTGGTCCATGCCGATGTAGCGGTAACCGGCGGTGGTCAGTTGCTCGATGGTGCGCTGGAGCATGTCCAGTTTCTGCGTCGGACTTGGCAATTCGTTGCCATTGATCCGTCGCTGCGGCATGAAGCGTTCCGGCAGGTGCGCGTAGTTGAACACCGAGAGCCGATCCGGTTGCAGGCTGATGACTTCCTCGACGGTGCGGGCAAAGTTGTCCGGGGTCTGCTTGGGCAAGCCGTAGATCAGGTCGATGTTGATCGAGCGAAATTGCAGGGTGCGCGCTGCGTCGATCACGGCGCGGGTTTCTTCCAGGCTTTGCAGGCGATTGACCGCCCGTTGCACCGCCGGATCAAGGTCTTGCAGGCCGATGCTGACCCGGTTGAAACCCAGTTCGCGCAGCAGGCCCATAGTTGACCAGTCGGCTTCGCGAGGGTCGATCTCGATGCCGTAATCGCCGGAATCGTCATCCAGCAGATTGAAATGTTTGCGCAGGTGCGCCATCAACTGGCGCAGTTCGTCGTGGCTGAGGAAGGTTGGCGTGCCGCCGCCAAAGTGCAGCTGTTCGACTTTTTGCGCCGGGTCGAGGTGACAAGCGATCAGCTGGATTTCCTGCTCAAGGCGTTGCAGGTACGGCAATGCGCGACCGCGATCCTTGGTGATGACTTTATTGCAGGCGCAGTAGTAGCAAATGTTCGCGCAGAACGGCACGTGCACGTACAGCGACAACGGCCGCAAGGCCTTGCGGCTGTCGCGCAGGGCATGAAACAGGTCGAAGGTGCCGACCTGACTGTTGAATTGCACGGCCGTCGGATAAGAGGTGTAGCGCGGCCCCGCCAGGTCGTAGCGGCGGATCAGATCAGTGTCCCAACGAATGGCGTCGAGCATGCGGGCATTCCCCCGGATAGGCTGGCAGTGTGGCGAGTCTATCGGGGGGCGGCGATGGGGCTGTTGATTTGCATCAACGGTGGTTGAAGGCTTTGCCTGGTTTTTGTGGTGAGGGGATATCACTGGCTCAATTTCTTGGGTTCATATCAGTGCCCCATCAACCAATGCTGATGCGGGCCGGGCAGGGTCCAGATGCCGAACAGAATCACCAACAAACCACCTGCCATACGCACGCTACGCTTGCGCAACAGCGCCGTGACCCGCTCAGCCGCCAGACCGGTAGCCAGCAGCACCGGCCAGGTACCCAGCCCGAACGCCAGCATCAACAACGCGCTGTCCAGCGCATTGCCCTGGCTCGCCGACCACAGCAACGTGCTGTAAACCAGTCCGCACGGCAGCCAGCCCCACAGTGCGCCAAGCAGTAGCGCGCGGGGCAAACTCGACACCGGCAGCAAGCGGTTGGCCACCGGTTGGATGTAGCGCCACAAACCGCGGCCGAGGCTTTCGATGCGGGTCAGGCCGCTCCACCAACCGGCGAGATACAAACCCATGGCAATCAACAGCAGCCCGGCCAGCACGCGCATGAACAGTGCGGCGGGGCTGTTCGCCACCGCCCAGCCAGCAAGGCCGATCAGCAATCCTGCGGTGGCATAACTGAGGATCCGCCCCAAGTTGTACGCCAGCAGCAAACGAAAGCGCCGACTGCGTTGTTCCTTGGGAATCGCCAATGTCAGCGCGCCCATCAAGCCGCCGCACATCCCCAGGCAATGGCCGCCACCGAGCAGGCCGAGGATCAGCGCCGAGACCAGCAGCGGCGCCAGTTCAAGCATGAGGTGGCGCCTTGTCGTCCGGTTTGTTCGGGTTGGCTTCGTCGACGGCCGCGGTGTGGTTCGGGTCCTGATCGTCGAACAGGATGCTGTGGGCCGGGCCGTCGAGATCGTCGTACTGGCCGCTGTCCACCGCCCAGAAGAAGATGTACACGGCGATGGCCACGATCAGCAGCGCGGCCGGAATCATCACGTAGAGAGCTGGCATCTGTACTCCATGCCCGCGCGGCTCAGGCCGGCAGCGGGCGGGTTTCTGACGAGGTGCGGGCGGCTGGCGTGCTCGGCAGGCGAGTCAGGCGCAGGGCATTGAGCACCACGGTCAACGAACTGATCGACATGCCGACGGCGGCCCACACCGGGGTGATCCAGCCGAGGGCGGCGAACGGCAACATGAGGCCATTGTACAGCGCGGCCCACAGCAGGTTCTCGATGATTACCCGGCGAGTGCGCCGCGCCAAGGTGAACGCCTGCACCAAGGCGTCGAGACGGTTGGACAGCAGCACGGCATCGGCACTGGTTTTCGCCAGATCTGTGGCCGAGCCCATGGCCACACTGATATCGGCGGCCGCCAGCACCGGCACATCGTTGACGCCATCGCCGAGCATCAACACTTTGCGTCCTTCCTTGTGCAACTGTTGCAGCACTTGCAGCTTGTCGTCCGGGCGCAGGCCGCCATGGGCCTCGTCGATACCCAGCTCGGCGGCGACACTGGCGACCATCGGCGAGCTGTCACCGGACAGCAGCAAGGTACGCCAGCCACGGGCCTTGCATGCCGCGAGCAGGGCGGGGGCATCGTCGCGCAAGCGGTCATCAAGAACGAACCACGCCAGCGGCCCGGAGCTGTCACCGAGCAGCAGCCATTGGCCCGGTTCATCCGGCATCACTGGCAAAGGTGAGCCACTGAGGGCGCAGACAAATGCCGCCTGACCGATGCGCAAACGTTGCTCGCCGACCAGACCTTCAAGGCCCAGGCCCGGGGTGCTGTGGACTTCTTCTGCTGCCAGCGGTGCGCGGCCGAAAGCACGGGCGATCGGGTGTTCGGAACGGTTTTCCAGTGCAGCGGCGAGGCTCAGGCATTGATCGCTGTCCTGCGCCCCCAGCGGACGGATCGAGCGCAGTACCAAGCGACCTTCGGTGAGGGTGCCGGTTTTGTCGAAGATCACCGTATCAATCTGATTCAACCCTTCCAGCACATGACCGCGAGTCAGCAACAAACCGAGTTTGTGCAGGGTGCCGGTGGCGGCCGTAAGCGCGGTCGGCGTTGCCAGTGACAAGGCGCAAGGGCAAGTGGCGACGAGCATGGCGAGGACAATCCAGAAGGCGCGTGACGAATCCAGCTCCCACCACAACAGGCCGATGGCGGCTGCGGCGATCAGTGACAAAAGCAGAAACCATTGCGCGGCGCGATCGGCGATTTCCGCCAGGCGCGGTTTTTCTGCCTGGGCGCGATCAAGCAAACGCACGATGGCCGACAGGCGAGTGTCTTGTCCGAGCGCCTGCACTTCAACGGTCAGCGCGCCTTCGACATTGAGCGTGCCCGCCGTTACCGCTTCACCCGGCATGCGTGGCTGCGGCAGGTATTCGCCGGTCAGCAACGATTCGTCGATGCTCGATTGGCCGTCGAGGATCTTGCCGTCCGCCGGCAGGATCGAGCCCGGTTGCACCAGAATGTGGTCGCCCAGGCGCAGTTCGCTGAGCAGGATGCGTTCGCTCTGGCCGGCTGCATCCAGACGCAGGCATGAGGCCGGCAACAGGTTCACCAATTGCGCGGTGGCAGCGGCCGTGCGCTCGCGGGCGCGGCGCTCCAGATAGCGTCCGGCGAGCAGAAACAGCGCGAACATGCCGACCGCATCGAAATACAACTCACCGACGCCGGTGATCGACGTCCAGATCCCGGCGATGTAAGCGCTGCCGATGGCCAGCGATACCGAGACGTCCATGGTCAGGTGCCGCGTGCGCAAATCGCGCATCGCCCCTTTAAAAAAAGGTGCGCAGCTGTAGAACACGATCGGCGTGGTCAGAAACAATGCGACCCAACGCAGGATCGTGTGCAGCTCCGGGCTGAGGTCGATGTTGAATTCCGGCCAGGTCGCCATGGTCGCCATCATTGCCTGGAACCACAGCAGCCCGGCCACCCCGAGCTGGCGCAGGGCCAGGCGGTTTTCGCTGGCCAGTTGTTCGCTGGCGCGGTCGGCTTGATAGGGGTGTGCGGCGTAACCGATGTGACGCAGTTCGGCGAGCACCTGGCTCAATGGCAATTGCCCATCGGCCCAGCGCACGTGCAGACGATGATTGGACAGGTTCAATCGCGCCTCGGCCACCGCTGGCAGCGTGCGCAGATGTTTCTCGATCAGCCAGCCGCAGGCGGCGCAACTGATGCCTTCCATCAGCAGGGTGGTTTCGGCGAGTTCGCCGTCATGACGGACGAAGGGTTTTTGCACATCGGCGCGGTCGTACAGCGCCAGTTCATCAACCAATTGCACCGGCAGCGCTTCGGGGTTGGCCGAGGCTTCGCTGCGGTGCTGGTAATAGCTTTCCAGCCCACCAGCGACGATGGCCTCGGCCACAGCCTGACAGCCGGGGCAGCAGAACTCGCGCGGCTCCCCGAGAACGACAGCGGTGAAGCGGCTGCCGGTCGGGACGGGCAGGGCGCAGTGGTAGCAGGGGGTTGGACTGGTCATGGATCGTGTTCCGATGATCGTTCCCACGCTCCGCGTGGGGATGCCTCCCCGGACGCTCCGCGTCCGCTTCGGCTGGGACGCGGAGCGTCCTTGGCTGCGTTCCCACGCCGAGCGTGGGAACGATCAGAGTCAGGCTTATTTTTTGAGGTCTTCGGCGCCCTGCAGCGGCTCATCACCGAGCAGCAAATCCTTGTCATGGCTGACCAGCTCTTCTTCGAACATACGCCAGACGTGGTCATCCTGAGACCCCAGCAGCTCGACAAAGCGGCGGCCTTCGATCTTGTCGTTGAGTTGGCCGATGTAGCGCCCGGTTTCTGTTTTGCTGCGGACCAGAACAATCTTGCGATCCTTCTCCGGCTGGGTTGGCGAGATCAGGTTCAGCTCCAGCCTGCCCGGTTGGCTGTCACCGCTCAAACGCAGGTCGACTTCACCGGTCACGTCATCCAGATGCACCGCAGCGCGCATTTTCAGGTTCTGCGCGAGCAACTCGCGATCCAGCGAACGATTGATGCCTTTACCGGCCTCGTAGTAGTTGTCGTTGACCAGGTTGTCCGGGTTGTTCACCGCGATGGTCACCATGGACAGGGTCAAGGTCACCGAACAGGCCAGAATCCCGATGATGATCCACGGCCAGAGGTGCTTGTACCAGGGACTTGCGGCGTTTGCGGCGGGCATGTTCAGTTCTCTCAACGGATTTGTGGGCCGATGAATCGGCTCTTGGCTTCAACGTGGACGCTGTCGTCATCGGCATCCTTGAGGATGAATTTCACCTCGTTGGTGCTCGATGGCAGTTGTTCCGGTGCGCTCGACAACTCGACGGGCATGCTGACGATGTCGCCGGCTGCCACTTTGATCTCGCGTTTGCCTTGCAGGCGCAGATCCGGCAGGCCGGCGGCTTCCAGCACATAGGTGTGATCGCGCTGATCCTTGTTCATGATCTTCAGGCTGTAGACGTTTTCGATCCGGCCTTCGGCGTTCTCGCGGTACAGCACGCGGTCCTTGCTGACGTCGAAACCGACCAGCGAACGCATGAAGAACGCGGTCACCAACAGGCTGATCATCGCCAGCAACACCACCGCGTAGCCGATCAGGCGAGGCCGCAGTTTATGGGTTTTCTGCCCGGACAGGTTGTGCTCGGTGGTGTAGCTGATCAGGCCGCGCGGGTAGTCCATCTTGTCCATGATGCTGTCACAGGCATCGATGCACGCAGCGCAACCGATGCACTCGATCTGCAGGCCGTCGCGGATGTCGATGCCGGTCGGACAGACCTGAACACACATGGTGCAGTCGATGCAGTCGCCCAGGCCCATGGCCTTGTAGTCGACGCCTTTCTTGCGCGGGCCACGGCTTTCGCCACGACGCGGGTCGTAGGAAACGATCAGCGTGTCCTTGTCGAACATCACGCTCTGGAAGCGCGCATACGGGCACATGTAGATGCACACCTGCTCACGCAACCAGCCGGCGTTGCCGTACGTGGCGAGGGTGAAAAAACCGACCCAGAAATACGACCAGCCATCGGCCTGGCCGGTGAAGAACTCGAACACCAGTTCGCGGATCGGTGAGAAATAGCCAACGAAGGTCATGCCGGTAACGAAACCGATCAGCAACCACAGCGCGTGTTTGGCAAACTTTCGCGCAAACTTGTTGGCGCTCATCGGCGCCTTGTCGAGCTTGATGCGCTGGTTGCGGTCGCCTTCGGTGACCTTCTCGCACCACATGAAAATCCATGTCCACACGCTTTGCGGGCAGGTGTAGCCGCACCACACACGGCCGGCATACACGGTGATGAAGAACAGGCCGAACGCGGCAATGATCAACAGGCCCGAGAGCAGAATGAAATCCTGCGGCCAGAAAGTCGCGCCGAAGATGAAGAACTTGCGCTCGGGCAGATTCCACCACACGGCCTGATGACCGCCCCAGTTCAGCCAGACCGTACCGAAATACAGCAGGAACAGCGCGGCACCGCCCATCATCCGCAGATTGCGGAACAGACCGGTGAAGGCACGGGTGTAGATTTTTTCTCGAGAGGCGTAGAGATCGACGCTGTTATTCGCGTTTTTGCTGGGTGGCGTGACGTCGTGTACCGGAATCTGGTTGCTCATCATTGCATCCCACGGCAGTGGAAAAATGCCTCGGTCGATACGTGCCGGCCGGGGTCAGAAAGGCGTTGCAGTGGCGCAATGATACGCCTGTCACGCCGACGAACGGGTGCGACCTTTGGTCGCGTTGGGAGAAGGGTTCAAATGGTGTAGCAGATGTAACAAATCCTGACCCAGATCAATTGACTATAGACGATGCATGAGACTCGCTCTGGCGAGCGAGTCCCTGCTTTGCTCAGATCAGCCTTCCGCCGCCGAGACTGTCGAGCCCGCTGCCGGGGTTTTTTTTGACCACGTCGACGGTTGTGGCGTCATCACTCTCCTTTTGCTGTGTATTGGAGGGTTCGTTATCAGAGTTGACATAGGTGAAATCCTCTTGGGATTGCACACAATCATGATCAGCTTCTCGCATGTTTATCTTCCTTGGAATCTATTGATATATGAGGCGCTCTGACAATAAGTCTCAGGCGCCGATAAAAGTTACTGTTCGCTGAAAGTCGAGGCTAGCGGATATTCGTCTCATTTTATGAGTGCCTGTGTAATGAGAAACTTTACCTTAGTTGCGTTTCGCAAGTTGGCTGGTTTCGGGGCGAAATAAAATAAATTAATTAATCCGTGCGGTATGTTTGAGGATTACAAGATTTTCTAATAGCGTGAAAGTTGACGGCATGAGGTCGTCAGTTTATTCGACTAAATGGAAGTGTTATGTGATGGTTATTAATAAAGTGGCAAGCTTGATTGTAGGGGTGTTTTTATTGTTTTCGGTTTTTATGGCCCATGCATTGCCGGATGCACCGAAGCACATGGTGTTCGCATCGGACACGCAATATCCCTGGACAGACAAGACGGACAGCAGAACACATGAATCCGCTGAGGAGTTCACGAAACGTTCGAAGTGGCTGGTGGAAAGTCAACTGGCAAGTATCGCTGACTTTCGAATCCGCAACGGATCGCAGTCAACGATCCCGTTGATGATTAATGGTGACATCACTGCGTTCGGTCATGGCTGGCAGCGTGACTATATGGCGTCGGCTTTAAAGAGGCACTTCGGAACGGATTACCTGTATGGCCTGGGTAATCATGACTATGAAAATAACGTCGATGACTGTTTCAGCAATAGTTGTGCGGCCGGCAGTATTGTTGCTTTCAAGGAACATCATGAAGGCAAGGTGGGCAGCTTTGATCTGAAGATTACTGGCAGCGCAGTAAACAGGCTTTATTCGGGGAGCCTCGCTTACTCCAAGACCATTGATGACGTGCACCTGGTGCAGCTCAATAACGAGCCTACTTACACGAGAAAAATTTCCAGTGTCTGGAACCCCACCACTTTCGACATCACCAGTGCACTGGACTGGCTTGAGAACGATCTCCGGCTGGCGAGAGCTGGGGGGTACTCCATCATCATAAACATGCACAAACCGCTGGAAATGAAGGACGCCAGCCAGCAGAAGCGCTTTATCGAAATGGTCAAGAAATATGAAGTCACTGCGGTATTTGCTGGCCATCTGCACAAGGACGGCGGTAGTTCCTATTGGTTGGGGAATGTGCCGATGTACCTGAGTGGTGCCACTTCTCAACAGACTTACCTGATCACCAGCTTTACCGAGGATCGCAAGCAATTGCAGATCTATCTGGTGAAGGACAATCAATGGCAGAAACGGGAGTTGATAGACACCATTCCCGTGAAATCCATCAGGGCCAATCGGCCATAAAAAAAACGGCCCCGTTGGATGACTGGCGGGGTCTTCTCAAGCCGGTAGTTTGTAACGTCGGTATCACTGGGGCTTCACCGTTAAAGGACTAATTCGTCAATCCCATGGATTGATGAGTGCCACGCCACTGTTTTGAAAATCGCCGATATTTCGGGTCACCACCGTAAGACCGTGAACCAAGGCAGTCGCAGCGATCAGCGCATCGCTTTCACTGGCGCGATCCGGAACGTGCAGGCTGGCACAGCGAACGGCGACAGCCACGTCGATAGGTAGGATTCTTGTGTCGAAGGCGGGGACAACGTGTCGCTTCAACCAGCGGCGCAGTACCTTTCCCTGGTCGGGGTCGCGGCGCTCTATCCGCAGCACCCCTGTCTCCAGCTCCATCAAAGTAATCACAGAAATAAACATGCTTGGAGCAGAAGTACTCTTGGCCCAGGCGACGACATTCGCGTCAGCCTGAGGTTTGCGCAGTTCGGAAATCACATTTGTGTCGAGTAAATACATTCAGGACAGATCCACAGGGCGGTGAGTGATCACGGCACGCTCGGTTTCGAAGTCGATGTCTGCCGATTCAGGCATGACTAACAGGTCGACAATGCTCGCGTTCGTACCCGTCAATTTCTGGTACTCCTCAATGCTTAGCAGTACGTGAGCGGGCTTGCCACGGTCAGTGATGATAACCGGCCCCTGACGCGAGGCTTTTTTGGCACTGCTTGTGTCTTGATTGAATTCGCGGCTTGAAATGGTGGTGATGGCCATCATGAAGATCCCCCCTGAACATGGTTTGTAGAAACGTTACTACCTTGTTCGGCGTGCAGCAACCTCCGTGCCCTACAGAAAATAACCACTGGTCTTTCGATGGGGGGAAGTAGAGGCAAAAAGGCCCCGCCAATTCTCATTGGCGGGGCCTTTTTGTTGCTTCAAGCGTCGGCCTTACTCGGCGTTCGCTTCCGGTGCTTTTTCACCGTGGGACAAGCTGTAAACGTAAGCCGCCAGCAGGTGCACCTTGTCGTTGCCTTGCAGTTGTTCCTGCGCCGGCATCTGGCCCTGACGGCCGTAACGGATGGTCTGCTGCAGTTGCGCAAAGCTCGAACCGTAGATGAACGCGCCCGGGTGAGTCAGGTCAGGCGCGCCCATGGCCGGGGTGCCTTTACCGGCCGGACCGTGGCAAGCCACGCAGTTGGCAGCGAACAGTTTGCCGCCGTTGGCCGGGTCGGCCTTGGTGCCTTCCGGCAATTTGCGGCCATCGAGGTTGGTCACGACAAACGCTGCCACGTCGGCCACGCCTTGCTCACCAATGACTTCAGCCCAGGCCGGCATCACCGCGTGGCGACCGCCCATGATGGTGGTCTTGATGGTTTCCGGCTCACCGCCCCAGCGCCAGTCGGCATCGGTCAGGTTCGGGAAACCGTAAGCACCCTTGGCGTCGGAACCATGGCAGACCGAGCAGTTGGAGGCGAACAGGCGGCCACCCATCTTCAGGGCTTGCGGGTCTTTGGCCACCTCTTCGATCGGCATGGCGGCGAACTTGGCGAAGATCGGACCGAACTTGGCGTCCGAGCGCGCCATTTCCTTTTCCCACTCGTGAACGCCGGTCCAGCCAGTCTGGCCGTTGGCGAACGCTGTCTGCTTGTCGGTATCGAGGTAGTTGTAGCCTGGCAGCAGGCCTTTCCAGTTACCCAGACCCGGGTACAGCACCAGATAACCCAAGGCGAAGACGATGGTGCCGACGAACAGCATGAACCACCATTTCGGCAGTGGGTTGTCGTACTCCTCGATCCCGTCGAAGGAGTGCCCGACCGTCTCGTCCGTCTGTTCGCTGCGCTGGCCCTTGCGGGTCGACAGCAGCAGCCAGGTCAGGGAAAAGATCGTACCGAGACTGAGGACTGTGACGTACAGACTCCAGAATGTAGTCATTCTTTGTTACTCCTAGAAGCTTGCTCGACGTGCTTGATGGCTTCGGGATCATCCGCAAAAGGCAACAAGGTCGCGTCTTCAAACTCCGACTTGCGCTTGGGGCTGAACACCCACAGCGCCAGACCGATGAAGGCCACCATCACAACAACGGTGCCCAGGCCACGAATCATCCCGATATCCATCTAGATCACCGTTTGCTTTTGATGATGGTGCCCAGGCCTTGCAGGTAGGCCACCAGCGCGTCCATTTCGGTTTTGCCCTTCACGGCAGCCTGTGCACCAGCGATATCTTCGTCGGTGTAAGGAACGCCGAGCGTGCGCAACACTTCCATTTTCTTGGCCGTGTCTTTGCCGTCGAGCTTGTTTTCCACGAGGAACGGGTAAGCCGGCATTTTCGACTCAGGCACCACGTTGCGCGGGTTGTACAAGTGCGCACGCTGCCAGTCATCGGAGTAACGACCGCCCACACGGGCCAGGTCCGGGCCGGTACGCTTGGAGCCCCACAGGAACGGGTGATCCCAGACACTTTCACCGGCAACCGAATAGTGGCCATAGCGTTCGGTTTCCGCACGGAACGGACGGATCATCTGCGAGTGGCAGCCGACACAGCCGTTGGCGATATAAACGTCGCGGCCTTCCAGTTCCAGCGCCGAGCGTGGCTTCATGCCTTCGACCGGCTTGTTGGTGACGTCCTGGAAAAACAGCGGAACGATTTGGGTCAGGCCGCCAACGCTGACGGCGATGACCATGAAGAAGGCCAGCAGGCCAATGTTCTTCTCGACAGCTTCATGCTTCATCAGTGAGCTCCAACGACAGCGATCTGGGCAGCGGCTTCGGCTTCAGCCGGGTTCGAGGCGCGCACGGTGCGCCAGACGTTGTAAGCCATCAACAGCATGCCGCTGGCGAAGAACGCACCGCCCAGGGCACGGACGATGTAGCCCGGGTGGCTGGCCTGCAGCGCCTCAACGAACGAGTAGGTGAGGGTGCCGTCATCGTTGATTGCACGCCACATCAGGCCCTGCGTGATGCCGTTGACCCACATCGAGGCGATGTACAGAACGGTACCGATGGTCGCGAGCCAGAAGTGCGCGTTGATCAGGCCAACGCTATGCATCTGCGCACGGCCGAACAGTTTCGGGATCATGTGGTAGATCGCGCCGATCGAGATCATTGCTACCCAGCCGAGAGCGCCGGCGTGGACGTGGCCGATGGTCCAGTCGGTGTAGTGCGAGAGCGAGTTGACGGTCTTGATCGCCATCATCGGACCTTCGAAGGTCGACATGCCGTAGAACGCCAGCGACACCACGAGGAAACGCAGGATCGGGTCGGTGCGCAGCTTATGCCAGGCGCCCGACAGGGTCATCATGCCGTTGATCATGCCGCCCCAGCTTGGCGCCAGCAGGATGATCGACATTGCCATGCCCAGCGATTGCGCCCAATCCGGCAGGGCGGTGTAGTGCAGGTGGTGCGGACCGGCCCAGATGTACAGGGTGATCAATGCCCAGAAGTGCACGATCGACAGGCGATAGGAGTAGATCGGACGTTCGGCCTGTTTCGGCACGAAGTAGTACATCATCCCGAGGAAACCGGTGGTGAGGAAGAAGCCCACCGCGTTGTGGCCGTACCACCACTGGATCATCGCGTCGGTTGCGCCCGAGTAGGCGGAGTAGGACTTGAAGAAGCTCACCGGCAGGGAGGCGTGGTTGACGATGTGCAGCATCGCGGTCACGACGATGAACGCGCCGTAGAACCAGTTACCCACGTAGATGTGCTTGGTCTTGCGCTTGGTGATGGTGCCGAAGAACACCAGACCGTAGGTGACCCAGACAATGGCCAGCAGAATGGCGAGCGGCCATTCCAGTTCCGCGTATTCCTTGGTGGTGGTGTAACCCAGCGGCAAGGTAATGATCGCGCCGACGATCACCGCTTGCCAGCCCCAGAAGGTGAAGGCCGCGAGGCTGTCGGAAATCAGTCGCGTCTGGCAGGTTCGCTGCACGACATAGTAGGAAGTGGCAAACAGTGCACAACCACCGAAGGCGAAAATCACCAGGTTTGTGTGCAACGGGCGCAGGCGTCCAAAGCTCGTCCACGGCAGACCGAAGTTCAATTCCGGCCAGACCAGTTGCGAGGCGATGAAGACACCGAGCCCCATGCCAAGGATCCCCCAGACCACCGTCATGATGGCGAACTGGCGGACTACCTTATAGTTATAAGCAGTCGGACTGATTGCTGTGCTCATTCTAAGGTTCCACGGTTTGGGTGTTTTATTAGGATTAAAATCGGCCGCAAGTATGCAGAGAGCAGGGGGTCATTGCAACGCGCCATGACCTGGGTCAATGCTTTCCAACGCTGATTCTGCGGCCTTTCCATGCGCCGCGTAAGGACAAAATTGGCCTCGGACAAAATGTCGCAGCGGACGAAAAAAGCGAGGGGTTCAGGTCGCTTGCAACGAGGTGTGTTCAAACGGCCTGTTCGGGTGACGGACGGCAAATGGCACGACAGCCGGTATCTACCGGCGTTTGCGGCCACGTCAGTCAGCCGGTTCGGAGAACACAGCGGTTAGCGTTGACCTGGAACCGGCACGAGCCAGTCCGCATCGACCAAGCGTAGACCCGAATCCGGGGAACCGAAAGGAGAGGGTGAAAAGGGGTGCGACAATGCGTCGCAAAGAGGCTGGATGCTGCCGCACCGAGAAAGGTGCGGCAGATGTTGCGCAATGCTTACTGCTTATTGTCTTCAGTAATAAGTTTTTCTGTATTCAATCCGTGCGACAGGCTGTACACATAAGCGGCCAGCAATTGCACTTTATCGTTACCCAGCAGTTCGTTCTGCGCCGGCATGTGGCCCTGACGACCATGGCGGATGGTCTGCTCAAGCTGGGTCAGACTGGTGCCATAGATAAATCCGGCCGGGTGCGTCAGATTCGGCGCGCCCATGGCTTCAGTGCCGTGGCCGGTGGCCCCATGACAGGCTGTGCAAGTGGTGCTGAACGCTTGCTGTCCGGCTTGCAGATCAGCCTTGTTGTCCGCTGGCAGCGGCAGGCCGGCCAGTTCGTGACGCACGTAGGCGGCGACGTTCTTCACCCCGGCCTCACCGAGCACTTCGCCCCAGGCCGGCATCGCCGCCATCCGGCCACCCATGATGGTGGTCTTGATGGTCTCGGCGTCGCCGCCCCAGCGCCAGTCGCTGTCAGCCAGGTTAGGGAAACCGAACGCGCCTTTGGCGTCCGAGCCGTGGCACACCGAGCAGTTTGAGGCGAACAGACGACCGCCCATTTTCAGCGCCTGCGGATCCTTCGCCACTTCCTCTACCGGCATGGCGGCGAACTTGGCGAAGATCGGCCCGAACTTGGCGTCGGCCTTGTTCATTTCCTTTTCCCACTCGTGGACGCCGGTCCAGCCGTCCTCGTAACCGGGCAGGATGCCTTTCCAGTTACCGAGGCCCGGATACAGGATCAGATAGCCCACGGAAAATACCAGCGTGCCGGCGAACAGCATGAACCACCACTGCGGCAGCGGGTTGTCGTACTCCTCGATGCCGTCAAAGCTGTGGCCCATGGTCTGGTCGACACTGCCCTTGGTCTCGCCCCGGCGGGTGCCGACCAGCAGCCAGGTCAGGCCGATCAGGCTGCCGATGGTCAGTACGCAGATCCACGTACTCCAGAAGGTGGTCATGGCCGGGTACTCCTTGGTTCAGATGCTGGGGTTGTATCGGGTAGCGGTTCGTCGGCGAATGGCAGCAATCGCGCTTCGGCAAATTCCGGGGTGCGCTTGCGGTTGAACACCCACAGCGTCAACCCGACGAAGGCGACGAACACCACGACCGTGCCGAGGCCGCGAATCAGGCCTGCACTCATTTCAATGACCATGGCTCACCTCTTGCTCTTGATCGCAGTGCCGAGCACTTGCAGGTAGGAGACGAGGGCGTCCATTTCGGTCTTGCCCTTGAGGCTGGCCACCGCGCCGTTGATGTCGTCGTCGGTGTACGGCACGCCGAGGGTGCGCATGGTCTTGAGCTTGGTTTCGGTGTGGCTGCTGTCGACCGCTTGCGTGACCAGCCATGGATAGGCCGGCATTTTCGACTCAGGCACGACGTTGCGCGGGTTGTACAAGTGCGCGCGGTGCCAGTCATCCGAGTAGCGCGCGCCAACCCGGGCCAAATCCGGACCGGTGCGTTTCGAACCCCACAGGAACGGGTGATCCCAGACGCTTTCACCGGCCACCGAGTAGTGCCCGTAGCGCTCGGTTTCGGCGCGGAACGGCCGGATCATCTGCGAGTGGCAGCCGACGCAGCCTTCGCGGATATAGATGTCGCGGCCTTCCAGTTGCAGCGCGGTGTAGGGCTTCATGCCTTCCACCGGTTTGTTGGTGACGTCCTGGAAGAACAGCGGGACGATCTGGGTCAGGCCGCCGATGCTCACGGCGAACACCATGAGCAACATCAACAGGCCGACGTTTTTTTCAATCGTTTCGTGTTTCATGGCGGACTCCTCAGGCCATCTGCGCGGCAGCAACGACGTCAGCAGGCTGCGAGGCCCGCACGGTGCGCCAGGTGTTGTAAGCCATCAGGAACATGCCGCTGAGGAAGATCGCCCCACCAATCAGCCGCACGACGAAGCCTGGGTGGCTAGCCACCAGGGTTTCGACGAAGGAGTAGGTCAGCGTGCCGTCCTCGTTCACTGCGCGCCACATCAGGCCCTGGGCGATGCCGTTGACCCACATCGAGGCGATGTAGAGCACGGTGCCGATGGTTGCGAGCCAGAAGTGCGCGTTGATCAGGCCGACGCTGTGCATCTGCTCTTTGCCGAAAATTTTCGGGATCATGTGGTACAGCGCGCCGATGGAAATCATCGCTACCCAGCCCAGAGCGCCGGCGTGTACGTGGCCGATGGTCCAGTCGGTGTAGTGGGAGAGGGCGTTAACGGTCTTGATCGCCATCATCGGACCTTCGAAGGTCGACATGCCGTAGAACGCCAGCGACACCACGAGGAAGCGCAGGATCGGGTCGCTGCGCAACTTATGCCACGCGCCCGAGAGGGTCATCATGCCGTTGATCATCCCGCCCCAGCTCGGTGCCAGCAGCACCAGCGACATCACCATGCCCAGCGACTGCGCCCAGTCCGGCAGCGCGGTGTAGTGCAAGTGGTGCGGGCCGGCCCAGATGTACAGGGTGATCAGGGCCCAGAAGTGCACGATCGACAGGCGATACGAATACACCGGACGTTCGGCCTGTTTCGGCACGAAGTAGTACATCATCCCGAGGAAACCGGCGGTGAGGAAAAAGCCTACGGCGTTGTGGCCGTACCACCATTGCACCATCGCGTCGGTTGCACCGGCGTACACCGAGTAGGACTTGGTGAAACTCACCGGCAACTCAAGGTTGTTGACGATGTGCAGAATCGCCACGGTGATGATGAATGCGCCGAAGAACCAGTTGCCCACATAGATGTGCTTGGTCTTGCGCTGCATGATCGTGCCGAAAAACACGATCGCGTAGGCGACCCAGACGATGGTGATCAGGATGTCGATCGGCCATTCCAGTTCGGCGTATTCCTTGGAACTGGTGTAACCCAGTGGCAGGCTGATCGCCGCCAGCAGGATCACCAGTTGCCAGCCCCAGAAGCAGAACGCGGCGATTTTTGGCGCAAACAATTGGGTTTGGCAGGTGCGTTGTACCGAGTAGAAGGAACTGGCGAACAGCGCACAGCCACCAAACGCGAAGATCACCGCGTTGGTGTGCAGTGGGCGCAGGCGGCCGAAACTGGTCCAGGGCAAATTGAAGTTGAGTTCGGGCCAGACCAATTGGGCCGCGAGAAAAACCCCGAGGCCCATGCCGACGATGCCCCACACCACCGTCATAATGGCGAATTGGCGGACCACCTTGTAGTTGTAGGCGGTACTGATAGAAGTGTTCATGGTTCCCCATCCACGGTTCAGCCGAAGTGAGCGCGCGCAAAACACGCGGCGAATCCTTCGTCTGGAGTTATAGGCAGACTAAAAGCGAGGCAAGCATGGACAAACAGCACAAGGCCAGTATTGACGGGGATCAATGGGCGCAGTGCGTGCTCGATCATGGGTGGCTTTGGGATGCCGCCAATGGTGAGGCTTCAGCGACGTTGATCCTTGCTCACGGTGCCGGTGCGCCGATGGATAGCGATTGGATGAACGACATGGCTGGGCGCCTTGCCGGGCTTGGGATTAACGTGTTGCGGTTTGAGTTTCCGTATATGGCGCAGCGGCGTATCGACGGTGGCAAGCGTCCGCCGAACCCGGCGCCGAAACTGCTGGAATGCTGGCGCGAAGTGTTTGCCGAAGTGCGACGTCATGTCGCTGGGCCGCTGGGGATCGGCGGCAAGTCCATGGGCGGGCGAATGGCTAGTCTCTTGGCTGACGAATTGGGTGCCGATGCGTTGGTGTGTTTGGGCTATCCGTTTTATGCAGTGGGTAAACCGGAGAAACCTCGGGTTGAGCATTTGGCTGGTTTGCAGACTCGGACGTTGATTGTGCAGGGGGAGCGGGATGCGCTTGGCAATCGTGAGGCGGTCGAGGGGTATTCGTTAGCGCCGGGGATTGAGGTGTTGTGGCTGGCGGCTGGGGATCATGATTTGAAGCCATTGAAGGTTTCCGGGTTTACCCATGAACAGCATTTGGCCAGCGCCGCGCAGAAGGTAGCCGAGTTTCTCAAGGGTTAACCGAGATCCCGAACTGCATAAAGATCGGCTCCCTTTCCCCTCGCCCCCTTGGGGGCGGTCCGACGTTTCGGGAGGGCTGGGGTGAGGGGGATGGATCTTGGATGCGCCGCAGTTCTTTGTTTTGGGTACATATCCATTGCTGCGGTAACGGCCACTTAGGGTTTCGCCCTTACGGCGACTCACTTTTTTTACAAACGCCTAAAAAAAGTAAGCAAAAAAACGCTTGCTCCAACGTTCGGCCCGCTCGCTGGGGCTCGGGGTTCCTTCGCTCCGGGATGGATCCGGGCGCATCGCCTCCGGTTTGCTTCGCTGCACCTCCTCTCGATGTGTTTGGCTTCGCCAAACGGTCGCTGCGCTCCCACCCCCGAATCAATCCCTCCGCTCAGCCTTCCGACGTCGCCCGTGGATCAAGATCAAAAGCCGAAGCCGAGCTAACGCTCATCCTTTGAGTGGGGCGGCATGCGCCGCGTGCTTTACATAGATCAAAACTGTGGGAGCTGGCTTGCCAGCGATGGCGGCCTGCCAGCCGACCAATCTCTTACTGATGCACCCGATCTAAATGTGGGAGCGAGCCTGCTCGCGATGGCAGCCTGACAGCCGACCAATTTCTAAATGAACGTACTCAATCCATCTGTAGGAGTGAGCCTGCTCGCGATGGCGGCCTGCCAGCCGACCAATTTCTAAATGAACGCACTCAATCCATTGTGGGAGCTGGCTTGCCAGCGATGGCGGCCTGACAGCCGACCAATCTCTTACTGATGCACCCGATCCAAATGTAGGAGCGAGCCTGCTCGCGAAACGGCCTCAAAAACAACATCAATACAACAGGGGAATTTCCAGTTTTCTCTGTCAGTAAACGCAATCCTGCAAGCACGTTTAAATCACACAACCCGTTACGCCATCGGGCCTACGACACCTTGCGCCGTTACCTACGCGTACGCCAGAATCCGCCGGCTTACACGGCTATGGGGCGGGTTGTATCGTTTCCCAGTCACTGAAAATCAGTGATCGGGTTTGGTAGCCCGTCTGTAATAGCTGTATGGCAACACCGTATGCAGTCCCTCTTCTTGGGGCTCGGTTTTATGGTGGTCATGCGTGGGGCTCGCTCGTGAGCGCCGGGTTCCTATTGCAGCCGGTCTACCAACCCGCGTATGGCCACCACCCTCTCGTTTGGTAGCGAGAGTGATGGCTCCTTAACTGCGATAGGAGTTTCATCCATGTTCAAAATCACGCCAAACCCACCGCCCAAAGATCCAATCCCCCACGACCCAGCGCTCAGCCCGCAAAAGATCAAAGAAGCAACCGATCGCGCCCTCGACTACTACCTCAAACCCGAAGACCTCGCGGCTCCGCCATCACCCAAGTTTCGCCCCTTCTATCTCGTCGATCCAACGCTGGATGATGAAACCCTGCTGGTCGAGGCGAGCGAGTCGCTTTCATACGCCCACGCCATGGCCGGTAACATCGCCAACTCAATCGGCGGCCCGGAGCGCAAACCGCTGCTGGCGCTGCAACAGGTAATCATGCTGAACGAACTGTTGATTAATCGACTGCTGGATAAGCTGAAGTTGCCTCAGTAATTTCGCTGGCAGTTATGGCCTCTTCGCGAGCAGGCTCGCTCCTACAGGGGATCGTTGTCGGGCACATAAATCTGTGATCACCACAGATCCAATGTAGGAGTGAGCCTGCTCGCGAAAGCGGCCGCCCAGACAACATCCATTTCAGACAGGCAACAAAAAACCCGGAAGCTCTCGCTCTCCGGGTTTTTGTCATCGCCAGTTCAATCAGCGGTTAAACCGCTCCACCAACGAGTATTGCGTGTTGGCAGTCTTCGTCAGCTCTTCACTCAGCAACGCCGAGTTTTGCGCCTGTTCCGAGGTCTGATCCGCCAGTTCCGAAATATTGCTGATGTTGCGGCTGATCTCCTCAGCCACCGCACTTTGCTCTTCGGTCGCCGCAGCGATCTGGGTGGTCATGTCGGTGATATTAGCCACCGCTTCACTGATCCCGACCAGTGCCTGATCCGCTTCCAGCACCCGCGCCACACCTTCTTCGGCCTGACGATGGCCAGCTTCCATGGTCTGCACAGCGCTGGACGCAGTTTGCTGCAACTTGGCGATCAAAGCATGAATCTGCCCGGTCGATTCGCTGGTGCGTTGCGCCAGTTGACGCACTTCGTCAGCCACCACAGCAAAACCACGACCCATTTCACCGGCACGTGCTGCCTCAATCGCAGCGTTCAGTGCCAGCAGGTTGGTCTGGTCGGCGATGCCTTTGATCACATCAACTACGCCGCCGATTTCGTCGCTGTCCTTGGCCAGTTGAGTGACGGTCAGACCGGTTTCACCCACGACCACGGACAAACGCTGAATGGCTTCGCGGGTTTCCCCGGCGATGTCACGACCACGACCGGTCAGGCGATTGGCTTCCTGAGTCGCGTCAGCGGTGCGCTGTACGTGGCTGGCGACTTCCTGAGTGGTCGCGGCCATCTGGTTGACGGCGGTGGCGACCTGTTCGGTTTCCACGCGTTGACGTTCCAGGCCGGTCGAGCTGCTGTGTGCCAAGGCGTCGGACTGCTTGGCCTGATCGGTCAGGTGTTCGGCGGTGTCCTGCAGACGGGTCAGGCAGGTTTTCAGGCGGGCTTCCTGGCTGAGGATCGACATTTCCAGACGCGCTTGGGCGCCACGGCTGTCGGTGTACATCTGCGCAATCAACGGGTCG
Source organism: Pseudomonas sp. FW305-7 (assembly GCF_058786735.1). Taxonomy (NCBI): domain Bacteria; kingdom Pseudomonadati; phylum Pseudomonadota; class Gammaproteobacteria; order Pseudomonadales; family Pseudomonadaceae; genus Pseudomonas; species Pseudomonas sp. FW305-7. The sequence goes on from NZ_JBYSZA010000008.1 coordinate 204,880, forward strand.
GAAGTGGTCTGCTCGGCCAGGCGCAGCAGGCGTTTGAGCCCACGTTGCTGCCATTGCAGGCCCATCAGGCCCAACGGCACCGACAGACCCGCCGCCAGAGCAAAGCCCCAGTGCGAGTTCAGCGTCGCGCCGATCACGAAGCTCAGTTGGCTGACCAGAATGAACGGCAGCCAGTCTTGCAGCACCGGTAGCCATTTATCGCTGGAAGGGATTGCCGACTTGCCTTGGTTGATGCGTTGGTAGAGCGCTTCGGCGCGGCGGATCTGTTCGGCGGTGGGTTTGATCCGCACCGACTCGTAACCGACCACCTGATTGCCGTCGAACACTGGCGTTACATAGGCGTTAACCCAGTAATGATCACCGGTCTTGCAGCGATTCTTGACAATGCCCATCCATGGCAAGCCTTGTTTCAGTGTGCCCCACATGTGCGAAAACACCGCAGCCGGGACGTCGGGGTGACGAACCAGGTTGTGCGGCGCACGGATCAGCTCCTCACGCGAAAACCCGCTGATCTCGACGAAGGCGTCGTTGCAGTAGGTGATCACGCCCTTGGCGTCGGTTGTGGAAATCAACCGCTGCTGAGCCGGGAAAGTCCGTTCGCGTTGTGTAATGGGCTGGTTGTTACGCATGGTTTTTCAATCCGCAAGGCTTTGAAAGGTTGTCGGCGGTGGCAGGAAATTGTTGAATTTTTCTTTCAGTAATCAGTACAGCGTCGCAAAACGGGCCTTGCTTCAACCCGCCAGCATCGGATAGGTGAACAGTGCGAAATGCAGCAGGTTCAGCCCGAAGTGCGTGGCGATTGCTGCGCCGAGTCCGCCAAAACGGTAGGCCAGACCATAGCCGACACCTGCCAGACCCGCCAGCAACACCCACGTCCAGCCCGCACCGATGTGCGCCAGCCCGAACAGCGATGAGGCCAGCAGCAGGGCAAGATTTTCGCCATAGGGCAGGTGTTTGAAACGCCGGCTCAGGCCGCCCTGTATATAGCCGCGAAACAACGCTTCCTCGACCAGGGGCACCAGCAGCAGATTGTTCAGCACCCACAGCCACGCCTGATCCGGCCACTTCGGTGCCCAGGCGATCACGCCCAGCAACAACGCGCCGCCGAGGGCGAGGATCACACTCAAGGTCAGGGCGAGGGCGGTGGCGTAGACCGTCAGGCGCAGCGAGCGCCGGGCGACAATCCATGGGCAGACCAGCAACAGCCAGAAACCAATCAGCGGTTTATCTTGATTGAGGTACATCGAGAACGGCACGGCGTTGTCAGTGAAACGTTGCGGATCAATGGCGCGACCGTTGTAGAACCCTGGCAGCCAGTGCAGGGCCAGCGCCAAAGCCAGCACGATGAACAGGCCGTGGCCGAGATAACGCGCAAACGGCACGTGTTGCTGGCGTACGGCGAAACCGGCCATCAATAGCAGCCCGATAGAGATCAGTGCGAGCCAGCCGAGTTGACCGTAGCTCAGCGCCAAACCGTAGCCGAGGCCGAGAAGTGCCAGATAGAGCCATGGCAGAGACTTCATGGAGGGTCCTTGTGCAGATTTTGTGGAAGGGCTTTCTACACGGACGAGCGGCGGGGGACAAGTCAAGGTGCGGCGAGAACCGGGGACAGTCCACAACCTCTGGCCGACCCGATACCTGTGGGAGCTGGCTTGCCAGCGATGACGATTGCACAGCCGACATCGTCATCGGCTGATTCACCGCTATCGCTGGCAAGGCAGCTCCCACAAGGTTTTGTTTTTGGCTGAGGGATCAGCGCAGGTTGAGTTTTGCCGCCGCGCGCTCAGTGATTTCCGTGCGCAGCTTCAGCGATGGCGCGGCACGCAGGCGGGCTTCATCGACAATCGCGTTCGGTGCCGTTTCCGGGCTGCCCGAATGGAACGGCGGCGCCGGCGCATATTCCAGCTGCAACTGCACCAGTTGCGCCGTGTCGGCATCGAACAGTTCAGCCGCCAACACCAGCGCAAAATCGATTCCTGCGGTAATCCCGCCACCGGTAAACAGATTGCCGTCACGTACCACCCGATCCTTCACCGCAATCGCGCCCAGTGTCGGCAGCAGATCGTGATATGCCCAATGCGTAGTCGCCCGTTTGCCTTGCAGCAGACCCGTCGCGCCGAGCACCAGCGACCCGGTGCACACCGACGTCACGTAACGCGCTTGCGCAGCCTGACGTTTGATGAAATCCAGCGTCTGAGCATCCTCCATCAAAGGACCGACGCCGCCACCGCCGGGCACACAGATCACATCCAGATCCGGGCAATCCTCGAACGTTGTGGTCGGTTTCAGCAGCAGCCCGGTGCTGGCCGTGACCGGCATCAGGTCCTTCCAGATCAGATGCACCTGCACGCCCGGCAGCGAGGCGAGCACGTCGTACGGCCCGGTCAGGTCAAGTTGCTGAACCTGTGGAAACAACAGAAAACCGATCTGCAGCGTCATCGTTCTTGCTCCATGAAAAGGGGTGGACGGCTTCACTGTAGGCGCGTAGGTTCTGGCGCATACGCCAATAACCCCACGAATTACGCCAAATGCCCAAAGCCATCCACGTACTCGCGTTTGCCAACATGCAGATCCTCGACGTCACCGGGCCGTTGCAGGTATTCGCCTCGGCCAATGACCTCGCCCGTCAGCGCGGATTGCCCATTCCGTATGCGCCGAGCGTGATTGCCAGCGGCGGCGGGGCGGTGATGTCCTCGGCCGGTCTGGCTGTGTTGGCCGAGCCGTTGCCCGAAGCGCCCAGCGACACGTTGATCATCGCCGGTGGCTGGGGCATTTATCCGGCGGCGGAAGATGTGCCGCTGGTGGATTGGGTGCGCGAGCATGCCGGCAAATGCCGGCGCGTGGCTTCGGTATGTACCGGCGCATTTTTGCTCGCCGCCAGCGGCTGGCTCGACGGCCGCCGTGTGGTCACCCACTGGACCCGCTGTGAACAACTGGCGCAGCAGCACCCAAAACTGCAAGTCGAAGCCAATCCGATCTTCATCAACGACGGCCCGGTGTGGACCTCGGCGGGAGTCACCGCCGGCATCGATCTGGCGCTGGCGATGGTTGAGGAGGATCTCGGTCGCGACATCGCGCTGGACGTCGCCCGCCATCTGGTGGTGTTCCTCAAACGCCCGGGCGGGCAGTCGCAATTCAGCGTGACGCTATCGCTGCAGAATCAGGGCAATCGTTTCGACGACTTGCACGCGTGGATCGCCGAAAACCTGACCTGTGACCTCGGCATCCCGACCCTGGCCGAGCAGGCCGGGATGAGCGAACGCAGTTTCGTCCGCCACTACCGCGCCGACACCGGCCAGACCCCGGCGCGGGCGATTGAACTGATCCGCGTTGAAACCGCCCGCCGGTTGTTGAGCGATACCGGACTGCCGGTCAAACGGGTCGCGGCCAATTGTGGATTTGGCAGCGAAGAGACGCTGCGCCGTAGTTTCCTGCGGGCGATTGGTGTGACGCCGCAGGCTTATCGCGAGCGCTTTTCGGTCAGTGCTGCAACAGATTGACGGGACAACGCTGAACCTGTGGCGAGGGAGCTTGCTCCCGCTGGACTGCGCAGCAGGCCCATGCTTTTGAGCCCAGTCAGGGTCGCTGCGCAACCCAGTGGGAGCAAGCTCCCTCGCCACAAAAGCGTTATTCCTCGGATGTATCAGACCTCGGCTTCCGCCACCTGATTGAAATACTTGCTCCGATCCGGCGTAAACGTCACCCGCATCTTGGTACGCGAACAGGTCAGCGAGCGTTCTTCGCTCAAATCGATATCCAGATCTTCCCCACGCAACCCTTGCCACTGGGCGAGGTATTTCAGCGATCCGTATTTTTCGTTTTTCTTCAGGCTACGACTGACCCCGCCCTTCCAGCCGAGCACCGGTAATTCTCCAGCGAGGCATTTCAAGGCGAGGTCGGGGAAGCGTGCGGCGCGCTGGCGGCCGATTTCCCAGCATTTGATCAGGCCTTTGTCGGCGGCTTCCCAGAGTTGGGTGCGGGTCAGGCCGCTGCGAAGGGGCGTGTCGATACTGCGCTGGACGTGCTGGGACATTCTGGTTCCTTGAATTCGGGTTTTATTGGACAGCTCCGCTGTGCCCGTTGCGGTGGATGGTAGGGGGGGATGTAACAGCTGGCAACAAGGTATTTCGGGGTGTAAGTGCAAGTT
>NZ_JBYSZA010000009.1:0-20216 GCF_058786735.1 Pseudomonas sp. FW305-7
GGCGTCTGGAAAAAGTGACCCGCCGTAAGGGCGGAACCCTAATCAGCAACACCCGCAGCAACGGATATGCCCCCAAAACCCAAAACCCACCCACAAAAAAGCCCCTCAAAAAGAGGGGCTCCTTGAACAACCAAAAACCCGAATCAGGTCATCTGAATGATGGTCTGCATGATGGTGCTCTGAGTCGAAATAGTCTTCGCGTTCGCCTGATAGTTGCTCTGACCCTTGATCAGATCAACCAGCTCATTGGTCAGGTTAACGTTCGACTCTTCCAGCGAGTTAGACGCGATCGAACCCAAAGTACCGGTTTCCGGCGCATCGTAACCCGGGATACCCGAAGCGAAAGTCTCCTTCCAACTGGTACCGCCAATCGCCTGCAAGCCCTGTTCGTTGGTGAAGCTCGCCAACGCAACCTGGCCGATGGCCTTGCTCTGGTTGTTGCTGAAGTTGGCGAACAACGTACCGGTGCCGTCGATGGTCAGGTTAGTGATCTGGCCAGTGGCGTAACCATCCTGAGTCGGGATCGAACGCGCGGTATCAGCGTTGTACTGAGTGGTCTTGGCCATCGAAATGGTCACGCCCTTCGTGTTCGCCGCTGCGCCGTTAGGCACAAAGGCGCCGTTGATCACGTTGCCCGGTACCCAGCCTTTGAGCGTCAGGTCGCTGCTGATGATCGGCTTCGTGGCATCCGCCGGATTTGGCGTGCTGACCTGAAGCAAGTTGCCGGACGAATCGAATGTCAGTGTCGAAGCAACCGGATCGACCTTGGTTGGATCGCTACCGGCTGCATCCGGGTTACGACCATCTACCAACGTGTAAACCTTCCAGGTGTTCTCGCCAGTCTTGACCATGTACTGATCCATGACGTGCGAGTTGCCCTGCGTGTCATAGATCGGGGTGCTGAAGCTCTTGGTGTATGTCTCAAGCTTGCTCGGATCAAACTTGACGGCGGTGGCGCCCGTATCAACGATCACCGGTGCCTTCGAGTTCAGGTTGATGCTCGAAGTCACCAGGGAAGTCGACTTCGGCGCCAGGTTCGAGGTATCGATCTTCAGGTCGGTCAATACGCCGTTGATGATCTTGCCGTTGGCATCCACACCGTAACCCTGCAGACGCGAGGTGTAGTCGGTGTTGGTGATGTAACCGGCGTTGTCGACCTTGAACGTACCGGCACGGGTATAGGAAATCGAACCGTTGTTGCTCATGGTGAAGAAGCCGGAACCGTTGATGCCCATGTCCAGCACGTTACCGGTGTTGTTGATGTCACCCTGGGTGAACTGCTGGGAAACGTTGGCCAGGCGCACGCCGTTACCGATCACTTTGCTGCCGCTACCCAGGCGAGTGGCCGAGTAAACGTCTTCGAATTCTGCACGGGACGATTTGAAACCGGCGGTCGCGACGTTGGCGATGTTGTTGCCGGTCACGTCCAGTTGCTTGTTGGCTGCATAGAGACCGCTAAGGCCGATATTGAAAGACATATTCCACTCCTTTGTGCCGGTTAGTCGGCTCTATATACCAATGGTTTGTACTTTGGACAGGGCAACGGTGCCCTTGCCAGCGAGGTTGAGCATCAGCTCGCCACCGGTCTGGCTGATGGTCACGCTGCTGACCGTGGCTGGCAGGTAGGTCGCCAGGTCCGTCGCGGTGCCATTGATCGGCGCACTGGCCTTGAAGGTGTAAGTTCCGGCAGGCACCAGCGCGCCGTCCTTGTCCTTGCCATCCCAGGTGAAGCTGGCGTTGCCGGCCGCGCGACTGCCCAGATCGATGACGCGTACGGCTTTGCCATCCTTGTCGGTAACGGTCACGGTGCCGCCAGCGATGGACGTCGACAGGTTCAACGAACCGGTAAGGCCTTTGCTCGGATCATCGAGCTGCGCACTGTTGGTCTGCACGATCACGTTGCGACCCACCAGCGAAGATGCCTGCAACGCTTGCGAAGAGTTGTAGTTGCCGGCCAGGCCACTCACGGTGGAGTTCAGCGTGGTGATGCCTTCCAGGCTGCTGAACTGCGCCAACTGCGCAACGAACGCGCTGTTGTCTTGCGGATCGAGCGGGTTCTGGTTTTTCAGCTGGGTAACCAGCAGTTGCAGGAACGCATCCTTGCCCAGCGCCTTGCCGCCAGTGGCGCTGTTGGTGGCCGAGGCGATGCCACCCGTGGTCGTACTGCTCGTTTTTTTCGAGGAGTTCGCCAAGATGTCCTTCAGGCTCAGGGTGCCGGTGGAATCGGTAACACTCATGACAGTCGCCCCTTATTACTGACCGAGGGTCAGCACCTTCTGCATCATGGTTTTGGCGGTGTTCATCATTTCGGCGTTGGTCTGGAACGACCGGCTCGCGGAAATCATGTCAGCCATTTCTTCCACCACGTTGACGTTCGGGTAGTAGACGTAGCCCTTGGCGTCGGCGGCCGGATGGTTCGGCTCGTAACGCGCTTCGAGGTTGCTCTGGTCTTCGACCACGCCGAGCACCTGCACGCCTTGACCGGCGGCATCCTGACTCTGGAACAGCGAGTTGCTGCCGCTGTTCTGGCCACCCTGGAACATGGTGGCGAACACCGGGTGACGGGCGCGATAGGTCTGGTCGATGCTCGACGAGACGGTCTCGGCGTTGGCGATGTTCGAGGCCACGGTGTTCAGACGCGTGGTCTGTGCGCTCATGCCGCTGCCGGCAATGTTGAAAACGCTGGACAGGGACATGGATTACTCTCCGCGCAGGGCTGACACCAGCCCTTTGAATTTGCTGTTGAGCAGGGTGAAGCTGGCCTGGAAGCCAACGGCGTTTTCCGCGTAGTTCGACTGTTCCAGTTGAGCGTCCACGGTGTTCTGGTCGATCGACGGTTGCATCGGCGTGCGATACAGCAGCGATTCGTCGCCATTGCCCAGACCTTCAGCCTCGATGTGACGGCTGTTGGTCATGTTCAGGGCGATGGTGCCGTTGGCGTTCTTCTGGGTCTGTGCTTCAAGCACTTTGGAGAAGTCCAGATCCCGAGCCTTGTAGTTCGGGGTATCGGCGTTGGCGATGTTGTTCGCCAGGACTTCGGCACGCTGGGCGCGGAAGCCAAGAGCCTTTTCGTGAATGCCGAGCGCTTTATCGAAGCTGATGCTCATGTCGGGAACCTTCGGGTGACCGGTTTTTCGTAACTGAGCTTTAGCAAGCGCCGTGCCAATGCGAGAAACGCCCGAAAACCGGGGGTTTGCGCCGTGCCGGCAAAGCGGCAATGCCAGAAAAGCGGCAACCGGTTTCCGCCGCATGCCGCTTTTCTGCCGCTTGCCTACGTTCTATCAGCCAACACTGAACCCTGTGGGAGCGGGCTTGCCCGCGATGGCGGTATGTCTGGTTAATTTAAATCGACTGACACGACGCTATCGCGGGCAAGCCCGCTCCCACAGGGTTTTGCGGTGATTCCGGCTTGAACGCCAGGCATAAAAAAGGGAAGCCTTTAGGGCCTCCCGTTTTTTGTGTTGCCGATGCAATCACTTCGCCTGGTAAATGATCCCCGGGCTGCACTGGACCATCTGGTAATGATCCGGCAAACCGTTCAGCGCTTCGGAAGCGCCAAGGAACAGATAACCGCCCGGTTTCAACGTACTGTGAATGCGCAACAGGATGTCTTTCTTCACCTCGGCGGAGAAGTAGATCAGCACGTTGCGGCAGAACACGATGTCGAACTTGCCCAGGCTTGCGTAGCTGTCGAGCAGGTTGAACGAGCGGAATTCCACCCGATTCTTGATCGGCGCCTTGATCACCCAGCGCCCCGGCCCTTTCGGGTCGAAGTAACGCTGCAGGCGTTCCGGCGACAAACCGCGACCGATCGCCAGGCTGTCGTACTCGCCAGTCTTGCAGTTGGTCAGCATCAGGCCGGACAGGTCAGTCGCAACAATCTGCACGCCCATCTTCAACTGACCGAGGTTGCTGCGCTCGAACTCGTCGATCGACATCGACAGCGAATACGGTTCCTGACCCGACGAGCACGCCGCCGACCAGATCCGCAGACGCTGGTTGGGACTGGCCTTGATCGCCTCGGGCAGCACCTTGTTCTTCAAGACTTCAAACGGATAGGTGTCACGAAACCACAGGGTTTCGTTGGTCGTCATGGCATCGACCACCTGCTCGCGCAAACCGCTGCGCGGCTGGGTCTGGATGCGCTGTACCAGCTCACCCAGGGATTTGATGCCTTGCTGCTCCATCAGTTTGTTGAGACGGCTCGAGACCAGGTACTGCTTGTTTTCACCGAGCAAAATGCCACAGGCTTTTTCCAGGAATACCCGGAACTGTTCGAAATCCAAATTACCCGTAGACAATGATGCCGCCTCTTAAATCGTGTTGACCGCCAGGGGCAAAAGGCCCCTAGCTGATATCTGCTGCTTTGATCCGGTCGACTACCCGGGATGCCAGGTCATCAGGACGGAATTTGGCCAGGAAGTCATCAGCACCGACTTTCTTGACCATCGCCTGATTGAATACCCCGGACAACGAAGTATGCAGGATGATATGAAGCTTTTGCATGCGCGCGTCGCCGCGGATCTCCGCCGTCAGGGTGTACCCGTCCATCTCCGGCATCTCGATGTCGGAGATCATCATCAGGAACTCTTCTTCCGGCTTCTTGCCCTCGTCGACCAGCTTGCGCAGGTAATCCAGCGCCTGCTTGCCGTCGTTCAACGCCACCACTTCGACGCCGATCGTCTGCAGGCAACGCGTGACCTGCTTGCGCGCCACCGACGAGTCATCGACCGTCAGCACCCGCAGCGACAACGCCTTGGTCTGGGTCTCGACATCGACCACGCCGACCGAAATCGCTTCCGGCGTCGGTGCGACTTCCGCCAGCACTTTCTCGACGTCGATGATTTCGACTAACTGATTGTCCACCCGAGTCACAGCGGTCAGGTAATGATCGCGACCGGTACCCTTGGGTGGTGGATGAATCTCTTCCCAGTTCATGTTGACGATGCGCTCCACCGAGCGGACCAGGAAACCCTGGGTCTTGGTGTTGTACTCCGTGATGATCACGAACGGGTTTTTCTTGTCTTTCAACGCACCCGAGCCGGTGGCCATTGCCAGATCAAGGATCGGAATGGTCGCCCCCCGGATATTCGCCACCCCGCACACGACAGGACTGGACTTGGGCATCAACGTCAGTGACGGGCATTGCAGCACTTCCCGTACCTTGAACACGTTGATGCCGTAGAGCTGCTGACCGTCGAGACGGAACAACAACAGCTCCAGGCGATTCTGCCCTACCAGTTGCGTGCGCTGGTTCACCGAATCCATTACACCAGCCATGCCCAGACTCCTACACCAACGCCAAGTGTTGTTGCGACGCACATTCATTGCTAAACGGCACGGCGCTTGCTTTTTAACTCGTATGAACGCTCAAACGACATTTTTTCGACGCCTGACATCTCCCCTTCGCAGAGGGCTTTGCGCGGTGTCCGCCGTTTGCTTCTTTTTCGCTGGCAGCCCTGCCATTGCTGATGCGGTTACCTTGCCTGACATGCTTATCGGCGTCACTCAGGGCTTTCTTGAGTTCACCGTAGAAGACTATCTGGCTACCAGTCAAACGGAAGGCCGCTACGAAATCGAAGTCAACCAGCTCGACCCCCGTATGCGCATGCCTATGTGCGACAAGGAATTGACAGCGTCGCTGGAGAGTCCGGCACGTCCGCTGGGCCGGGTAACCGTCAAGGTTCGCTGTGAAGGCAGCTCGCCCTGGACCGTGTTCGTGCCCGCTCAAGTCCGCCTGTTTCGCGAGATTGTGACCACCACCCGACCACTCAAACGCGCCGGGATTATCGAGCCGCAGGATGTGACCTTGCGTGAACGCGACATCAGCGTGATCAATCAAGGTTTTCTGACCTCGGTAGACGAAGCGATCGGGCAAAAATTAACCCGACCAACGGTCGCCGATCAGGTCATTACACTGGTCCACCTCGAACAGGCAGAAGTCGTGCGCAAGGGCGATCAAGTGGTCATCACCGCCCGCAGCGGCACGCTTGCCGTGCGCATGCCCGGCGAAGCACTGGCCAATGGCGGTTTGAAAGAACAGATCCGGGTGAAAAACCTCAACTCCCAACGCGTCATCAAGGCGCAAGTCACCGCGCCGGGCCAGGTGGAAGTCGCCATGTAAAACACTCATGAGAAAACTGGCGCGGACCCCGTCGCTTCCCTAAACTGTGCCGCAGCAGGACACGCGACGGCGCATGCAGACTCATTGGCAAATGAGCCTAAAGTTTTCCAGGGGATGGCCGAAAACATGGCAAGCGTCCAAATTCCCAGAGGTTTTTTATCATGGTCATCGATTTCAGCCGTTTGAACAGCTCCTCGTCCCTTACGGGCAGTACACGTACCAGCAACGCCAAGGAAACCGCCGAAACCGGCACTTCGGCGCCGCTGAATACCCCGGCCGAAACGGCCAGCACCGTAAAAAGCGGGGAATCGGTACACCTCAGTAATGAGGCTCAACAGTTGCAGAAGGTCACTGACAAGCTGCGCGATCAGCCTGCTGTCGACAAAGCCCGTGTGGCTGAGTTGAAAGCCGCGATTGCCGATGGCAGCTATAAAGTCGACAGCAACCGTGTAGCCAGCAAACTGCTCAACTTCGAAGCCCAGCGCTAGGCTTTCGCCGGCGCCAGGCTTTTGGACGCTTAAAACCCAAGGCCAGCCATGCACGACACTAACTTACTGCAACTGATCAACGACGACTTTGCTCCAGCTCAAGATTTGCTGGAGTTACTGCAAACCGAGTCCCTCGCCTTGCACGGTCGTGACATGCCACTGCTGGAAGAAATTCTGGCGCGCAAACAGGCGTTGATCATTCTGCTTGAACAGCATGGCCGCAAACGCAGCGAAATTCTCGCCAGCCTTGGCCTGTCGACGGATCGCCAAGGTCTCGAGCAACTGGCCAGCCAGTCGAGCATCGGCGCGCAGTTGCTGACGCAAGGTGACGCATTGACCGATCTTATCGCTCAGTGCCAGGCCGCCAACGTCAAGAATGGCCAATCGATCCAGATCCAGCAGGCCACCACGGCCAATCAGCTGAAAATCCTCACCGGCGGCGAACCGCCAGCGCTGTATGACGCCAGCGGCACTTTCGCCAAACCTGCCAAGCCACGTACGCTCAGCCAGGCGTGAGCCATTCGACGGGCCCGCACTATCAACCCGTGAAACATGCTGGCAAAATGCTGGCTAGCCATCGTCAAATTTTGTCTGGAGATTGAGAAAACGTGCCAAACGCCCTAAGCGCGGATGATGCTCCGCAGCCACCAAAGGTGCTCACCACGCCACTGGAAATCTCCAGCAACCTGCGCCAACTGCAAGATAGCCACGACCCGCTGATCATAACGTTCCACGAACGCAGCCAGCGCTTCCAGAGCTACCTGATCAAAGTCGACCGCGACAGCGCCTCGATTGCCCTCGACGAAATGATCCCGCGCGATGGCGAACGCTTCCTGCTCGCCGGCGAACCGTTCAGGGTTGAAGGTTTCCATGAAGGCGTACGCATTGCCTGGGAATGCACCGGCACGCTGAACATCGAAGAGTCTGACGGTGACCGCTTCTATACCGGCGAGCTACCGACCGAGGTGGTTTACCACCAGCGCCGTAACGCTTTCCGCGCCGCACTGAAACTGACCGATCTGGTCAGCGTCGAACTGGGCGGCGAGAAGCTCAAGGCGCCGATCAACGGCAAGTTGCTGGATATTTCCGCCACTGGCTGCAAGTTGCGTTTCGAAGGCGACATCACTGACCGCCTGCAACTTGGCCAGGTCTACGACCGCATGATCGCCCCGCCGCTGTTCGGCAACCAGCCGGCTTCGGTTGAACTGCGGTATCTGCACTTCGAAGAAAAACTCAACATCACTTTCGCCGGCCTGCGCTTCCACAACATCAGCGGCCAGGCTGCACGCAACGTTGAGCGTTTCGTTTATCAGTTGCAGCGTGAAGCCCGGCGCTTCGATAAAGACGATCTCTGAATCGAACGCATCGGCATAAATAGAAAGGGCAGTCCTTGGCGGGACTGCCCTTTTTTATTTCCAACAAAATACCCGATTCCGAATGATTACTTGTGGCGAGGGGATTTATCCCCGATAGGGTGCGAAGCGCCCTCAAACCATTCAATGCGCTGTATCAGTGAAATCCGGTAGCCCGGGCCGGGGCCACTTCGTGTCCCATCGGGGATAAATCCCCTCATCACGGGGGAATTCCGTCGGCGCTCGTTAAGGCCTGGCACCACTGATATCCGGCGCGGGTTTTTCGCTATCGTCATCCGGGCCTGCTACCACCTCAGACTCAGGTTCTTTCTCAGGTTCTGGCTCGGGCTCAGGTTCCGGCGTCACCGTATTCTGCATCTGCTCCTGCACCACCTGCTCATCAACACGCGGATCCAGCGCAGCCACCAGCGGCGAACTCGACATGCTGTCCGGCATCGCGACGTGATGCAGCGGTGCATCGTCGACCTGATGCAGGTTGGTCACGGCTTTCGGACGGATCCGCCACACCAGCACCAGCGCGAAGAAGCTGAAGAACGCGTACAGGCTCTGGCTGCCGAGAAACTTCATCAGCACACCCGCCAGTAGCGGACCGATACTGGCACCGACTCCGTACGTCACCAGCAGCATCGCCGTCAGCGACACTCGGCGATCCCCTTCGACGTGGTCGTTGGAAAATGCCACCGCCAGCGGATACAAACAGAACTGCACCAGCGAACAGAGAAAGCCGACCACAAACAGCACTTCCAGCGGCACCTGCGGCAGGATCGCCAATGGCAACGCCGCCACTGCGAGGAACCCGGCAAAGCAGCGGATCAGCAGCGCGCGGTCGTAACGGTCAGACAACCAGCCCAGAGGCCACTGCACCAGCAGTCCGGCAAAAATACAGCTACCCATGAACAGACCGACCTGCTCGGTCGACAAGCCTTGCTGCGAGGCATACAACGGTGCCAGACCATAAAACGAGCCAATGATCAGCCCCGCACCGAGCACCGTGCTCAACGATTGCGGCACGCGCTTGATAAAGAAGCGCGGCTCCATTGGCGCCGGATGCAACGGTGCCGGGTGAATCCGCCGGGTCAGCGTCACCGGCACCAGACAAAGCGCAAAGCACAGCGCGACCAGCATCAGCAGTTCCAGCCCCAGGCCGGGATGCATGACCAGAATCAACTGACCCAACACCAGCCCCAGATACGAAGCGATCATGTAGCCACTGAACACCAGGCCGCGCTGGTTGGCGTCAGCCTGCTCATTGAGCCAGCTCTCGATCACCATGTATTGGCACATCATGCCCAGACCGACAATGGTCCGCAGCACCAGCCACGCTGGCAACCAATCCACCAGACCATGGCCAAGCACCGCCGCGCCGACAATCCCGGCACACGCCGAATACGCGCGGATATGCCCGACCCGGGCGATCAACCGGTGGCCGATCTTGCCGCCCAGCACCAGACCGAAATAGTTGGCCGCCATCAGCGCACCGACCCACAGCCCGTCAACATGGTCAGCGGCCAAGCGCAATGCCAGGTAAGTAGATAGAAGGCCCGAGCCGATCAACATCATCAGCGAGGCGAAATACAGCGCTCGAAAGGATTTCCAGATTTGGCGCATCGGCGTTCCGAGCGGCTCCTTGCAGTAAATATCGGGCTACCAGAACGATAGCCCGATGGCGACGTTACGTCAGGCCTGGGCTGCTAGAACACGTCGTTCCCAGGGAGTGATTTCATCAAAGAAGCTGGTCAACTCCATGGTCTTCGAAGCGATGTAGCCTTCGATGAACTCCTGCCCGAACAGTTCCCTCGCCAATTGGCTACGTTTCAGACGTTCGAGCGCGGCATGCAAGGTACACGGCAGTGCAAGATTGTCCGGCACCTCGAATTCACCCTGAATCGCTTCGCTTGGCTCAAGCTCATGTTCGATGCCATGCAAACCGGCGGCCAGACTGGCGGCGATGGCCAGATACGGATTGGCATCGGCGCCCGGCAAACGGTTTTCGACCCGACGAGCAACCGGCGAACTCGCAGGAATCCGCAATCCTGCCGCACGGTTATCGTGGGACCAGCAGGCATTGTTCGGCGATGCATACGGATGGCACAGGCGCTGGTAGGAGTTCACATTCGGTGCAAACAGCGCGGTGAAATCGGCCATGCCGGCCTGCTGCCCGCCGATGAAGTGGCGGAACATTGCGGTCGGTTCGCCACGCTCATCGCTGAAGACATTCTTGCCGGTCGCGATGTCGACCAGGCTCTGGTGAATGTGCATCGAACTGCCCGGCGTGTGCGCCAGTGGCTTGGCCATGCACACCACGGTCAGGCCATGTTTGAGCGCAACTTCTTTGAGCAAGTGCTTGAACAAAAAAGTCTGGTCGGCCAGCAACAGGGGATCACCGTGCAACAGGTTGATCTCGAACTGGCTGACGCCCATTTCGTGCATGAAGGTGTCACGTGGCAGGCCGAGGGCCGCCATGCATTTATAGACTTCGTTGAAGAACGGCCGCAGTCCGTTGTTGGAACTGACACTGAAGGCCGACTGGCCATCCTCGCGACGACCATCGATACCGACTGGCGGACGGAAGGGTTGAGTCGGATCGGTGTTCGGCGCGAAGACAAAGAATTCCAGCTCGGTCGCCACCACCGGTGCCAGGCCTCGCTCGGCATAACGGGCGATGACTTTCTTAAGTTGACCACGGGTCGACAGATTGGAGCTTTCGCCAGTCAATTCATCGGCGTCGCAAATGGCCAGGGCACGCGGGTCATCACTCCACGGCAAACGATGGATCTGGGTCGGTTCGGCAATCAGAGCGAGATCGCCGTCATCGCTGCCGTAAAACCGCGCTGCCGGATAACCGCCCATGATGCATTGCAGCAGCACACCCCGCGCCAACTGCAAACGCCGCCCTTCGAGGAAACCCTCGGCGGTCATCACCTTGCCCCGTGGTACGCCGTTCAAATCCGGCGTGACACATTCAATCTCATCAATGCCGGTCAGTCGCTGTGCGAGTGAACGCTGGCCATCGGTTGTCATGACGCAATCCTTGTTATTGTGCGAGCCGCGAACGGCGACCCGTACAAAATAGGCTCCGGCTGTTCGGAATATCAAGCAGCGTCAAACAAAATCCCGCGTCACGGTAAATAAAGGCTAAACACCCCGCCGCCCAACGGGCCGCCATTGCTGATTTCGGTACGCCCTTCGACGCCATTGCGTTGATGCAGTGCGGCGATGCGGTGGGCGAAATACAAGCCCAAACCCGTGCTGCCACTGCTGTGATTAATGCCTTGCACGTAATCGGCCTGACGTTCGAGCATCTCGAGCGGATAACCGTCGCCATCATCATTGATGCTCAGCACCAGTTGCCCGGCTTCGTCGCTGACGGTAATCAGCAACGATTCGCGAGCATAACGAATCGCGTTGTTGATGCAGTTACCGAGCACCGAGGCGATCAGTTCGCGATCGAAGAATCCCAGCGGACTCAGCGGATCAACTTCATAAGTGGCAATGATCCCGCGACTGGCGAACACCTCTTGATGCGCCGCCAGTTGCGCTTCGATGAAATCATCCAGTTCGTGATACGCCGGCTGCAACGGCATCTGGTTGACGCCGAGCTTATACAGCCCGAGCAACTGCACCAGCATGCCGTTGAGGTGGGCAAATTCGAAGTCGATCACGCCCTGCTCCGCGCCATTGCGCTGCCCCTCGGGCAAACGCGCCAGCCATTGACTGTGGGCCTGCATCAGCATGGCCAGGGAGTTCTTCATGTCGTGGACGGTGGAGGCGATCACCGTGGAAAAATCCAGAGATTGCTCGTCTTGGTTCATTCGCCAAACGCCTTGCTTTTCAGCTTCTGATAACGCGCAAAACGCGCGTCGGTGTCGGGCATCAGGCCGACCATTTTCAGGCAGGCCCGACATTCTTCCAGCTCCGCCGACGG
Organism: Pseudomonas sp. FW305-7; assembly: GCF_058786735.1. Taxonomy (NCBI): domain Bacteria; kingdom Pseudomonadati; phylum Pseudomonadota; class Gammaproteobacteria; order Pseudomonadales; family Pseudomonadaceae; genus Pseudomonas; species Pseudomonas sp. FW305-7. The sequence goes on from NZ_JBYSZA010000009.1 coordinate 11,911, forward strand.
CACACTGGTGTCGGTGCCGTGCAGCAGCGACTGGGCCATGTTCAGCGCGATACTGATGTTCTTCGGTTGCATCTTCAGCGCCTTGCGGAACACCTCGCGGGCCTCCACCAGGTTGCCGGTCTTGTACACGCGCACGCCCTGACGGTTGAGGTCGGCGGCGGCGTTGCTGGAACTGAGGATAGTCGGGTCATCGGTGAGCTTGGCGATGTCTTTCATCACCGCCGGATCGTCGCCGTAAATTTCCGCGCAGCTCTTGAGCATCGAAGTGCCCGCCTCGGCCTGACCGAGCATCTGCAATTGCTTGGCGACCAACAGCGCCGCTTCCGGGCTCATGAACTGCTCCATGCCGTCGAGACGCATCAGCGCTTGCTCGGTGAGCTTGTCGGCGGTTTCGGCGTCGTTGAGCAACAGGCTGGTGGCCTTCATCAAACGCGCGCGAATCTGCAAACCGGGATCGCTAGGGTTCTCTTTGGCCACCGCGCTGAGGGTGGTGTTGATCTCCAGCCGCGTGCGCGTATCGAGACCGCGCTCGCTGCCCTTGCTGATCAGCGCATGGGCCAGGCCCAAGTTGCTTTCCGGGTCCTTGAAACGCGACTGAGCGCCCTGCGATACAGCCTGGCGGTAAGCCCGCGAAGCGGTGTCGAAATCTTCGTTGGCCATCGCCAGCTTACCGAGCAACGCCTGCCGGCGCACCGCCAGCGGCGACAACCGAATCGCCTCTTCCAGCACCCGTTGCGCGCCTTTGGTATCGCCCTCGGAAACCAGCACATCGGCCATGCCGTCGTACAGCGCCGGCATCATCGGGAACACCTTCAGCGCCTTCTCATAAACGCCCTTGGCCTGCGCCACTTGTCCGCGCTTGAACAGCAACTTGCCCAACCCGGCAAACGCCCACGGCAATGGCCGATCAGCAATGATGCTGTCGTAGAGGCGTTCCAGCGCTTCGTTCTGATTCAAATCGCGCAAGGCATCGGCGCGATAGCGCAGGCACAGCGGCGAATAGCGAATGTCCTGTTTGCACAGGGCGATGCAGGCGTTGAGCACCTCGACCGGTTTGCCACGGTCGAGGGCTTGCAGAATCGGTTTGAGCAACGTCTTGCGCTGCTCCAGACGCTCCAGCCGCTGAGCCAGGCCTGAGCGGTTGAACGGTTTGGTCAGGTAGGCATCCGGCTCGTGTTCCAGGGCACTGAGCACCATCGCCTGACTGGTTTCGGCGGTGACCATGACAAACACTGCTTCATGGCTGATGAGCTTTTCCAGCATCAGGTCTTCCAGCACCTGCTGACCGTTCTTCTTGCCGTCGCCGAGGTGGAAATCCTGCAGGATGAAATCGTAGGACTTCTGCGCGCACATCTTCAGCGCCTGCTCGCCGGTGTCGGCGGTGTCCACGTCCTTGACCCCAAGCTCACGCAGCATCGAGCGCACGGAACTGCGGAAATCCGAGAAATCATCGACGATCAGAAAACTCTTTTGGTGATACGACAGCATCGAGGATTTCCAGGCAATTGAAGTAGATGAACCGAGGCAACTTTCAGGCGCGCAGATGATAGCTGGAGGCCAAATGCTATCAAGCGATTTCACACGCGGCCGATGAGATTGCAAGAGCCGTTCGGGTTATCGGCCAGAAGTGCCGTTCCCTGAAGCGCACGCTTCAAGATTCCTTGCGCAGCGATTACCCTGCGCGCCTGGCAACTTCCCACTACAAGGCTGACCTCGTGTACCTCAAAGGACGCTACATCGTGTCCGCTTGTGCGCTGCTGTTTATCCAGCACGCCATGGCGACCGGAATGGACTGCACAAAAGCGGCGAACGCCGTCGAAAAGACTATTTGTGCCAATACCGCTTTGTATGAACTGGATACGCAGATGGGCGAGGTTTATCGGGATCTGATGAAGGCTTCCGTCGAGACTCGAGCGCAACTGAAGAGCACGCAACGGCTTTGGTTGAAAACGCGAAATGAGTGCGCTGAGGATGTTTCGTGCCTGGATCAGCGTTATCGCGAACAGCTGAAAAGTTTGCAGGCGCAGTGGGCTGAAGTTGTCGCCCAGCAGCCGACCGGCGTCGACAAAGAGGTACTGGATGATCTGCAAAAGCGTATTCAGGCGGCCAGTCAAAATGATCCGGAGTTTGCTCTGGAACGGACGCTCGCGTCACTGACGATAAAAAGCCCTGAGACGCTGTTTTCCTCAGAGCCTGACGACGATCAGTTCTCTGATAAAACCCACATCCCTAAGCGCATCCCCAAGGGTGTTTCCCCCGACGAGTGGAAAGCTTTGAGCGCCACGGACTTCGAGGCTGACACCGCTCAGGGCCCAACGTCGTTCACCCTGCTGGATCTGGACAATGACGGGCAACGCGACCTGATCGTTCAGACTTACACCGGTGGCACCGGCCTGTTCACGTTCGTGGAAATCTTTCACCGTGATGGCGACCGGTTCACCCGCAGAACCAAGGCGTCCGATGGCGAATCCATTGGTGGCTCCCTCTACTCCCTCAACGAGCGTGGCTCCAACCAGTCTGTGAACTGGATCAGCCTTCGCGGCAAGGTCTACGCCGCCTATCGTGACAGCTGGTACGGCGTCGATAACATCTACCTGCTCAGTCCGTGGCAACCGAATCACTTGGTGCCCAAGCTGACGGTTCGTTATCGCTATCAACTCAGCATCCCTCGCACTCAGCCTGATGATCAGCACAAAAGCACTTATAAACTGAAACCAGACCTACACCGGGCACTCACCCAAGGCTTGGCTACAGTCGAGGAAGAAACCTCCGACACCGGGCAAGAGCGAAAGCCCATGTGCCCGATTCCTCCGTCCGCCACCGACAGCGAGGAATATTACGGTTACGGCGCAGGCTATTACGCCATCGAGCAAGTCGCCGACTTCCCGGTGATCATCGGTAGCGAATGCTTTATTGCGCGACTGAATAACTGGTTCGGCACCTACAGCGCAAAGGATGGCCTGTATGCGCAAGTGACTCTGCGCAAGCCAGGCGCGATAGACCAGGAGCGCGATTACAAGGTCAATGGACGTCGGCGCATGACCACGATCAGCACGTCCATCAGCAAACCCGGAGGTGGTGCTGAGGAATAGCCCTGGCGCCTGCCCCATGAAAAAGCCCCGACAGATGACTCCGTGCGGGGCTTTTTTCATCTGAACGTCATCGACTTTTTGCAATCACAGCCGTCATGTATTGATTCAGATCGCGAAAATCCTGAACTGTCCAAACGTGTGGCGGTACCTTCACAGCGTTCTCGCGCAATGTTCTGGGGATCAAGTCCCCGTTTGGGCGAAGAATGACGGATGACACGATAACGCCCGGATAATCCTTCAGGCGTTGTTTGAAAGCCGAGGTTGTCAGATCGGGCGTCGGTGGATTGCTTTTTTTCGCCAAGGGGCCTGATGCCTTGAGATCGCCGCCGTGGCACATGACGCATCGCTGCGAATAAAGATTCTTCCCGTTGACGTTATCCGCGAAGGACAGTGACGGTTGAATCAGCGATAAAAACCCTAGCGACGCAACCAATAATATTTTCAGGCCTGCCATTGGCATCATCCTTAAGCCGCGAATACGAAAAAGCCCCTTCCGGATCATTCTGAAAGAGGCTTTATTTGTTCCTTCTGCAGCCACGCTGCTGTTGCAGATCAGTAGCCGTCAGAAGAATGGCCAGACAAGGCCGGAATAATATGGTGTCCCAGGGCAGGTTCGAACTGCCAACCTTCCCCTTAGGAGGGGGATGCTCTATCCAATTGAGCTACTGAGACACAGGGTTGTCGCGGCTGAATGCCACGCGACGGACGGCGTGCATGTTAACGGCAGGGCCCCGATTTGTCATGTCGTCCGTAGGGCTTTTTAAGTGTAGGCAGGCGCCCTGCAATGCTGCGGGAAGTTTTACCGTGCATTTTGCACTACCGCAAAACGCCATTATTGCAGAGTGCAACCTCGTCAATCCGAAAAACCCTGCCAAATGCTTGTTTTTAAAGGACTTAACAGCGGTTAGACTGTTGGCACGACGGCTGCTTTGTCTGTTCCATAGAAGAACAATCGGAGCACCGCGCCATGAACAGCACTCTCTTGCTTGCAAACGCAATCGCATTGACGGTTTTGGTCGGTACTCACTTTGTTCCAGAGCGCGCCGAGCCGATCGCCCAACGCATGCCGCATTACTTGCAGGTACAGCGAGCGCCGCAGTTGGCGGTGTTGAACGAGCAGAGCTTCGCGCCTCAAGCGGTCAGCGAGCCGCAGCAGGCAATGTCAGCACACGTTTCCGAACGTCTGGTTTTTTGAAATATTTTCAGGAGTACAGCATGTCCAAATCAGCAGCAGGATTTCTGATCCTCGCCTTATTGAGTGGCGTTGTGCATTTTTCGCTGTTCGAGGAAACCGAAATCACCCTGCCCCTGGTTGGTTGTGGCGTGTTTGCGGTGTTGTTCGTGCTGGCGCTGGTCGCCGGGCGCAAGATCAAATTTGATCCGGTGTTGCGTTGATTTTTATCCATTCCAGCAGTTGATTGACGGCGTCTGCCAGGGCGCCCGAGTTATCGATCAGGTGGACGGGCTCATCACTTGATCGCCTGTCCTTGAACAGCGTATTGCGGGCCAGTCTCGCGTCGATTTGCTCCAGCGTCTCGCGGCCCCGTCTGAGCAGTCGCTCACGCAAGACCTCATCCTTCACCGTCAATAAAACCGGCAGCAGTGTCGGGTAGCGCTCAAGTGCCTGCCGCAGGTTGGCGCGAGAACCATTCACCAACACATGTCGCCCGGATTTCAACCTCTCGTCCATTTGTGCTGGAATGCCATAGGCGAGGCCATTGGCCTGCCAGGCGAGGGAAAAATCGCCTGCCCGCTGGCACTGTTCGAACTCTTCTGGCGTCACGCCAATTGCGTCTTCGCCCACCGATTCCGCTGAGCGCGTGATCACTCGACGCATCACTTCGCAGTTCAACGCACGAAGTGGCTCACGGGCGGCCTCAATCAGGCTGTCCTTGCCTGAGCCGGACGGTCCCATCAGATAAATAAGCCTGCCATCCATCTTGAAAACGCCCTCCGGCATGCTTCAGCGCTAGTAAATCGGCAAATTGCCACTATCCTGTACAGGTAAGGAACAAGGATCGAAAGCCGCATAGCATGCACGTTCTGAGGTCTTCGGACATCAACTGATGTGCACTTGGAAGCGGTCAGTCATGCGGGTGAAGGCAAAGTTTTCAAACCAGTCCGCATTTCTGATAATTGGTGCTGGCATTACGCCTTTACCCGGCTCAATATTTGTCACAGAATTGACGCCAATGATCTGGCAATTTTGAGGCATGATGCCGGCCTCTTAACAATTCAGGTTGAACCATTTGGCGCGGATGCTTGTCCTACCACACATCCTGCGGCCAATTCCGAGAACCGCTCCCCTGAACTAACCGGTTAAATATATGCGCCCATTGAAACAGGCAATTTATTCCAGCCGTACGGCTGACAAGTTTGTCGTACGTCTGCCAGACGGAATGCGTGAACGCATTGCCGAGGTGGCTCGCAATCATCATCGCAGCATGAACTCCGAGATCATTGCGCGCCTTGAGCAGAGTCTTATTCAGGAAGGCGCACTGGGCGAAGAGCTGAGCATGCGCCTGGACAGCCCGGAGCTGTCGTTGCACGAGCGCGAGCTGCTGCAACGCTTCCGTCAACTGTCTCACCGTCAGCAGAACGCGTTGGTGTCCTTGATCGCCCACGACGCTGAAATGGCCGCAGACGCGTCCTGAGCCACACCGAACAGCTCAAAGCCAGCATAAGTGCTGGCTTTTTTTTGCCTGCGATTCGACACGTTAGCCGCCAGGCACACATTCGTGGTGAGGGGATAAATCCCCTCGCCACAGGTTACCAATCACCCATCAGACAGGCACAAAAAAGCCCGCCATTCGGCGGGCTTTTGCATTGCAGCGAATCAGAGCAGGAAGATCGTCGCCAACCCCAGGAAGATGAAGAAACCACCGCTGTCGGTCATTGCAGTGATCATGACGCTGGCCCCCATTGCCGGGTCGCGCCCCATCTTCGCCAGCGTCATCGGGATCAATACCCCCATCAACGCCGCCAGCAACAGGTTGAGGGTCATTGCCGCAGTCATCACGACGCCCAGCGACCAGCTGCCGTAAAGCAGGTAGGCGACGACACCGATGACCCCGCCCCAGACCAGACCATTGATCAGTCCGACCGCCAACTCTTTGCGCATCAGACGCGACGTGTTGCCGGTGCTGACCTGGTCGAGCGCCATGGCACGCACGATCATGGTGATCGTCTGGTTACCGGAGTTGCCACCGATACCCGCCACGATCGGCATGAGCGCCGCGAGCGCTACCAGCTTCTCGATCGAACCTTCAAACAGGCCGATCACCCGGGACGCAACGAACGCGGTAATCAGGTTGACCGCCAGCCACGCCCAACGGTTACGCAGCGATTTCCACACCGACGCGAAGATGTCTTCCTCTTCACGCAGACCCGCCATGTTGAGGACTTCGCTTTCGCTCTCCTCACGAATCAGGTCGACCATTTCGTCGATGGTCAGACGGCCGATAAGCTTGCCGTTCTTGTCGACCACCGGGGCGGAGATCAAGTCGTAACGCTCGAACGCCTGAGCGGCGTCGTAGGCATCTTCGTCCGGGTGGAAACTCACCGGATCGCTGGCCATGACTTCAGCAACCTGTTTGTCCGGGTCGTTGACCAGCAAACGCTTGATCGGCAGTACGCCCTTGAGCACGCCGTCGTAGTCGACCACAAACAGTTTGTCGGTATGGCCGGGAAGCTCTTTGAGACGACGCAGATAGCGCAGAACCACTTCGAGGCTGACATCCTCACGAATGGTCACCATCTCGAAGTCCATCAGCGCACCGACCTGCTCCTCGTCATAGGACAAGGCCGATCGCACGCGCTCACGCTGTTGGTTATCCAGACTCTCCATCAGCTCATGGACGACGTCTCGCGGCAGCTCGGAGGCCAGGTCAGCAAGTTCGTCGGCGTCCATGTCCCTGGCGGCCGCCAGGAGCTCGTGATCGTCCATGTCGGCGATCAGCGTTTCACGGACCGAATCGGATACTTCGAGAAGAATGTCGCCGTCGCGGTCAGCCTTGACCAGTTGCCAGAGCGTCAGACGATCGTCCAGCGGCAAGGCTTCGAGAATGTAGGCGACGTCGGCGGAGTGCAGATCATCGAGCTTGCGTTGCAACTCGACGAGATTTTGCCGGTGAACCAGGTTTTCAACCCGGTCGTGATGCGCGCCTTCCTGGCGATGAGTCAGGTCTTCGACGACCCGTTGGCGCTGCAGCAGCTCAACGACTTGAGCCAGGCGATCCTGCAGGCTTTCCTGTGTTTTCTTTACTTCGATTTCAGACATAGGCGAACTCCACTCCCAGCAGCGGGGCACGCCGGAAGGATCAATCAGTCAATTCATGATTGGTGAAACGAGGTACTGAGTAACTACTGGGTAAGTCCATGGAGGTTTTCCATAAGCCCCGGCGGGGCTGACGGGCGCAATGATACACCGCCTGACGGTTTTAAACGTTAAAAAATCGTGGCCGAAACAAGCGCTTGCGAAACAAACCTGAGCGCTCTCCTGATCCATGCAAATGCGACGACTCATCCTGAAAAGAAAACACACGGGCAGTGAAAAATGTAGCGACTACCCTTGAGCATAGATCGTCATGGAGGACGTCGAATGCCATCGAAAGCATCCCGTTTTGTATTGAGTAGCCTGCTCTGCCTGCCACCCGCCGGGGCCGCCACCACCCTTCACCGCTGCGAGGCCGCTGACGGCAGCATCACGTTCACCTCAATGAGTTGCGCGAGCGGCGAACGGCGCTCCGTGCAGGAAGTTCACCCTTACCTGCCCGGATCGGTCGTGGCGATCATGCCGGAGCACAACCACGAAGAAATATCCGCTATGAAAACCAATGGCCGAGAACCAAGCGTTGTTGGTCGCACAGAAGATCAATGCGGAAATCTGATCGACGCCAGGCAACGCCGGGAGGCGATCATCAATCGCCGCATCATTGCCGGCATGAGTCAGCAGGATGTCGAGAGCGCGCTGGGCAAACCGGACAAGGTCAACATTCGGACATCGACCACGAGCTACCGGTATGACCTCAAGCGAGGCCGAAGTGCTCAAGTCGATTTTGATGAGAGAGGATGCGTGAAAGGAAAAGCCAAATCCCGGACAGCAAAAAGCCCGCGTTAAACGCGGGCTTTTCGGTATATGGTGCACTCGACAGGATTCGAACCTGTGACCGCTCGGTTCGTAGCCGAGTACTCTATCCAGCTGAGCTACGAGTG
>NZ_JBYSZA010000009.1:20315-198247 GCF_058786735.1 Pseudomonas sp. FW305-7
ACTCGACAGGATTCGAACCTGTGACCGCTCGGTTCGTAGCCGAGTACTCTATCCAGCTGAGCTACGAGTGCATTTTGTTGCGCCGCATTATAGCCCGTCTAATCTCTATTCCAACCACTTTTTCTATAAATTTCAACAACTTACCGAAAAAGCCAGATTACAACGTACTAAGCAAATAATGGCGGAGAACGGGGGATTCGAACCCCCGACACCCTTTTGAGGTGTACTCCCTTAGCAGGGGAGCGCCTTCGGCCACTCGGCCAGCTCTCCGCAACACGGGGCGTATCTTAACCAACCTTTTCCCCGTTTGCAAACATAAAAATCGATAAAAATTAATGGCTTGGTTCTTCGTCCTTCTCTTTCTTTATACGCAGGTAAATTTCCTCACGGTGCACAGCAACCTCTTTCGGAGCGTTCACACCGATGCGCACTTGATTTCCTTTAACGCCGAGCACGGTCACGGTGATTTCGCCATCACCGATAATCAGGCTTTCTGCGCACCGACGAGTCAGAATCAGCATACCTTTCTCCTCACGCAATTCAGTTCAGGGACAACAGTCTGCAAAAAAAAGGCACCCGACCTACAACCGGAGCGATCGTAGCCCTACATGCCTGAGTATTGACCAGCGCGAGCAAAAGAACAGTTCAGGGCTCGCGCCATTCAAAAAATAAAGGGCGCGGTCAAACCGCGCCCTTCAGTGAAGCGGAATCACTCACCCTGACGGGCAGGCGCATCCAGTTCGAAAGCCGTGTGCAGCGCGCGCACAGCCAATTCCAAGTACTTCTCTTCGATCACCACGGAAACCTTGATTTCCGAAGTCGAGATCATCTGGATGTTGATGCTTTCCTTTGCCAGGGATTCGAACATGCGGCTGGCCACGCCTGCGTGGGAACGCATGCCGACGCCGACGATCGAGACCTTGGCAATCTTGGTGTCGCCTACCACTTCCCGAGCACCGATCTCGCGAGCGGTGTTTTCCAGCACGGTCTGTGCGGCCTGGTAGTCGTTGCGGTGCACGGTGAAGGTGAAGTCGGTGGTGTTATCGTGCGCAACGTTCTGCACGATCATGTCGACTTCGATGTTCGCGGCACTGATCGGGCCGAGAATCTTGAACGCCACACCGGGGGTGTCTGGCACGCCACGGATGGTCAGCTTGGCTTCATCGCGGTTGAAAGCGATGCCGGAAATGATCGGCTGTTCCATGGTTTCCTCTTCATCAATAGTAATGAGGGTGCCCGGACCCTCCTTGAAGCTGTGCAGTACGCGCAGCGGTACGTTGTACTTGCCGGCGAATTCCACCGCACGGATCTGCAACACCTTGGAACCGAGGCTGGCCATCTCCAGCATCTCTTCGAAAGTGATCTTGTCCAGACGCTGAGCGACCGGCACAACACGCGGGTCGGTGGTGTAGACACCATCGACGTCGGTGTAGATCTGGCATTCATCGGCTTTCAGCGCTGCCGCCAGTGCCACACCCGTGGTGTCGGAACCGCCGCGACCGAGGGTGGTAATGTTGCCGTGCTCGTCGACGCCCTGGAAACCGGCGACAACCACCACGCGACCTGCTTTCAGATCACCGCGAATCTTCTGGTCATCAATCTGCAAGATACGCGCTTTATTGTGCGCACTGTCCGTCAGGATCCGCACCTGATTACCGGTGTACGACACCGCCGGCACACCGCGCTTGATCAGCGCCATGGCCAACAGGGCAATAGTCACCTGCTCACCGGTGGAAACGATCACGTCCAGTTCACGCGGAACCGGTTGAGCCTCGCCACTGATTTGCTTGGCCAGATCGATCAGACGGTTGGTTTCGCCGCTCATTGCAGACAGCACAACCACCAGGTCATCGCCGGCATCGCGGAATTTCTTAACCTTGTCGGCGACCTGCTCGATTCTCTCGACAGTGCCGACCGAGGTGCCTCCAAATTTCTGTACGATCAAAGCCATTTCAAAGCCGCCTCTGCCCATGAAGGGCGCCCAATAATCACTCGAACAGCCGCCGGGCCCGCCACTAGACTGCGGGCCCGACGGGCCGTCTTATAAAGCCTGCTCGACGAATGGAACGGTCAGCGCCAGTGCGCCATCCAGCGCGCCGGCATCGATACCGCCGCCCTGCGCCATGTCCGGACGACCACCGCCCTTCCCGCCCACTGCCGCAGCAGCCTGTTTCATCAAATCACCGGCTTTGAGTTGGCCAGTCAGGTCTTTGGTTACGCCTGCAACCAGTACGACCTTTTCCTCATGGACACTGCCGAGCAGGATCACTGCGCGGCCGAGTTTGTTTTTCAGCTGATCGACCAGCGCCAGCAGCGCCTTGCCGTCCTGACCATCCAGACGCGCGGCCAGAACCTTCACGCCTTTGACGTCGACTGCCGAGTTCGACAGATCGTCGCCAGCGGCGCTGGCAGCCTTGGCCTGCAATTGCTCCAGTTGCTTTTCCAGCGCGCGGTTGCGCTCCAGCACGGCGGACAGCTTGTCGATCAGGTTGTCGCGGCTACCCTTGACCAGGTTGGCCGCTTCCTTGAGTTGTTCTTCAGCAGCGTTCAAGTAGGCCAGTGCCGCAGCACCGGTGACTGCCTCGATACGACGCACGCCCGAAGCCACACCGCCTTCGCTGATGATTTTCAGCAGGCCGATGTCGCCGGTACGGTTGGCGTGGATACCGCCGCACAGCTCGACGGAGAAATCACCGCCCATGCTCAGCACGCGCACGTTGTCGCCGTACTTCTCGCCAAACAGCGCCATGGCGCCTTTGTTCTTGGCGGTTTCGATGTCGGTCTCTTCGGTTTCAACCGCGGAGTTCTTGCGAATCTCGGCGTTGACGATGTCTTCCAGCGCTTTGATTTGCTCAGGCTTGATCGCTTCAAAGTGGCTGAAGTCGAAACGCAGGCGCTGGCTGTCCACCAACGAGCCTTTCTGCTGAACGTGCTCACCCAGAACCTGACGCAGTGCAGCGTGCAGCAAGTGGGTGGCCGAGTGGTTCAGCGAAGTGGCGTGACGCACCTCGGCATCGACGTGGGTTTCCACTGGCGCGCCAATAGTCAGGCTGCCCGAGTCCAGCACGCCGTGGTGCAGGAAGGCGCCGCCGGTCTTGGTGGTGTCGCGCACGTCGAAGCGCGCGTTGCCCGCCTGAAGGAAACCGCAGTCACCGATCTGGCCGCCGGATTCAGCGTAGAACGGCGTCTGGTTCAGCACGATTACCGCCTCTTCGCCTTCATTCAAGACGTCGACCGACTGGCCATCTTTATAGATAGCGACGATTTTTGCCGAACCGCTGGTGTCCTTGTAGCCGGTGAACTCAGTGGCCACATCAACCTTGACCAGCGTGTTGTAGTCCAGACCGAACGAGCTGGCCGAACGCGCACGAACACGCTGGGCTTCCATTTCACGCTCGAAGCCGACTTCGTCAACGGTCAGGCCGCGCTCGCGGGCGATGTCCGCGGTCAGGTCCATCGGGAAACCGTAGGTGTCGTAGAGTTTGAACACCACGTCGCCTGGCACCACGGTGCCTTTGAGTTCTGCCAGATCCTGCTCAAGGATCTTCAGGCCATGCTCCAGGGTCTTGGAGAACTGTTCTTCTTCTGCCTTGAGCACGCGCTCGATGTTGCTCTGCTGCTTCTTCAGTTCCGGGAAGGCTTCGCCCATCTCGGCAACCAGTGCCGCAACGATCTTGTAGAAGAAGCTGCCAGTGGCGCCCAGTTTGTTGCCGTGACGGCAGGCGCGACGAATGATCCGGCGCAGCACATAACCGCGGCCTTCGTTGGACGGCAGCACGCCGTCGGCAATCAGGAAACCGCACGAACGAATGTGGTCGGAAACGACTTTCAGCGAAGACTGGTCGCCATTCTCGCAACCGATGGCTTCAGCCGAGGCCTTCAGCAGGTTCTTGAACAGGTCAATGTCGTAGTTGGAATTGACGTGCTGCATCACCGCACTGATCCGCTCCAGGCCCATGCCGGTGTCGACCGACGGCGCTGGCAACGGATGCAACACGCCATCGGCGGTGCGGTTGAACTGCATGAACACGTTGTTCCAGATCTCGATGTAACGGTCGCCATCTTCTTCCGGCGAGCCCGGTGGGCCACCCCAGATGTGGTCGCCGTGATCGTAGAAAATCTCGGTGCATGGGCCGCACGGGCCGGTATCGCCCATGGTCCAGAAGTTGTCGGAAGCGTACGGCGCGCCTTTGTTGTCGCCGATGCGAATCATGCGCTCGACCGGCACACCGATCTGTTTGGTCCAGATGTCATACGCTTCGTCATCGGAGGCGTAGACGGTAACCCAGAGCTTTTCCTTCGGCAGTTTCAGCACGCCAGTGAGGAAGGTCCAGGCGAAGGTGATCGCGTCGTGCTTGAAATAGTCACCGAAGCTGAAGTTACCGAGCATTTCGAAGAACGTGTGGTGACGAGCGGTATAACCGACGTTTTCCAGGTCGCTGTTCTTGCCACCGGCGCGCACGCATTTCTGGCTGCTGGTCGCACGGGTGTACGCACGTTTTTCCTGGCCCAGAAAGCAGTCCTTGAACTGGTTCATCCCCGCGTTAGTGAACAGCAGGGTTGGGTCGTTGCCCGGAATCAAAGAGCTGGAGGCTACACGGGTGTGGCCTTGCTCTTCGAAGAAGCGAAGGAAGGCTTCACGGATTTCTGCGCTTTTCATTAGGTTCTTCCACGGAGGCTGCGGCCAAAGGCCTGTTCGAAACGTCAACAGACGAAGCGACGGCAAAGGGCCGCATTATATCGGCCCTGCGCGCGGGGTACAGCGTGTTTATACGATAGAAACGGTCAATTGGACGGCTAACGCTGTCACTTGCGCGAAAACTCGACGAATGTCGCGATCACTTGCTCGATTTGCGAGCGATTGACGTCCATGTGCGTGACCATGCGCAGACGAGCGGCAGCGCTCAATTTGATCCCGCGCTCGGCGGCAAACGCCTTGAGCGCCTCGGCCTTGTCGCCCATCTGCACGTAAACCATGTTGGTCTGTACGGGCTCAACACTGAAGCCTGCACCACGCAAGCCTTCAGCCAGAAACTGCGCGTTGGCGTGGTCATCGGCCAGACGCTCGATATTGTGATCCAGCGCGTACAGCCCTGCTGCTGCCAGCAAACCGGCCTGACGCATACCACCGCCGACCATTTTGCGCAGGCGGCGAGCCTTGCCGATCAACTCGACCGAGCCGCACAGCACCGAACCAACCGGCGCGCCAAGGCCTTTGGACAGGCACACCGACACCGAATCGAAATATTGGGTGATTTCCCGCGCATCGACCCCGAGCTTGACCGCCGCGTTGTACAAACGAGCGCCGTCCAAGTGCAGTTGCAGGCGGTGGTCCTGAGTGAATTGGCGCGCTCGCGCCAAGTATTCGAGCGGCAGCACTTTGCCTTGCATGGTGTTTTCCAGCGCCAGCAGGCGAGTCCGGGCGAAGTGGAAGTCATCCGGTTTGATTGCAGCAGCAACCTGATCCAGGTCCAGCGAACCGTCGGCCTGCACCTCCAGCGGCTGCGGCTGAATCGAACCGAGCACCGCTGCGCCGCCGCCCTCGTACTTATAGGTGTGCGCCTGTTGGCCAACGATGTACTCGTCACCGCGCTCGCAGTGCGCCATCAAACCCAGCAGGTTGCTCATGGTGCCGGTCGGCACGAACAGCGCAGCGGCGAAACCCAGTCGTTTTGCCAGTTCGGCTTCCAGACGATTGACCGTCGGATCTTCGCCATACACATCATCGCCGGTGGCCGCCGCGGTCATCGCTTCGAGCATGGCGGGAGTCGGTTGAGTGACGGTGTCGCTGCGAAGATCGATAACGCTCATGAACCTGGCCTCAAAGTCAGCAGGGAAAATCCCTTTACGAAGGTGAATTACTGCGGTCATTGCGCCGATTAATCAACCCTTGGCGCAGGAAAACACCATATCAGCGTTCGGAAAACTCGATAGCAATCATCAGAAAGGCGCAATGCACAGACACACAATCTGTGTTAAAAACGCTGCGCCGCCGAAAAAAGGGCGGCGTAAACGTTCTCAGGGCGGGGTGTAATTCCCCACCGGCGGTAATTGCGCGCAATGCGCATAGCCCGCGAGCGCTTGGTGACGAACACGGCTTAGGCGGTGGACGGCGGCAAGGTCAGCAGACCCGGTGTGATTCCGGGGCCGACGGTCATAGTCCGGATGAAGAGAGAACGGGATTAACGCCAAAGGGCCGTCCGCGCGCTTCTGCGCTCGTGCGTACCCTTGAATCCCTTTCGATTCATAACGCCCTGTTTTTCACACAAACAGGAGTCAGAACATGCAACCCACCGCTATCGACAGCAAAAGCAAACACCCACACGGCGAGCGCGTTGCGTTCATCCAGGCCTGCTGGCACAAGGAAATCGTCGACCAGAGCCGCAAAGGCTTCCTCGCCGAAATGCTTGTTCAGGGTTATCAGGAATCGGACATCGATTTCTTTGAAGTCGGCGGCGCCTTTGAAATGCCCCTGCACGCCAAACTGCTGGCCAAGACCGGTCGTTATGCCGGTATCGTCGCGGCAGCCCTCGTCGTGGACGGCGGCATCTACCGTCACGAGTTCGTCGCCCAGTCGGTGGTCAGCGGCCTGATGCAGGTACAGCTGGAAACCGAAGTGCCGGTGTTCTCGGTGTCCCTGACCCCGCATCACTTCCATGCCGGCGAAGAACATCAGAAGTTCTTCTTCGAACACTTTGTACACAAGGGTCAGGAAGCAGCACGGACTTGCGCGGATACGCTGCGCAAGGTTCGCGCACTGCGCCGCACCGAGCCACATGCTGTAGCGGTCTAAAGACGCTGAGTGAGATCTCTGGTCTCACTCATCCCCTGTGGGAGCGGGCTTGCCCGCGATAGCGGTGTATCAGTTGCGATAGATGTCGACTGACCGTACGCCATCGCGGGCAAGCCCGCTCCCACAGGGTTTTATGGCGATCAGCTCAGGCAAGATTTTCGTCGCTGGTCGGCACGATCAGGATGCCCGCGCGCAGGCCGTTCTTGACCTTGGGATTAGGGAAGATGATGCGTGCGCCCTCCTCCTCGATGACCCAGCGGGTATTGGCCAGATCTTCGGCCAGCACGTAACCCATCTCCAACTCGGAAAAGTTCTCGATATCCTGCGGCAGGTTCAGGCGGAAGGCATCGCTGTGCTTGATGATTTCCCGCGCCACGCTGAATAGCTGCAAACCATCCAATTGCGCTTCAGCCATTTCCGGCTCATTGCCTTCAATGATCTGCTTCAAACGGGTTTCCAGCAGCGACACATTGACCCCGTCGTTCTGCCCGAATGGCCGAGCCTTGCCCAACTCCAGCGTGAAGGACTCGGCATCGAGCTTGTCATAGGTGTACGAGCTGAACACGATCGATGGCTTGTTCTGCAACAGCACCGCTTCCATGCCCGCCGCACGCAGACGCGCCAGTTCCCGGCGGGAATGCTGACGACCTTCTTTCCACGGATACAAGGCGAACTGTTCGATCTTCGAGCCGCGAATCGCCGTGTGCAAGTCATAGTGCAGACGCTGGCGATTTGGCAGGCTGAAGAAACTCGCCGCTAACCGCTCCAGCTCACAGGCGCGTATGGCTTCAGAACCGCTTGTTTGTTCATGACGGCCATTGAACAGCCGATTGACGTCCTGCTCGATGAAACGCTCGCCTTTGCGAATCGCCTCGGGGTTGCCGAACAGGAACAGAATGCGGGCGCGTGGCTTCAGATCACCACGAGCGATGTCGTGCAGCAACCGGTCGAGCAACTCGATCGGTGCTGTTTCGTTGCCATGAATGCCTGCCGACAGCAGCAGATCCAGGCCATTGTCGCGAGCTTCCGGGGGCCGGACTTCCAGCGCCCCTTCGCTCAACCAGCGCATGCGCACGCCTTCGACAGTCAGTTGAGTCTTCTCCGCCGGTTCGCGGCCGGCGAGGGTCAGTTCAAGCAGTTTGCCGAGGGCGAGCATAGAGCGGTTTCCTTAGTGATCGTGGTTGCAATCCGGGCCGTGCACGTGGTCTTCGTCGTCGCCGACGTCAGCCGGTTCCATTTCCAGTTGCAGACTTACCAGATTAGTCGCCAATGGGCGCAGTAGCAGGTTGGCGTATTCCGCGTCACCTTCTTCAACGTCCACGCCGATCAGCAGTTGGCCACGGCCGTCCTGCTGGATCCACAGCTCTTTGCCTTGCCACATGACCGCGACGCGGGTGCACGAGGTTTGCAGTTGCGTGCCGTCGGTGTCTTCAAGGATCAGCTGCAGGGAATCGCTCATGTTTTTACTCTCTTGGGGAGACAAGCCGTGCGCCGCGTTCAGGCAGCGCGCCGGCCATCAATTGATCTGGAATGGATAAACCGCGCCCAGTTTAAGGATTTGCGTCAGTTCATCCAGTGCCGTCCGGCATTCAAGCAGCAACTGCGGGTCCGCCAGATCGGTTTCGCTCAGGCGGTCGCGGTAGTGCTTTTCAACCCATGCGGTCAACGAACCGTATAACGGGGCCGTCATGATAACGCCTGGGTTGACCGCCGCCAGTTCCGTTTCATTCAGCGCGACGCGCAGTCGCAGGCAGGCCGGGCCACCGCCGTTCTGCATGCTTTGCTTGAGGTCGAACACCTTCACTTCGCGGATCAGACCGCCGGAGCTGGTCAGGCTTTGCAGGTAAGCCCACACGCGCTCGTTGGCCTGGCACTCTTGCGGCACGATCAGCAGCATCGAACCGTCAGGGCGCGACAGCAACTGACTGTTGAACAGGTACGAACGCACGGCGTCATCCACGGTGACCGCCGAACGCGGCACGCAGATCGACTGGAAATTGCCGCCGACCTTAGCCAGCTTGCCTTGCAGTTCGGCGAGCATCTGTTCGGTGTCGAGGAAAGCGTCCTCGTGGTAGAACAGCGCCTCGCCGTTACCCACCGCGATCACGTCGTTGTGGAACACGCCCTGATCGATCACGGCCGGGTTCTGCTGGGCGTAAACCACGCCGTCCTCACGCAGACCGTGCAGACGGGCAACCGCTTGCGAGGCTTCGAGGGTCTGACGCGCAGGATATTTCTGCGGCGCCGGATAACGGTTGTCGAACGCACTGCGACCGAACACGAAGAACTCGACGCCGGCCTCGCCGTACTCACGGCAAAAACGCGTGTGGTTGGCCGCGCCTTCGTCGCCGAACTGCGCCACCGCTGGCAATGCCGCGTGGTGGGCGAAGTGCTGCTGATTGGCGAACATCGCGCCGAGCACGCGGCTGGTGGTCGGGTGCTCGATGCTGCGGTGGTATTTGCAGTTGAGGTTGGCGGCGGTGAAATGCACGCGACCGTCAGCGGTGTCGGCACTCGGGCTGACCGTGGCGGCGTTGGCCACCCACATGCTCGACGCCGAGCAACTGGCGACCAGCAGCGGCATGGCTTCTTTGGCGGCGCGTTCGATCACTTGCGCGTCGGTGCCACTGAAACCCAGACGGCGCAGAGCGGCCACGTCCGGACGTTCTTGCGGCGCCAGTACGCCTTGCTGAAAGCCCATTTCCATCAGCGCTTTCATTTTCGCCAGACCTTGCAGCGCCGCTTCCTTCGGATTCGAAGACTGCTGGCTGTTGCTCTGGGATGCAACGTTGCCGTAGGACAGACCACCGTAGTTATGGGTCGGCCCCACTAGACCGTCAAAATTGACTTCATAGGATTTCATCAGCGAGGCTCCACGAAAATCTGTTGTTATAGGCTTCAGTAACTAACTGTTCAGTGCGACCGCGTTGCGGCCATCGCTGGCAAGCCAGCTCCCACAAGTTCGGTGGTGTTCACAGATTCTGTGTACACCTCAATCCCTGTGGGAGCTGGCTTGCCAGCGATTGGCATCACGCCATTTTCACGCCTGGGGTCAGAGCCGCAGGCAACACCAGGCTCGGCGTTTCCAGCGACGCCACCGGGTACGCGCAGTAATCCGCCGCGTAATAAGCGCTGGCGCGATGGTTGCCCGAAGCACCGACACCGCCGAACGGCGCGCTGCTCGCAGCACCGGTCAGTTGTTTGTTCCAGTTGACGATGCCGGCGCGGCTTTCCAGCCAGAACTGCTGGTAACGTGCTTCGGAATCCGACAACAAACCTGCGGCCAGACCAAAAGCGGTGTTGTTGGCTTCAACAATCGCCGCTTCAAAATCGGCGTAGCGGATCACTTGCAACAGTGGGCCAAACAGCTCTTCGTCGGAGCGCTCGGCCACCGCCGTCACATCGACAATGCCCGGCGTCAGCAGCGCGGCTTGTGCCTGCGGCTGAGTCATCGCCAGCAACGACACGGCGCCGTTGGCCAGCAGATGTGCCTGGGCATCCATCAGCGCTTTCGCCGCGCCGAGGGAAATCACCGAGCCCATGAATGGCGCCGGTTGCTGATCGAACGCACCCACTTCAATAGTCGCGCAGACCTCAACCAGACGCTTGAGCAAGCTGTCGCCCCACGCGCCTTGCGGCACCAGTAGACGACGCGCGCATGTGCAGCGTTGACCCGCCGAGATGAACGCCGACTGAATAATCGTGTAGACCGCCGCATCCAGATCCGCGACCTGATCGACCACCAGCGGGTTATTGCCGCCCATTTCCAGCGCCAGAATCTTGTCCGGACGCCCGGCGAATTGCTGATGCAGATGATTGCCGGTACGGCTGGAGCCAGTGAAGAACAGACCGTCGATGCCCGGGTTCGCCGCCAGCGCGATGCCGGTTTCGCGAGCGCCTTGCAGCAGGTTCAAAACGCCTGCCGGCAGACCGGCTTCGATCCAGCACTTGACCGTCAGCTCGGCGACTTTCGGGGTCAGCTCGCTTGGCTTGAACAGCACGCTGTTACCGGCCAGCAGCGCCGGCACGATGTGACCGTTCGGCAAGTGGCCAGGGAAGTTATAAGGCCCGAACACCGCCACCACGCCGTGCGGCTTGTGGCGCAACACGGCGGTGGCGTCGCCCAATGGGCCGCTCTTCTCGCCGGTACGCTCGCGGTAGCTCTGCACCGAAATCGCGATTTTGTTGACCATGCTGGTCACTTCGGTCGCGGCTTCCCACAGCGGCTTGCCGGTTTCCTCACCGATGGCGCGGGCCAGTTCGTCGGCATGGTTTTTCAGGGCGGCGGCGAACGCTTCGAGGACGGCGATGCGTTCGTCCAGTGAACGACGTGCCCAACCCGGGAATGCCTGACGTGCAGCTTGCACGGCGGATTCGACCTGAGCGGCAGTGGCGCCCTCCCCCGACCACAGCACTTGCTGGGTCACCGGGTTCAGCGATTGAAAAGCCTCGCCCTGACCGGCCAGCCACTCACCTGCGATGTATAGCGAATTCATTATTTCGACTCCCGTGCAGCGGACAACGCTACGGCACGCACTTGATCGCCCGCGTTGAGTTGAAGACGTTTGGCGGTCAGTGGATCAACGACCAAAGTACCGGCGGCCAGACGGGCCGGCGCAGCAGTGATGCGGCAGTCTTCGCGCTTGCGGTTATGGATGATGAACGGCGTGGCGTCGTCGCCCGGCGTCCCCACGGCCAGCACCAGCGCTTCACTGTCACGCACTGCGCGGATCTTGCTGGTTTCGCATTCGATGGCCGGGCCGGCGTCGAAGATGTCGACGTAACCCTGATAGCTGAAACCTTCGCTCTTGAGCATCGCCAGCGCCGGCTCGGTGTCCGGGTGCACCTGGCCGATCACGCCTCGCGCATCCTCGGACAGGAAGCAGGTGTACAGCGGAAACTTCGGCATCAGTTCAGCGATGAAGGCCTTGTTGCCGACACCGGTCAGGTAATCGGCCTGGCTGAATTCCATCTTGAAGAAATGCCGGCCCAGACTTTCCCAGAACGGCGAGCGCCCGGCTTCATCGGACACACCGCGCATCTCGGCGATGATCTTGTTGCCGAACAGCTCAGGGAACTCGGCGATGAACAGCATCCGCGCCTTCGACAACATGCGCCCGTTGAGGCCGTTGCGGTAATCGGCGTGGAGGAACAGCGAGCACAGTTCGGAGTTGCCGGTCAGGTCGTTGGCGAGGAACAGCGTCGGAATCTCGCGATAGATGTTCAACTCCTGCGAGGCGCTGACGGTCAGGCCGACACGGAAGTTGTACCAAGGCTCACGCAGACCGACTGCGCCGGCAATGGCGGAAATCCCCACCACGCGACCGTCGTCTTCGAGTACGAACAGGTAGTCGGTATCGCCACGGCCGGCCTCACCGCGAAAAGTCTTCTCGGCCCAGCCGACCCGATGCGCCAGGCGTTCTTCGTTGGCCGGCAAGGTGGTCAGGCCGGTGCCGGTGCTGCGGGCCAGCTCGATCAGCGCGGATAAATCGCTGCTGCGTACGGGACGAACAATCATGCTATCTCCTCAAACGGGCCGCTCTCGCCACCCGTGAAACTCGCTAAGGCGTTAAACCGCCACCAGGCGCACGCTGGCACCTTCACCGACGCCCAGGGCTTCGGCCGCTTCCAGATCCAGAGTCACCGGTTTGCCCGGCGCGTAATCCAGTTCAAGCAGCACGGCGCGGTAATCCTGCAACTGCGCATTGGCCACCAGATACTGGCGCCCGGCACCTTTGACATGCTCGCCGATCTTCACCGGCACCACGCGGCTCTGGGCGATCGAACGGATCCCCGAAACACGTGCATGCAGGGTCGGACCGCCGTCGAAAATGTCGATGTAGTGATCGGTCTCGAAGCCTTCGCGCATCAGGATGTCGAAGGTGATCTGCGCACGCGGGTGCACCTGGCCCATCGCTTCCTGAGCGGAGTCCGGCAGCAGCGGCACATAGATCGGGTAATGCGGCATCAGTTCGGCGAGGAACGTACGGCTCTTGAGACCGCACAGACGCTCGGCCGCGGCGTAGTTGAGGTCGAAGAAGTTGCGCCCGATGGCGTCCCAGAACGGCGAGTCGCCATTCTCGTCGCTGTAACCGACGATCTCGGTCACCACCGAATCGGCGAAACGCTCGGGGTGGCTGGCAACGAACAACAGACGGCCACGGGAGTTGAGCTCGGACCACGGCGACCCCACCAGTTCGCGCTGCACGTAGAAACTGGTCAGCAAGCTGTTGCCGGTCAGGTCGTGGCACTGCGAAAGCACGTGGATCTTGTTGTGGATCTTCAGCTCGCGGGAGGCGTGGACGAAGGTCTCGTTGCGGAAGCTGTAGAACGGCTCGGAATAACCGGCCGAAGCGACGATGGCCGAGCAACCGACCAGTTTGCCGGTGGCGGTGTCTTCGAGGACAAAGAAATAGCTCTCCTCACCATTGAAGCTCACTTCGGCGGCAAACGAGGCTTCGCTCGCAGCGATCTTGTCGCTCAGACGTTCCACGTCATCCGGCAAGGAAGTGACACCAATCGGGCTGTCCGCAGCCAGACGCTGTACCTCGCCCAGATCAGCCATTTGCGCAGGGCGCATCACCAGCATGGTGTCACTCCTTTTCTCTTATAAAAATTTACTGAAAAAAAAACACCGGACCTTGTAGGGGTGAGCCTTTGTGGTGAGGGGATTTATCCCCGATGAGGCGCGTAGCGGCCCTCAAAAAGCTTGGGGCTGCTGCGCAGCCCATCGGGGATAAATCCCCTCACCACAAGCCCGCTCCCACATTTGATATTGCCCGGTATCAAAAATTTTGATCGACGCCTGAAATGCTCAGGCGTCGAAGGGTCTATCAGGCTTGCGTCAGTTTTGCGGCAGCGCGTTCGAAGCGGTCCAGACCGGCATCGATATCAGCATCTTCGACCACCAGGCTCGGCGCGAAACGGATCACGTCCGGGCCGGCCTGCAGAATCATCAGGCCTTCTTTTTCAGCGGCGTTGAAGATGTCCTTGGCCTTGCCTTTCCAGGCTTCGCTCAGCACACAACCGATCAACAGACCGAGACCGCGCACCTGAGTGAACAGGCCGTACTTCTCGCCGATCTGCTGCAGGCGGGTCTTGAATTTGTCGTGCTTGGCGTTGACGCCGCTCAGCACTTCAGGGGTGTTGATCACGTCGATCACCGCTTCGGCGACGGCGCACGCCAGCGGGTTGCCGCCGTAAGTGGTGCCGTGGGTGCCGACGACCAGATGCTTGGCCAGCGCTTCGGTGGTCAGCATGGCCGCGATCGGGAAACCGCCGCCCAGGCTCTTGGCGCTGGTGAGGATGTCCGGGATCACGCCGTAATGCTGGTAGGCGAACAGGTGGCCGGTACGGCCCATGCCGGTCTGCACTTCGTCGAACACCAGCAACGCGTTGTTCGCGTCGCACAGTTCACGGGCACCTTGCAGGTAAGCCAGTTCGGCCGGCAGTACGCCGCCCTCGCCCTGGATCGGCTCCAGAACCACTGCGCAAGTCTTATCGGAAACGGCGGCTTTCAGTGCTGCCAGATCGTTGTACGGAACGTGGGTGATGCCGGTGATTTTCGGACCGAAACCGTCGGAATACTTCGACTGGCCACCGACGTTAACGGTGAACAGAGTGCGTCCGTGGAAGCTGTTCAGTGCGGCGATGATTTCGTACTTCTCGCTGCCGAAACGATCAAACGCCACGCGACGGGCCAGCTTGAACGCAGCCTCGTTGGCTTCGGCGCCGGAGTTGCAGAAGAACACGCGCTCGGCGAACGTGGCGTCGATCAGCTTGTGCGCAAGACGCAGGGCCGGCTCGTTGGTGAACACGTTGGAAACGTGCCACAACTTGTTCGCTTGCTCGGTCAAGGCACCGACCAGCGCCGGATGCGCGTGGCCCAATACGTTGACGGCGATGCCGCCGGCGAAGTCGATCAGCTCGCGGCCGCTCTGGTCCCAGACACGGGAACCGGCGCCACGCACCGGTATGAAAGCGGCAGGCGCGTAGTTGGGAACCATAACCTGGTCGAAATCGGCGCGTTCTACCGCAGCGTGCTCAACGGACATCGGAGTCTCCTGATGAGGGCCACCCGCCTGAAACTGGCGAGCGATGGGGGGATTGTAAGGACAGTTTTCAGCCCGGCCTTGTCGCCAAGCGACAACTTCTTATAGCGCAAACCCCGGATTTTCCCGGGTTTACGGCAATGCGACATATAGCGTCGCAAAGGCGCAGTTTAAACCGGCATCGGCGATTTGCGGCAGGCCGCGCAGGATATCAATTCAGCCGGTTGTCACCGGCATAAATATGTACCGCACGTTGATCGCCACTGGCTGGTTTGCTGTCAGCTCTTCCAACGCTAAAGGAATGGCACATGCAATTGCCCGAAGGACAGCAACCGGCAGCCCCGATCGATACGAGCGACGCGCAACATCCCGACGAACACTACTTGCACCTGGTCAATACCATTCCCGACTGGCTCGGCACAGCCTCGCCCCGCGTGCGCCTGGCCCTGCGCAGCAGTCAGCCCGCACTCCCGGCCTCGCTGCAGGCTGCGCCAGTCGGGCAACACCAGCAACTGCAGGCGCTTGGCGCCGCACACTGGCGCGCTCAGAGTGAGGTTGATCAACAACTCAAACACCTGCAAGACGTCAACGCCTTCGCCGAACCGCTGCTCAAAGCAGCCCTGAAAACCGCATGCGGTCTGGATCTGGATGTCAGCAAGACCTTTCTGCGCCTCTACGTTCCCGCCACAACGCCATGGTTTGCGATCAAAACCGGCGCAGCTCGCGCCTGGACGGTCTCGTTACTCGACGCGGCACTGCACAACTTCGAAGACGCCGAAACCAAAGATGACGCCTATGAGCGCGAATCCACCTTCATCACCCAACCCTCCGCCAGCGGGCAGTTCGAAACGCTGCCTGCGATCAACAGCAAGCTGAGCATCAGCGCCTTCATCAAGCTGTGCAGAACGCTGGACATCGGCGCTCAATACCAGACTTATCTGAAAAAACATCTCGGCTTCAACGATCCGGCCGCTGCTGCGGCACTGCAACGGAAAGTGACCACGAGCCAGCAAGCGGCACTCAAAGCCGCCCTGCAATGGGCCCGCATGAGCGGCGACCTCAGCGAGAACTGCTTTCGCCTGATCAACGGCTTGCTCGATGGCGTGCAGGGCATGCGGCTCGACGGCCAGACTCTGCTGTGTCACGACGTGTCGATGATGGCGGCACCGCTGACCGGGATTCTGGTCTTCGCTCCGGATGCCTACACGCCCCGGCACATCAGCCGGGTTGTTGCCTACGTCCCGGATGACCCGGAGCACCCGATCAAGGAGTACGCTTCCTCGGCCGCCATGGAAGCCGAACTCACCCGCCAGTTGCGTACGAAAGACTATCAGCGCTTCTTCAGCCGGTTTATCGATCAGGAACGCAGCGGTTTCTTCTTTGCCGATCTGCAGCAACGCCTGGCTCGCATCAAATGGCACAAACCCGAACCTGGCAGCTCGCTACCCGCGTGGCGAGAGGAGCCCATCGCCAAACCCGACTTGCAGCTGGTCAGCGCAGCGATCCCTGCTGAACTGTGGCAGCACCTGTATCAAGCAAAACTGAACAAGATTCTCAACGACGCGAAAGTGATCGCCATCCCCACCGCAACG
The DNA here is from genome assembly GCF_058786735.1 of Pseudomonas sp. FW305-7. Classification (NCBI taxonomy): domain Bacteria; kingdom Pseudomonadati; phylum Pseudomonadota; class Gammaproteobacteria; order Pseudomonadales; family Pseudomonadaceae; genus Pseudomonas; species Pseudomonas sp. FW305-7. Next base: position 36,752 of record NZ_JBYSZA010000009.1, read on the forward strand.
GTCGACAGCAGAGCCCGTTGGGCACGCTGGGATTCTCTGGTCAATATCGCGACCTCCATCATCGAAACAGCCGCTTTCGTGATTGCGCCATTCGTGCCAGGGCTGGGCGAGTTGATGATGAGCTACATGGCCTATCAACTGCTCAACGAGGCGTTCGAAGGCATCATCGACTGGACGCAGGCGAAAACCAGTGAGGCGTTCGAACACCTGATGGGCACGGTCGAATCCCTGGTTCAACTGGGTGCCTTTGCCGCAGGCGGCATGATCGGCATGGGCGAATATCGCAAGGTCCTGCCCAAGGAAATCGTCACGTTCATCGATCGCTTCAAACCCGTGGAACGGCCCGGCGGCCCTCCCCGTTACTGGGAACCGGACCTGACCCGCTACGAGCACAACGCCCCTCCCGCGCCAGACTCACGGCCAGACGCGCGCGGACTGCATCCGCATCAGGGCAAACACCTGTTGGCGCTGGAAGACACACACTTCGCGGTCAGTGAAGACTCGATTCCCGGTCAGTTCCGCATTGAGCACCCCACGCGCCCCGAGGCTTACAAACCGTTGTTGCGACACAACGGCGAAGGCGCCTGGCACAGCGAACTCGAACAGCCGCTAGCCTGGGACCAACCCACGGCCTTGCGCCGGATCGGCCATTCGGTCGAATCTTTCGAACCGGCTCAGCAAGAACGCATTTTGCACGTCAGCGGCTATAACGAAGACGCCCTGCGCAAAATGCACATTGATCAGGAGTCCGTACCGCCCCTGCTGGCCGACACCATCAAACGCTTCAAGATCGATCAGGATCTACAAGTCTTCATTGAGCAACTGGACAGCGCCGAGCATTACCGCGATGCCGATCCCCTGACGCAACTGCAACTGCTGACAGAACACGGCGCATGGCCGAGCGGCAAACGCCTGTGTTACTTAAACAGCCAGGGCGAGCTGATCTGGCAATCATCCAGTGACGAAGCGCTGCCGGCAATCACCGTTCGCCAGAACAGCGCACAAGACGCTGACTTGCTGAAGAACTTGCTTGAGTCCCTTGATGAGCAAGACGTCAAAGGTCTGCTGGGAGAATCGTTCGGTGGCCCGACGCTTGCGCTCGATGTGCGCACGCAGGCACTTCGCAGACAACTGAGTCAATTCGCGCGGCAACACCGCTGCGCCATGTTCGAATCCCGCTACCAGCAACTGGAGACCACCGCCGATCCGCTGGCCGCACCGATCCGCCACTATGAGCCGCTGCTACCGGCCAGCGTCACCCGCGAATTGCTCGACACCGCCAACACCGCAGAGCTGCTGAGCATCAGCGAAGGGCAACTGCCCGAGCGTCAGCAGCAACTGGTGCAGCAGGCCAGTCAGCAAGTACGCATCAGCCGCGCCTATGAAGGCCTGGAACTGGACTCCGTGAGCAATGCGGATACCGACACCCTCGCGCTGCACAGCCTGCAACGCTTGCCCGGCTGGAGCGGACAAGTGCGCATCGAAATACGTGACGGTTTTTATGAAGGCCCGGTGCTCGACAGCACCGGGCCCGCCCAGGCCCGCGAGCAAAAAGTACTGGTGCGAAAAGCCGATGGCCGCTATCAGCCCTTTGACGATCGCGGCCAGGAACTGAGTGCCGACGGCGACTTCTTTTCCAGCGTCCTCCGCGCCTTGCCGGATGCCGAGCGCCAGGCGCTGGACCTGCACATCGGCGACGCCGGCAGACTGAAACAGGCGATTCGGGCAAATCCGCTGGAGCGCGGCGAACTGCGGGTGGCGATGGCCCAGCCGCCACTGCCGGAACCGCTGATCGATACATTGCGCCTGCTCGGTGTCGAGGGTTATCGCCCCTTGTTCCGAGAGGCGCCGCGCACGCTGGAAGAGAGAGTACGCGAGATCTACCCCAGCGATTCGCTCGCCGAAATACAGGCATTCATTGACGAGCACCAAGGGCTCCCCGGCGGAGTGCGCGGCGAACTCTCGCGCCTTGATCGCGAGTACCGAAAACTCTGTGACGACCTGCGCCTCTGGGCGCTCGACGTGCCGCTCACCGACCCGCAGACCGGTCTGCCGTTGACGCCGACTCAGCGCCGCGCGGCCCTGCAAAGTCGTTCGATGCTCAGATCCCTCATCCAGCGTTGCTGGCGCAAACAGACCCGCGGACCCGCCGGGTACATGCTGCAGATCACCGATCCGATTCTTGGCCATCTGCCCTCACTCGACGCCGACTTCAGCCATGTCACCACGCTGACAATCAATGGCAGTAAAGCCACCCGAGGCCTGGAACCGTTTTTACAACGCTTCCCCAAACTGATGTATCTCGACGTGCAAAGCGCCAACTTGCCACAGCTGCCACCCGCGATCACCGCCATGCCGATTCTGCGGCACCTGATTCTGCGCGATTGCAGCCTGCACCTTGGCGCTGCCGACCAGACTCTCCTGGCGTCACTGCCGGAGCTGACTTTTCTCGATCTGCAGGACAACCCGTTGGGCACATCGCCCGATATCCAGCCGATGACATCGCTGCGTTTCATCAACCTGACCAATACCGGTATAACCGAACCCCCCGCCAATCTGTTACACCACCCGCGCCTGGTCACCGGCAAATTTGCCGGCAACCGCATCACCGAAATACCGGACGCGCTGTTTACCCTCAATAGTCTGCTCAGTGACGGGTTCAATTTCGCCGATAACCCGCTGAGCGCAGCGTCACGTGAGCGCGTGAAAGCCCACTATCAGCGCACCACAAAACACTTTGGCGTGCTGCCTGAAGAAGCCGACGTCACACGCACGGTTGCCCTGTTTCCGACACTGGAGCCTGCCGAGGCTACCGACGTGCTCTATCAACTGCCGGGAACGCTGGATCAAGGGCGCACGCAACTGACCCAATGGGAGGCCGAACTCAGTCAGATGAAAGCTGATCTGGCGCAATGGAGCCGCGACACCCCCAAACGCAATCCCTCGAACGGTCAATTGCTGAACCTCAACGAACAGGCCAGCGAAGTCATGCACCGCGAGCGATTCGCTCAGACGCTGGAACAATTCTGGGGCACGAGAGACGCGCATCGGCCCAGCGTCCGCAGCAGTCATCTGGAAGCACAGGTCCAGTTCGCCGGCGACATGCCAACGCTGGCCGCCGATTTCAGCCACGTCTCCAAACTGAGCCTGACCGGCAATAAAAGCGCTTCATCCGTGACGGCATTTCTGCAGCGTTTTCAAAACCTGGAGGCGTTGCATTTGCGTCATTTCGATCTGGAGCCGGTGTCCACCTCGATCATCCACCTGCCGCGCCTGAACACATTGGAACTGAAAGATTGCGCCGTCGTGCTGACACCGGAAAATCAGGACGCACTCTGCGCCATGCCCCATCTGGAAACACTCGAACTGAGCAACAACCCGCTAGGCACGCTGCCCGACCTCAACCTGCTTCCCCAACTGACTTATCTCGATGTGGCCAACACGGGTCTGTCGACATTGCCCGGCGGTGTCACCGATCACCCGCACTTGCGCACAATGATCTTCAGTGGCAACGCCTTCACAGAGCTGCCCGCAGCCCTGTTCGAGCTACCCTCCAATCGCAGCGACGGCTTCGACTTTGCCGACAACCCGTTAACGCCAGAAACCCGCGAACAGATAAAAACCTACTACCGCAAGCACGGCAACGACTTCGAAGTGCTGGCCGACGCGGCGGACATTGCCCTGGCCCGAAAACTGTTCCCCTCGCTGGATGCGCAAGAGGCCAGTGACATGATCTATGACTTGCCCGGCACCCTGAACGATGGCCATCTCCATCTCGATCGCTGGCAAGCCGAATTCGACACAATGAAAGCCCAACTCGCCACATGGGCGTCTCAGGTTCCCATCCATAATCCCGTCACTGGCGAAGTCCTCACAGCCGTTGAAGTGTTCGACCAGTACGCGATCCGCTTGAACTTCAAACAAAAGCTGGAGGAGTTCTGGGCTCATCGTTCGGCTATTTCCGGGGCACGCGATACGGATTTATCCACGGCTTTGCCGTTCATGGGCGAGATGCCCGTGCTCACAGTGGATTTCAGCCACGTCTCGGATCTGGCCCTCAGGGGCAATCCTGCGCTACAAGGCGTCGAGTCGTTTCTCGATCTGTTTCCAAACGCGCAAACACTCGAGATGCGCGATTTCGAGCTGTCCGAACTGCCCACATCCATTGGCCGCATGACGGAACTCAAAGATCTGAACCTGCACAATTGTCAGATCACCCTGACCGCCGAAGGCCAGAATACGCTGACATCGCTGACCGAGCTTGAACGCCTGGATCTGAGTCAAAACCCGCTGGGCCTGGCGCCCGATCTGGCGACCATGCCGAGACTCAATGACGTACGTCTGTCCAACTGCAGCATCGCCGACCTGCCCAACGGTCTGGCTGATCATCCCAATCTCAGAACCGCCCTGCTCGACAGCAACCGCATCACTGAATTGCCTGCAGCATTTTTTCAGATTGACCTCGATCTGGCCGACGGCGTCGATCTGTATGGCAACCCGCTGTCGACAGCCAGTCGTGAGCGGATCAAGGCGTTTTACCTTGAACACGCCTGCGATCTTGGTGTTTCGGCCGATCCCGCCGACCTCGCCCGGGCACGCGCACTTTTTCCGGCACTGCAAGATGGCGACGCCAGCCACATGCTCTACTCCCTGCCGGGCACACTGGATGCCGGTCGTGCCCAACTGCTGCGATGGGAAGGTGAAATCGCCCGGATGAACCGCGAGCTCGATGCCTGGACGCGAGCTATTACCGAGCATGACCCACAAACCGGCCAGGCGATCAGCGCAGACGACATGGCCAGCGAACGCAGCGCCAGAAACGAGTTCAGCAGCAAACTGCAGCAGTTCTGGCGTCAGCGGCGAGCTGACAATCTGGAGTTGCGCTCCAATACGTTTATCGCAGATCTGACGTTCAACGGTGATCTGCCAGCGCTGTCGGCCGACTTCAGCCATGTCACGCAATTGTCGCTGCTGGGCAAATCGACGCAGAACGTCCCCGACGCCTTCTTGAACTGCTTCCCGGGTTTGACTGGCCTGGAAATGCGTGACTTTGCCTTGGGCCGCTTGCCGCAGGCGCTGACCCGCATGCCCCAGCTCCAGACTCTGGTGCTGAGCAAATGCGGCGTGGTCTTCGACGCTCAGGCGCAAGTCGCACTGGCGGGTTTGCCACGCCTGGTGGGGCTTGACCTGTACCACAATCCACTTGCCGTGGCGCCCGACCTCTCCCCACTCAAGGCGCTGAGTTACCTCGACCTTGCCGGAACCGGGATCGATAGTGTCCCAACCGGCCTGACGCAGCTTGCTGACCTCCAGACCGCGTTATTGAACGACAACCGGATAACCGAGCTGCCTGACACGCTCTTCAACCTTCCCGACTCCATCAGCAAAGGCATTGATCTTGACAATAACCCGCTGTCGCCAGCGACCCGCGAGCAGATCAAGGCCTATTACCAACGTACCGGCAGCGATCTTTGCGTACTGGCCGAACAACCAGATATTGAGCTCGCACAAGCGCTGTACCCGCATCTGTCCGAAACCCAGGCCAGCGATCTGGTCTACGGTCTGCCCAGCACATTGGCCGACGGACGCCTTGCGCTGGCGCGTCGAAAAACCGAACTGAACAGCCTCATCAGCGAGCTTGAAAGCTGGATGAATGCCCCCGTGTCTGATCCCGTCACACAGCTCCCCCTGGAGACAGAGCCACTGCTGCAGGAGCAGTACAAAAGAATGCAGGTGAAGAGCCGCCTGGAAGACGCCTGGCGGCGCAAGTCATCAGCAACAGAGTCGGAATTCGTCTTGAATCTGGAGATGTCGTTCATCGGTGACCTGCCAGCCTTGCAAGCAGACTTCGGGCATATCCTCGAGCTGGATCTGACCAGCACCGCAGCGATTGCACCAAAAGCCGATGGCTGGCTCGGCCACTTCCCCAATCTGCAGAGCCTGAAAATGCGCGGCTTTGAACTGGGCAGTATTCCCGCCGAGGTTTTTGGCCTGAAGCAACTCACGCTGCTGAATCTGCCCGAATGCAACATCAGCCTGACGGAAGAAGCCGCGACCGCACTCGGCGCCCTTGAAGAGCTGGGCAATTTGAACTTGCGCAACAATCCGTTGGGACGGGCGCCGGACATCAGTCGCATGCAGCAACTGACTCACCTTGATCTGAGCAATACCGGACTCACCGAGACATGGCCGGCGCTGTTCGAAAGGATCACGCTCACTCACGCCGATCTATCCAACAACGCGATCATTGAGTTGCCGATCGAGTTTTTGCGCGGTGACCACCGACTGACTGCCGACTTCGACTTCAGCGGCAACCCGTTATCGGAGGTGGCGCGCAAACGACTTGCAGACTACGCACAAGTACGTGGAGCCAGGCTGGATGCACCGCGACTCTGGCGCCAGCAAATCGCCGAGACGGAGGACGAGTTCGAGGCCTTATGGCCTACAACGGGTTGGCGTTCGTTAAGGGTTCCGCGGCCTGGGGATTAATGGCCGTCCCCCCACCCGACGCGGCTCAGCCGCGCTCGGGTGGCACCGACGACAATTCGAACGGGCTGCTGCTGCGCCGCTGGTTGCGATCTTCCCGCGGCGTGGCACCGAAGAAATTGCGGTAGGCGCTGGAGAAATGCGGCCCCGAGGAGAAGCCACACGACAAGCCGATCTGGATGATCGACTTGCTGGTTTGCATCAACATCTGCCGGGCCTTGTTCAGGCGCAGCTCCAGGTAGTACTGGCTCGGCACACGATTGAGGTATTGCTTGAAGATCCGCTCCAACTGCCGGCGGGACACGCACACGTGCTGGGCGATTTCGTCGGTGGTCAGCGGCTCTTCGATGTTGGCTTCCATCAGCAACACGGCTTGCGTCAGTTTCGGGTGACTGGAGCCGAGGCGGTTCTGCAATGGAATGCGCTGACGCTCGCCGCCTTCACGGATGCGTTCGACCACCAGTTCCTCCGAGACGGCACCGGCCAATTCTGCGCCGTGGTCACGGGCCAGCACCGCCAGCAACAGATCAAGCACCGACATGCCGCCGCACGCGGTCAGGCGATCACGGTCCCAATCGAACAGATGACTGGTGGCGATGACTTTCGGAAAGCGTTCAGCGAAATCGTCCTGCCAGCGCCAGTGCACGGCAGCGCGATAACCGTCGAGCAAACCCAGTTGCGCCAATGGATACACGCCGGCAGACAGACCACCGATCACGCAACCGGCGCGCACCAGTTGCTTGAGCGCGCTGCTCAGTGGCGAGGCAAGTGCAGTCGGCGGCTCATCGGCCAGCAGGAACAGTTTCTGGAAGTTTTCGAGCTTGCCGGCCCACGGTTCGCCGGGCAATTGCCAGGCGCCTTCGACCGGCGGCTCGGCCTGCAGAAAAGACAATTCGTAAACCACGTCCGGGTGCACCCGCTGCGCAACACGCAAGGCCTCCTCTGCCAGCGCCAAAGTCAGAGCTTTAGTGCTGGGCCAAATCAGGAAACCAATTCGATGGGCAGTCATGGGCGGGCGATCCGAAACGAAAAACAATGATGAAGGCATGGGCCAATGCTAGCCCGGAAATGAACACAAATCTCAAAGCCGACGCAGACCCATTGTGGGAGCTGGCTTGCCAGCGATGGCGGTGTATCTGTACCAGAAATGTCATCTGGCCCACCGCTATCGCTGGCAAGCCAGCTCCCACAGGGATTGTAGCCAGCCTTCAGGCTGCGAAGCATGCACTATTCCGGTGCATATCGGCAGTTCTGTTTACTTGAGGCTGCCCGACAGGAACTGCTGCAGACGCTCCGATTGCGGATTGACCAGCACTTCGCGCGGGTTGCCGCTTTCTTCAACAACGCCTTTATGCAGGAACACCAACTGGTTCGACACTTCGCGGGCAAAGCCCATTTCGTGGGTTACCACAACCATGGTCCGGCCTTCCTGAGCCAGCGCCTGCATGACCTTCAGCACGTCGCCAACCAGTTCCGGGTCGAGCGCCGAAGTCGGTTCGTCGAACAGCATCACCTCAGGTTCCATCGCCAGCGCACGGGCAATCGCCACACGCTGCTGCTCGCCACCGGACATGTGCCCCGGGAATGCGTCTTTGCGATGAGCCACGCCAACCTTGTTCAGGTAGTGCTCGGCTTTCTCGCGGGCTTCAGCCTTGGACACGCCCAGTACATGCACCGGCGCTTCCATGATGTTTTCCAGCGCGGTCATGTGCGACCACAGGTTGAAATGCTGGAACACCATCGACAGGCGCGAACGCATGCGTTGCAGCTGTTTCGGATCAGCGGCTTTCAGCGCGCCGTCCTTGTTCGCGACGAGTTTGAGCTCTTCGTTGTTGAGCAGGATCTTGCCCGCGTGCGGCTGCTCAAGCAGGTTGATGCAGCGCAGGAAAGTACTTTTGCCGGAGCCACTGGAGCCGATGATGCTGATCACATCGCCGGCTGCCGCTTTCAGGGAAACACCCTTGAGCACTTCGTGACTGCCATAGCGTTTATGCAGGTCTTGGACTTCAAGTTTGTACATGCGGTCGGTTCTCACAAAAACAGTCAGTCAGTCGTTGAGCAAGCGCCCGTGACGCAGCGCTTCGCGCCCCGCCACCTTGGCCAGCCAGAAACCGGGTTGGGCATAGCGCAGCCGTTCAATGGCAAACAGCACCCCGGACGTACCAGCACATACCGTGCTGACCCGATCGGACACAGGGTCGATCACTTCAAAAATCTCGTCACCGGCCTCGACCCATTCGCCGGGTTTACGCAGAAAACTCACCACCCCCGGGTGCGGCGCGAACAGCAATTCGGTGCCTTCGAACGGCATGCCTTCGCACGGTTCGTGAGCCGCATTCGGCCACTCGCCGGTGATCAGGCCTTGCTCGGCAAGGAACGCGAGAATGCCTTCAGCATACGCCTCGGCATCAGCGCGGCCAGTGTCGGCCTGACCACCCAGCTCAATGGTCGTCGCCAGGCACGCCAGCGGAATCTGTGCGTCCGGGAACTGCCGCGACAGACGCAGCCACGGCAGCGAGCAAGCCTCGTCGAAGGAGCTGCCGCCGGAATCTTCCGCCAGCAGACCGACCTTCACATTCAGGTGCGCAGATAACGAACGCCACTGCGGCCAGTGCTGCGGCAGCGCATACATGTGCAGCGCGGCTTCGGCATCGCAGTGCAAGTCGAGCACCACGTCGGCGGTGCAGGCGTGGCTCAGCAGCACACGCTGCATGCCTTGCAACTGGCTGCTCGCCTCGGGCAATGCCGCGAGGTGATCGGCCATCGCCTGACGGATCAGGCGAATGTTGGCGTGTGGATCATCACCGAGACTGTCGGCCAAAGCCGCCGCTACCGGCGCGCTCAGCTCAACGAAATCACGGTTGAAATTCTTGCCGCTGCCCGCCTCGAAACGGCCCTGGAAATTGCCTTGCAGCAACTGCCCAAGCCCCAACGGATTGGCCACCGGCACCAGCTCGATCACACCGTTGAGCAAGCCTTTGGCTTCGAGTTCGCCAAGGCGCTTTTTCAGCTCCCAAGCGGTGCGCATGCCCGGCAATTCGTCAGCGTGCAGGCTGGCCTGAATGTAGGCCTTGCGCTCGCCACTGCCGAAGCGGAACACCGAAATCTTGCGCTCGCTGCCCAGGTGGCTCCACGGTAAAACGTGGTCGATGCGTTCCATATCAGTGCTTCCGCGGCGCGAGGTAGCTCAACCAGCGACGCTCGGCCAGCTTGAACAGCTTCACCAGAATGAAGGTCAGGCACAGGTAGAACACGCCAGCGGTGATGTACGCCTCGAACGGCAGATAGAACTGCGCGTTGACGGTACGTGCCGCGCCAGTGATGTCGATCAGGGTCACGATGGACGCCAGACTGGTGGTCTGCAGCATCATGATCACTTCGTTGCTGTACTGCGGCAGCGCCCGACGCAGGGCCGATGGCAGCAGGATGCGCTTGTACAGTTTGAAGCGCGACATGCCCATGGCCTTGGCCGCTTCGATCTCACCGTTCGGCGTAGCCTTGAGGCTGCCGGCGATGATTTCAGCGGTATAGGCGCTGGTGTTGATCGCGAAGGCCAGGCACGCGCAGAACGTTGCGCTGGACAGCCACGGCCAGAGGAAGCTTTCGCGTACCGCTTCGAACTGCGCCAGACCGTAGTAGATCAGGAACAGTTGCACCAGCATCGGCGTGCCGCGAATCACGTAGGTGTACAGCCACGCGGCGCCATTGACGATCGGGTTCTTCGAGACGCGCATCAGGCCCAGAGGCAGCGCCCCCAGCAAACCGAAAAACAGCGACAGCGCGAGCAATTTGAGGGTGGTCACCAGGCCGCCGAGGTACAGCGGCAGAGCCTCCCAAATGACGTTGTAGTCGAAGATCATAGATCAGCCGCCCTTACGCCTACCGAGTAGCGCTTCTCAAGTTGACGCAGGATCAGCAACGACACGCTGGTGATCACCAGGTACATCGCCGCCACTGCGAGGAAGAAGGTAAAAGGCTCGCGAGTGGCATCTGCCGCCTGCTTGGCCTTGAACATCATGTCTTGCAGACCGACCACGGAAATCAGCGCGGTGGCCTTGGTCAGTACCAGCCAGTTGTTGGTGAAGCCGGGAATCGCCAGGCGAATCATCTGCGGCACCATCACCCGGAAGAACACCTGAAAACTGCTCATGCCGTACGCCATGCCGGCTTCGGCCTGGCCTTTGGGGATCGCCATGAACGCGCCACGGAAGGTTTCCGACAGGTACGCACCGAAGATGAAACCGAGGGTGCCGATACCGGCGGCCAGCGGGTTCAGGTCGATGTAATCGTCATAGCCGAGCAGCGGCGCCACACGGTTGAGCAAGTCCTGACCGCCGTAGAAGATCAGCAGGATCAGCACCAGATCGGGAATCCCGCGGATCACCGTGGAATACAGATCGCCCAGCCAGGCCAGCCAGCGCACTGGCGACAGGCGCAGTGCAACACCGATCAGCCCGAGAACGATGGCCAGAGCCATGGACGACAAGGCGAGCTGAAGCGTCAGCCATGCGCCATCGAGGATGACAGCCCCGTAGCCTTTCAACATGATTCAGGTCCTCGAAAGTTGGGATGAAAAAATGGCGCAAACCGCAGAGATCCTGTTGCTTGCGCCATTTCGGACTTGTCGCAGAGACGTGTTACTTGCCGTAGATATCGAAGGCGAAGTACTTGTCCTGGATTGCTTTGTATTTGCCGTTTTCGCGAATGGCCGCGATGGCTGCGTTGATCTTGTCTTTCAGAGCGTCGCCCTTGCGCACCGCGATGCCTACGCCGTCGCCGAAGTATTTGACGTCGGTGAACTGCGGGCCAACGAAGGCAAAGCCTTTGCCGGAATCAGTGTTCAGGAAACCATCTTGCAGCAGGGTGGCGTCAGCCACGGTACCGTCGAGGCGACCGGCGGCCACGTCGAGGTAGATTTCGTTCTGCGAACCGTATGGCTTGATCTCGGCACCCAGCGGGGCCAGGACTTCGCGGGCGAAACGTTCGTGGATCGAACCACGTTGTACGCCGATGTTCTTGCCCTTCAGCTCGCTCAGGTTTTCGCTGACCTGAGTACCGGCCTTCATGACCAGACGTGCCGGAGTGTTGTAGTACTTGTTGGTGAAGTCCACAGACTTCTTGCGATCTTCAGTGATCGACATGGACGACAGGATCGCGTCGATCTTGCGCACCTTCAGTGCCGGGATCAGACCGTCGAACTCTTGCTCGACCCACACACACTTGACCTGCATCTGCTCGCACAGAGCGTTGCCGATGTCGTAGTCGAAACCGACGATGCTGCCATCCGGCGCTTTCGAGGCGAACGGAGGGTAAGCCGCTTCGATACCGATCTTCAGAGGTTTTTCATCAGCGAAGGAATTCAGCGACAGCACGGAGGACAGTGCCAGGGCGCCAAGCAGCACAAGTTTCTTCATCTTGGGACTCCATCGGTAAAGGGCAAAAACGGCAGAGTGAGCGACAGCCCAATATGCGAATGGGTGAATCGGGAAATCGGTTGCTGCATCGATGGGAAATTTCTCATTGAAACCGTCGGAGGTTTCAACGTCAGCCACGATGAGCGAGTGATCGGCATTCTAACGACAGGCCCGAAGCCGATATTTCTTCAATGCGACAACTAATTACAGATGCACAGAGAAAGCGACTTGGGCGCATTGACAGCCCTGCAAATTCATGCAAGAGCGAACGATTGTGAACCGATCTATGCTGCAAATTGCGGGCCTATTATTCGCAAACCCTTCTAATCCGGCAAGCGCAGCGTTGTGTCTTATTTTTCACCGGAGGTTTTAAGGCTCTAAAACGGGGCGATGCGTTTCCCTTTGCCCCGGTTTGATGCGGGCGGTTACACATTCGGTTACGTGGATGGCGGCGGGTAACAGCGGGAAAGGTCTTACGGGGGAGATCGATAATTATTGGTTGGGTGAGTCCGCGTTCCGACAGCTGACTACACCGGCGCCTGACAAACTGCTATCGCTGGCAAGCCAGCTCCCACAGGGATTTGTGCTGGCACCGAAATATCCGACACACCACAAAACCTGTGGGAGCTAGCCTGCTGGCGATGAGGCCAACCCAGCCAACCCGCATTTGTGCCGAAACTGAAATTTCCGAAACACCACAACCCCTGTGGGAGCTGGCTTGCCAGCGATGGGGCCAGACCAGCCAACCCACATTTGCGCCGAAACTGAAATCTCCGAAACACCACCCCCCCTGTGGGAGCTGGCTTGCCAGCGATGGGGCCAGACCAGCCACCACAAAAACAGCAGACACAAAAAAGCCCCGCCCGGCATCACCGGACAGGGCTCCATGCTTCTAACGCTTAAGCAACATTCATCGTCTTGTGCGTATCAATCAAATGCTGCACCACACCCGGATCCGCCAGGGTCGAGATATCCCCCAACCCATCGTATTCCGCCGTAGCAATCTTGCGCAGAATCCGCCGCATGATCTTGCCCGAACGGGTCTTCGGCAGCCCCGGTGCCCACTGGATCACGTCCGGCGAAGCAATCGGCCCGATCTCTTTGCGCACCCAGTTTTTCAACTCCAGCCGCAGCTGTTCGCTCGGCTCCTCGCCATTCTTCAACGTGACATAGACATAAATGCCCTGCCCCTTGATGTCATGCGGCACCCCAACCACCGCCGCTTCGGCAACCTTCGGATGCGCAACCATCGCGCTCTCGATCTCCGCCGTGCCCATGCGGTGACCCGACACATTGAGCACGTCATCGACACGCCCGGTGATCCAGTAGTAACCATCGGCATCACGACGCGCGCCGTCACCGGTGAAGTACATGCCACGGAAGGTCTTGAAGTAGGTATCAACGAAACGATCGTGATCGCCATACAGCGTACGCGCCTGACCTGGCCACGAATCGAGAATCACCAGATTGCCTTCAGCCTCGCCTTCAATAATGTTACCGAGGTTGTCGACCAGCGCCGGCACCACACCAAAGAACGGCCGTGCCGCCGAACCCGGCTTCAGCGCATGCGCACCCGGCAGCGGGCTCATCATGTTGCCGCCGGTTTCGGTCTGCCACCAGGTATCGACGATCGGGCAACGCGACTTGCCGACATTCTTGTAGTACCAATCCCACGCTTCCGGGTTGATCGGCTCACCCACCGAACCGAGCAGACGCAGGCTGCTGCCATCCGCGCCTTCAACCGCAGCCTGACCCGAGGCCATCATCGCGCGGATCGCGGTCGGTGCGGTGTAGAGGATGTTGACCTTGTGCTTGTCGACGATCTTCGCCACCCGGGTAATGTCCGGATAGTTCGGCACGCCTTCAAACAGCAGCGTGGTCGCGCCATTGGCCAGCGGGCCGTAGACAATGTAACTGTGGCCGGTGACCCAGCCGACGTCGGCGGTGCACCAGTAAACTTCGCCCGGACGGTAGTCGAACACGCGCTCGTGGGTCATCGCTGCATACAGCAGATAACCGCCAGTGGTGTGCTGCACACCCTTCGGCTTGCCGGTGGAGCCGGAGGTATAAAGGATGAACAACGCTTCTTCCGCGCCCATCTCTTTCGGCGCGCAGACGGTGCCCGCCACTTTCATCAGGTCTTCGTACCAGATGTCGCGATGCTGGTTCCACTTGATGTCGCCGCCGGTACGCTTGCAGACGATGACTTTCTGAATGCTGCTGGTTTCCGGATTGGTCAGTGCGTCGTCGACGTTGGCCTTGAGGGAAATCTTCTTGCCGGCGCGGATACCTTCGTCAGCAGTGATCACCACTTTCGAGCGGCAGTCGATGATGCGACCGGCCAGGGCTTCCGGCGAGAAACCGCCGAACACCACCGAGTGAATCGCGCCGATCCGGGTGCAGGCCAACATGGCGACCACGGCTTCGGGAATCATCGGCATATAAATGGTCACCACGTCGCCGCGGTGAACGTCCTGACCACGCAGGGCGTTGGCCAGTTTGCACACTTGTTCGTGCAGTTCGCGGTAGGTGATGTTGCGGCTTTCGGAAGGATCGTCGCCTTCCCAGATGATCGCGACTTGGTCGCCGCGCTCGGCCAGATGACGGTCGAGGCAGTTGTAGGAAACGTTCAGGGTGCCGTCGGCAAACCACTTGATGTCGACATGGTGATCGTCAAACGACGTCTGTTTCACCGTGGTGAAAGGCTTGATCCAGTCGAGACGCTTGGCTTGCTCGCGCCAGAAACCGTCAGGGTTGACGACCGACTGTTGGTACATGGCTTTGTAGGTCGCCTCGTCAGTCAGCGTGTTAGCCAGAACCTCGGGACGAACGGGATACAGAGAAGCCGCACTCATCTTTCCTACCTCGGTGTAATAGTTGTTTTTGTATGACCCTGTTGTAACGGGGCCGGGCCCATAGAACCATTCGACGATGGTAGTAACAAGCCCCTACAAAACATCCAGATACCCGTTTTGCAAGCCAGACTCCAACCTCCAAAACACCCCCGAACCCTGTGGGAGCTGGCTTGCCAGCGATTCAGACAACTCGGTTCCCCAGACAAATCGCATCGCCAGCAAACCGATTCCCACACCCTATCGACCGATTGTTACCAAATCTGCCAAAGGTGTTTATCAAAACCCGCTCTGTTTACCCCCACCCCATCTCCCTAAAATTCACCTCGCCGACAAGGCAAACGCGATTAACAACGTTACAGCCCCCACGAAGGCCGTTAATCCAGCTCTCAAGTAATAACTGCAAACGATGAAGTTCCACACGCAACCCTAAAAAGGTTGCGTGACCCCACTCGACCTCAAAAAGGTAAATCTGAAATGAAAGCTTTATTGGTTCTGGCCCTCAGCAGTCTGTGCGCAACCGCCATGGCAGACGAGGTCCCGACTGATGTCGCACAGCAACAACCAGCTATCGAGGAATACACTTACTCGACCCACCTGGACATCGCCAACGTTGTATCCATGAGCGAAGTGCCAAATGTCTGCGAAGTTGTTCCGATGAAAATGGAATACGACGACTCCAAGGGTCAGCGGCACATCCTGCGTTACAGCGTCATGGGCAACGGCTGCACCAATTGATGAGTTGAGACTGCACCGAATTGGATCTCTCAGCGCAACATTGAGGGTCGATTCCAGCCCGACTTCGGTCGGGCTCAGTTGTGTCTGGAGTCGTCAAAAGTGCTTGCAAAACACTAGATGTAGTGAAAAACCCAATTTTTTGTTCGTTTTTTGAGCAAATCCACATTTACCAAATTTCTGCGAAAAAAAATCTATCCCCGGCAAAGCCCTGTAAACCCACGCTCTCATCGAAAAACCAGCCTCCTCGACCGCTCCATGCGCGGATTCGCCTCAGCACAGCCGTGTTTTTTTCCCTATAATGCCCCCCTAATCGGGTCAGCAATATTCCCTTACAGGGATCAAAAGCCATTCTGAAGCCCCGCAGTCGCGTTCAACGTGATCTGCGCCCGTCAGAGGCTCTCGGAAACCCGTACAAAATTCTGTTTGATGCCTGCGTTTAGCTGCTGCAAAGAACGATTCCTTTAGATCCAACGCGGTCTGTACGACCGTGTGAAAAACCAACCAATCAGGTTTCACACGGGCGACAGGCCCTCACGCAGGAGACGACACGTCATGCTGAGCTGGGACGAATTCGACAAAGAAGACAGTGAAGTAGCAACCGTGAAAGGCGCCAACGCCGGCCACGCTACTGAAGCCAACATGGACCGCCTCGACAACGCCGGCGGTGCCGCGGCACTCGAAGCCCGCGCCGTCACCGCCGCCGACTCGGCCGCCGTGGCCCGCGCCAAGGCTGCACTGAACTCCCTCGACGTCGCCGAAGGCCTCGCCGAACTCGAAGGCGCCTCCGCCCGTGTCGCCGTTGACGAAAAGCGCATGATCAACTGCCGCGCCGACCTCAACCAACTCGTGCCATTCAAGTACGACTGGGCCTGGCAGAAATACCTGGACGGTTGCGCAAACCACTGGATGCCGCAAGAAGTCAACATGACCGCCGACATCGCCCTCTGGAAAGACCCGGAAGGCCTGACCGACGACGAGCGCCGCATCGTCATGCGCAACCTCGGCTTCTTCTCCACCGCCGACTCCCTGGTTGCCAACAACCTGGTACTGGCCGTGTACCGCCTGATCACCAACCCGGAATGCCGCCAGTACATCCTGCGCCAGGCTTTCGAAGAGGCGATCCACACCCACGCCTACCAGTACTGCATCGAATCGCTGGCCATGGATGAAGGCGAAATCTTCAACATGTACCACGAGATCCCATCGGTCGCTAAAAAGGCAGCCTGGGGCCTGAAATACACCCGTTCGATCTCCGATCCGAAGTTCGAAACCGGCACCCCAGACACCGACAAAGAGTTGCTGCGCAACCTGATCGCCTACTACTGCGTTCTGGAAGGCATCTTCTTCTACTGCGGCTTCACCCAGATCCTCTCCATGGGCCGCCGCAACAAAATGACCGGCGTCGCCGAGCAGTTCCAATACATCCTGCGCGACGAATCCATGCACCTGAACTTCGGCATCGACGTGATCAACCAGATCAAAATCGAAAACCCACACCTGTGGGATGCCGAAATGAAGGAAGAAGCGACCCAGATGATCCTGCAGGGTACGCAGCTGGAGATCGAATACGCGCGTGACACCATGCCTCGCGGCGTACTGGGCATGAACGCGGCGATGATGGAGGACTACCTGAAGTTCATCGCTAACCGTCGTTTGAGCCAGATTGGTTTGAAGGAAGAGTATCCGGGGACGACTAACCCGTTCCCTTGGATGAGCGAGATTATGGACTTGAAGAAAGAGAAGAATTTCTTTGAGACTCGGGTTATTGAGTATCAGACTGGTGGGGCGTTGAGCTGGGATTGATTAATAAATAACATCTTAAACCTTACCTGACATGGACGTCGGGAAGGTGTGCGAACTTTTTAAATGTTCTGCCTTATTCAGAAATAAAGGACTATCTATGCAACCCCATGAATACTCAATCATTGGGCACAGTCGTGCCATGATCGGAAGATATCTGGCAATTTTTGCTGGATTAGCTTCATCCGCTATCGCCGCAGTAGTAGCCTTAAGTTTTGATATTGCTCAAAAGCTCGAGCTCACGGCGAGCAATCCTGGAGTTATCGTTCTACCGATCTCCGCCGCAGTAATCTACACCTTTGGTCACGCACTATTTGATTCTTGGATGTGGCGCTGGCCATTAATTCTCAAGCTACTCAAAATCCCAAACTTGAATGGCACATGGAACTGCAAAGGACAGACTATAAACTCCGCTGGAGAGGTTACCTTTGATTGGAGCGCCACGATCCGCATAACCCAAACTTGGGAAAAACTTCGAATATACCTAAACACCGGCCAGTCAAAATCGGCAAGTATCGCCGCTTCATTGGTACATGAACCAGGGAGGGGATACATTTTAATGTACAGCTATCGCAATGAACCTCGCGCCGGCGAAGTCGAGTTAAAGTCGCATATCGGCTATGCCGAACTTGAATTAAATGAAAGCCTAACCGAAGCATATGGGGATTATTTCAACAACAAAGGCCGCCTTACCTGCGGGCGTATGATTCTTACTCGCCAAGGAGACTAGAATGAGCAACTATAAAGTAAAACTTAACAACCTCAGAAACAGAAGACTTGGTGAAACTTCCTCTATCACATTAGATTCAGCATCTTCACTATCAGGACTAGAGAGCCTTATCTATAACTCTCGTTCAAAAAAAGAAAACTACGAAACAAGAGCATCTGGCGAGGCTACAAAGTACGCACTTGGATCAATGCAAGAAGTAGGTGCACGTTACACAGAGATTAGCTACGAGGAAGGAAACCGTGTAATCAGTCAAATTTCGAACGGTTTGAACGCTCTCCCCCTAAAGACTAGTTTTGAATTCCAAGGTTCTGTGCCATTGAATGTTCACATTCGCGGGGTAAGCGATGTAGATATTCTGGTTCTCCATGAAGAGTTTGTTACCTTGGACTGGAATGGTCCGACAGCCCACACCTACGGAAGACTTCCACTCCTCCCGACATCCTTAGAACAAATACAGCATCTAAGGTTAGAATGCGAAAAACTTCTAAAAAGTCGATACTACGCAGCAAAAGTCGATATTAGCGGAGATAAATCAATATCTCTTTCTGGTGGTTCATTAAGAAGAAAAATCGATATTGTCCCATCTCACTGGCATCACCCTGCCAGCTTTCAAAGCTCACAGCAAAAACATGACAAAGAAGTTAGAATACTACACAAGTCAAAAAAAGAGCTCCTTACTAACAGCCCGTTCCTTCATATGCAGATGTTAGACAACAAAGACCTGCAAACAAATGGCGGAGCAAAAAAAGTAATACGCCTACTTAAAAATATAAAAAACGACTCAGATCTAGGCATAAATCTTTCTAGCTATGATATTGCCTCGCTGGTTTGGCATTTCGACGGAAGCCTCTTAACAAAACCATCTTACATGGAGCTTGCGCTCGTTAGTGAGACTCAGCAAAAATTAGAATTAATGATACTGCTTGAGGCCCATACAAGATCCTTGAGGACTCCAGACGGATCGAGGAAAATCATTGACACCGAGGAAAAATGGACGTCATTAATACTTTTAAATGACGAATTAATAGCGCTGTCAGAGCAGATCATAAGAGAAGTAAAACCGCACTTATATTACAACTCGCTCCCCGCTGTAAGAAGAGCACTTAGTGAGTCCTACATCTACTGACAAATGCGAAACCTCTTCCAACACTAAATGGATTCCGAGGTCGACACATCTTGGAATCTTTTATTTTCACAAATACTCAATTACTCTCACAAGAATTCTTTCCACTCCTCCAGCGCACCAAAGCTCACAGAAATATCAGTAAACTCCTACAAAAAAGCGTCCACAACAAGGTTGACGAACCATGCATACTAAAACTACTCTAGCCACAAGTGCCTAAGAAACACCCAACGTAGAAGCTGTTTATACATATAGAGTGCATAGTGCGTATGAGCCTTGCATTTTTATATAAGCATGCTTGTTGGGGTTTATTAAATCCTCTACTGCGGGTGTTGCCCTAGTCCCAAGTAGAGGTAATTTTTATGACTTCAGAAATGCCTTATTGGCAAGTTATTCCCGCCCCCTTCGCCTCCACCACTTTTTCCCGCCAAAAGCTATTCCTTCACGCATTACTTGTCGAAAACCAACCATGGTTCTGTGCTCGCGATATTGGGCGCTTAATGGGCGTCCATCTGAGCGATCGCATGCTCAAAAAACTCGATAAGGATCAGCGTCGCGTTTTGTGGATCGAGTATTTCCGGCAACCCGAAAAGCAACTGATGTTCAGCGAGTCCGGCGTTTATGCGTTGCTTGTGTACCACTACGTTCCAGGGAATCGTTTGTTGCGTGAGTGGCTGACTCATCAGGTGGTGCCAGCCTTGCGCGATGCAGAACACTTGGGAAATTCAGATCGGCCGATGTTGAGTTTGTTGGATTGGCCGGAGATGTCGTTGAGTCTGCTGCATTGGCAGGACGAGGGTTGGATTCGACTGCGGGACATGCCCCTTCTGTTGAGCGATCAGACACCACGAAAAGCGATGACGATGAAGCCTTGGTGGCGAAGGCTCGCTCAGGCGTTTCAGTCGTCGAAGCATTCGATGGGATCAGCGACGCGCTTGTAGGATCACATGCGAGATCCGTCGCTATTTTTTGTAGGAATTTTCGTAGACAGCAGTAATGGCCACTCAGTATCGTCCGAGGGTTTTCAACCCTCGGCGACTGTATGGATACGAAAAAGGAACAAAAAGGCTGGACCAATGACGAATTGGAGGCCTCTGTCGATGCCTACCTCTCTATTCAAGCGAGATATCCAAACGACGAAAAATTCAATAAGTCTGCGGAGCACAAGCTTCTCCAGAGCGGTGCGCTTGCCAATCGCAACAGCAAGTCGATCGACTATCGCCTTCAGAACCTTTCAGCACTGTTTGACGAGTTAGGACTGAAGACGATTGTTCACTACAAGCCAAAAGTAAACATTGGCTCAGGAATCGCCGCCCGGCTGACCAAAATTTTAGAATCCAAAGGTCTTTTGACTCCGAGTTATGACCTTCCTTCCGCCGAGGGAGACATTCAGAATCGATATGTAAAGCAAGCCAAAACACAGGATTTTGTAAGTGAACCAGACGATGATGAGACACCTCAACAAGGGGTGACGATTACCCGATATTTCGTTCGAAACTCTAAGATCAAGGGCTGGATCCTAGATAACGCTAACGGCATTTGTGAGGCCTGTGATCAGCCAGGCCCTTTCGAAATGGATGGAAAGCCATATCTCGAGGTTCACCACGTTAAGCACTTGGCACATCACGGCAAGGATCGCAAAAACAACACAATTGCGCTCTGTCCAAATTGTCATCGACGCTGCCATCATTCAAGTGACCGTGAGGAATTCACAGACTCGCTTTATAAAAAGGTGAAGCGTTTGAAGCGGCAATAATCTGTGTACATATCGACTGTGGCGAGGGGATTCATCCCGGGTGGGCTACGGATCAGTCTGCAAGCGAAAGATGATCTATTTGTATCATCGCTCATGCCGCTTTTGGGGCCGCTACGCGGCCCATCGGGGATAAATCCCCTCGCCACAAGGACGAGTTTGCCCCAGAGACTGAGTGAATGCGGGAAATCGCAAACAGCTCCAGCAACAACTCACAGACTTACCATCATCCCGAAACTTTACGGACTGCCTTCACTGTGGATCGAGAACAAATCTCGACCACTAACATGGACGAACATCTCATGCAGCAACCATCAACGGACTCGACCACCCCGGGTCAATCCCGACTACTGACCGCCTCATTTCTAATCGCCTTTTTCGGCCTACTGCTTATGGCCTTACGTATCGCTCAAAAGAACGAAATCATGGCCGTTGGAGCAGTCTGGGTCGCAAATGCGTTAAACATGGTGCTGCATGTCATCTATTGGAATCGTTATGGCCTGTCCGTCGGCTTTAAAATCGCGGTTGTGATTCAAATCGTCATTACGATTCTGCCTTTCCTTTTTGGCAATCTCGGTTTTGTGGCTGTTATGTTGATGCTGGGTGGCGAGATCCGTTACTGGTAACCCGCGCCACCTCCCGCTATTAATACCCCTCCCCCCCTCAAGGATCCGAGCCCCACCATGAAATTCGATCTCGCCTACTGCCTCAGCCTCGACGACAAGTTGTCGATCTATGACGTTCGCGATCTCAATTTCGATGAGACGGTGGCGTTTGATTCCGCGAAGGAGCACTTCCAGTGCCCCAACGATGCCTGTCGTTCGGCGTTCGAGGCCTCGAACGAGTTGGGCACGTTCAACGCCAAGAACGTGAATTACGTGCGCACGCCGCACTTCAAGAATTTGCCCACGACGCAGCATGTGGCGGGTTGTCCGTATTTGAGTTTGAAGGCTTCGGCATCGGGTGTTGAGACGGCGGATGGCGAGGTGGATGACGGTCGTGAGGAACATTTCCCATCGGAGTTATTGCTCACCCGGCGTGAGTATGTGCGTAAGCCTGCGGCGCCAGCGTTAGAAGCGGATGTGTTGCGCGATGATCCGGTGCGGGTGGCGGCGGTGAGTGGTAAAGAGTCAGCGAGTCGTGAATCGGCGCCGGACAAGACCAGTGTGTTTGCGCATCCGGTGGAGTGTTTTGTTTCGAACTTCGCGGACAAGGAGTTGCTCAAGCGGATGCCGTTGAAGGTCGGCGAGCATTCGGCGCCGTACAGTTCGTTCTTCAAGAAGATCGAGTATCTGACGGACAACAAAGGGCTGATTTACTGGGGGCGGATCAAGAAGATCGAGGACTTCCACAGTGCCAGTTTTCGTATCGATTTCGTGGACAAGGTCTGGTTCAAGAAGCCCGAGGACAGTAAGAAGAAGCCTTATCCGGTCAGTGTTTATCTGAACAAGAAGCTGATCGACAACTACCGCAAGCGCAAGGCGTTTCTGGAGGAGATCAAGCACGCGGCGGATAGCGACAAGGCGTTGTTCTGTTTCTTCTATGGGGTGACGCCGGAGTTGAAGCAGGTGCCTGGCAAGAAGAACCCCGAAAAGCCTTTCGAGGTCTTCAATGCCAATATCGAGAACCTGGATCACTTCATCATTCGTGAAGCGCCGGGTCTGGAGTGAGGGTTAGCCCTGGGGCAGTTGCAGTTTGACGGCGCCGGGGTGTTGTTTGACGATTGAGTAC
Source organism: Pseudomonas sp. FW305-7 (assembly GCF_058786735.1). Taxonomy (NCBI): domain Bacteria; kingdom Pseudomonadati; phylum Pseudomonadota; class Gammaproteobacteria; order Pseudomonadales; family Pseudomonadaceae; genus Pseudomonas; species Pseudomonas sp. FW305-7. The sequence continues at coordinate 59,379 of NZ_JBYSZA010000009.1, forward strand.
GGCAAGACTGACCAGTCGGGTCTGTCGCAAGAGCGTTGTACGCGGGCGAAGTAGGCGCCGAGGTACAAACCCTTCGGGGTGAAGTACCAAGGTGAAGATCCCCAAATACTTTCCTCCTGGAAGTTGCAGTCGTCTTCTTGCGTCGGTTTCTTCATCTCCTCGGGGTACAGGGCGATGAACTGCTTGATAATCCATGGCACCAGCTCTTTGCTTTCATACTGATAACGCTCGCCACTTTCCGCTTCACTCAAAGGCTTGTCGCCCAGGCTGTCGCGCTCGGCATGCAGAATAGGCGTGCCCTTACCTACCCACAGCACATCTTCCAGCGACAGTGGATGGCCGGTTTTCACGTCGATGTTAAGCGGAGCATCGCCGAAGTCCGGATGTGCGCCGCCACAGTAATAACTGGTGGAGATGTTCAAGCTGACGACAGCTGGCGAAATCATCTTGGGTTCTGCCTGCTGCATGAACTCGACGTTTTCTCCACCCTGAAGTTGGCAGCTGTGATAGCTGATCACTTCAAGCCACAGTTTGCCCAGTAATTGCTGGTTAACCCGTTGCTGATCATCTTTCGGCAGACCGGATTCCACGCTGAACAGGGAGATCTTCGAATCAGGCTCGGTCCACCATTGCAGGTCGTAGCCCATGAAATTTTCTTTCTTGGTGGGTTTGAGCTTGAGTCCTTGCAGGCGCAAGTATTCATAAGCTTCGCCCTTGGGCAGCGCGGCAATAACCGGCAAAGCGTTGGCGGGCGGTGCAGGGAGTTTGGCCTCGGTCAGTTTCACCGAAAGCTTTTTACCCTGCGGACTTTGCCATTCGCCTTGCCAGCCATTACCGGTTTCTTCCAGTTTCAGGGTGGGCAGTGGTTTATCGTCGCCGTAGCGATTATTGCCTTCGGTCAGGGTCAGCGTATTGCCCTGTAGCGCGCCACTCAGGGGCAAGTCGCGATGATATTTCTCGTAGAAGTAACGACCGGTCACTTCATCCTGTTGAGTGGTGTTGAGTTCCACCACGATGGGTGTCTTGCCCAGAGTGCCGGTGAATACCTGCCGGCCATCTTCGGCCTGGGCAGTGGAAATCAGTGTGAACAGCGCAGCGGCGTATGGCGTCAGGCGCAGCAGTCCCTTGAGCATTGATCGTTCCTTGAAAGAGGCGGAGGCAGCGCCGGGGTTTGAACGCCGGGGCGGATTATGGCGGGGATGGACTCAGGAATCGAGGTTCTGTTTAAACATCGATTCAGGGCAATTGCAGTGCGACGCCGCCGGGGTGCTGTTTGACTTGATCATAAGGCAGGAGACCCCACTCGACGTATCCGCAAACCGCTGAGACATGCGGGTACGACGGTGTAAAAGTGATGCCTTTTTCCGAGAAGTACCACGAAGGAAATTGCCAGGGTTCTGGCTCGTTGTAACCGCAGTCGTTTTCACCTTCAGCCGTCACCGTCATTTCTTTGGGGTAGCGTTTTAATAACTGCGTGATGAGCCAAGGGGCGAATTCTTTGGAGCGGTAATTGTAATAGTCCTCAGAAGAAGCCCCTACAAATCCTTCGTAAGACTCGTAATGCAATGGCTTGCCCTGGCCCACCCAAAAAACGTCTTCAAGTGTCAGTAATTTCCCTGTTTTGATATCAAGGTTGAGCGATTCATTGATCTGATTCGGGTACGCGCCGCCGCAATAATATTCAGTCGAAATGCGCACACTCATCACAGAGGGCGCAATCCACAGTGGCTGACTGGATTGCGAGTAGCTCCCCGAGCAACTGAAATACGCTACGACTTCGCCCCATAAACGCCCCATCAACTGTTGATTGATGCGCTGACGCTCTTCAGGGGAGTAGCCCGAGACCACTTCAAACAGCGATGTCTCCGATGTCGGCTCGCTCCACCATTGCAGCGTGTACCCCATGAAGGTTTGGGTGCTGCCCTTTTTAAGTTGAAGACCTTGCAGGCGCAGGTATTCGTACGGGAAGTTGTCGTGCAGTTCGGCGAAGTATGGCAATGCACCGTCGGGGACGTCGGGGATCGTGGCGGGTTGCAATTCGACCTTGAGGGATTTACCGCTCGGGCTATTCCATTCACCGGTCCAGCCGTTGAGCCTGGGCTGCAATCGCAGGGTCGGGCGCGAATCGCTGTCCATTGAAGAGCCTTCAACCATCTCCAGTACGTCGCCCTCTCGGCTACCGTCGAGCGCAAGGTCTCTGCGGTACTTTTTGTAGAAGTAACGACCTTCTCCATTGCGCGTGTCCAGTTCCAGGACAATCGCTGCTTTACCCAATGTGCCGGTGTAAACCTGCTTGCTGTTGTCAGCCCATATCCGGTTTGAGAGCAATAAACCGGCGAGCACACAAACGCCGGAGAAACGTAACAATCCGCGATGCATCAATTCATCCTTGAGTGAGCGAGCAGGCGCCCGAAAGAAACGCCGCGGATTATGGCGAGGCTAAAGCGGAGAATCGAGTGCAACCGCACATTTCGGCTGCACCCTGGCGCTTAATGAAATGCTTCGATCTCTCGCCACGCCGCCAGACGCCGCTCCAAGGCTCTTTCGATACCCGCCTCATCAACAGCGCAATATTCCCGTAACCAATGAGCGACCATTTCAACATTCGGCCAGTAGGTATCTTTCTGACCTTTGCTGCTTCTGGGCGTGTCATTCATCGCGGCATCGAAACCAATGGCTGCACGTTCACCCTGTGGTAAACAGCCCCATTCAGCTGCACTGCCCTGGAAATACCAGGCGATTTCATCAATGTGTTTTTGTGCGCTGCGATGGCTGCGCCGATAAAAGCTGTACTCGCGACAACCTTGGTCCATGCGCTCCGGCATGATGCCGGCATCGACCCAATCCATAAGGCCATGATTGATCGCATCGTGGATCAATCCTTCACGCCAACGATCAGCAAACCAGGCAACGAAACCTTCTGCGTCAGCCTTTTTCGCATCGGCGAAGACCATGCAGTAACGGGTTTTCACATGGATAACAAACAAAACGTGCTTACGTTGCACAGTGATCGCATGGACTAGCCACTGCTCTACGGAACGGCTGGCCTCGTCATCTTCGATGGCTGGCGACGGCGGTTTGTTGTCCACCGGTGTAATCTTTTTGCCTTTATGGATGCGGCTGAAGAATTTGCTGGCAGCTTCGGTGCAATTGAAGATCAACATCCCGGTTCTCTAGTAAGTGTGGGTCGCATCAATCAGTCGTGATGAGCAGTTTCTTCAACCCAGTCGATTTCGTAGGGTCGGCGCTCAATATCGGAAAACGCCCTGCGGGCATCATCGCTCAATATCGACAACTCCGCGTCAGTCAGCAGGTCATGCGAGACCATCATGGTCAATTTCCATGACGCGGAGGATCGAGCGAGACCATCGAACATTCGAGCCATATCGCGATTCCGATCATTGATCAGTCCGTAAATCATGCCGTAGCGGGAATGCGCCGAAAGAGCACCGTGCTGAGTAATGGTTTTGGTGTCGGCGAGAACGCCTTGGCAAAATCGATCAAGTGCAATCTTGCGCAGTTCCTTGAACTTCTTCCAGTCACTCTCAATCCATCGAAATGGTTCCCCTCTGCACTTTTTCTTGAAACGTTCGAATGTGTTGTCTGACGCCTCAACGATACAAAGCATCAACTCATTACGTCCACATACTCAGCATCACCACAATCAGCAACCCAATATAGACCCGGGCATGCACTTGATCCGGTATCCGTCCGATCCACGGCGTCGCCAGTCGAATCCCCAACAACGAGCCGAGCGTCAGCACCGCAAACGCCAGCAAGTCCACATACCCGACGAACCATGTTCCAAGGTCTGTCTCGCTGAAACCGGCCATTGCCATGTACGTCAACGTTCCGGCCACTGCCACCGGTACGCTGAGCGGATTGGCCATGGACGTTGCCTGGGACATGCTCAGCCCGCAACGACGCAACAGCGGCACGGTCATGACGCTTCCTCCTACACCAAGAAACGTCGCGATGGCGCCGATGCCTACACCTCCGCCGGACGTTTCTGTATTGCCAAGTCGGCGTGGGATGACGCCTTCCGTGTGTGTGAGAAATCCGCGTCTGAGCAAGCAGTCGATGATGGTCACGCCTAGGTAGGCGATGAAGGCATAGCGGATGACTTCACCGCTGACCCACACGGCTGCTATCGCGCCGATAACCGCGCCCAGTCCGATGAAGCCGCCGAGCGGCCACAGGTAATGACCGATCAGGTTACCGGCGCGGCGGTGTTTGTCGGTGGCGATGAGCGCATTGACGATCATCACGCAGGTCGAGGTGGCGACAGCGATGTGCATTGCCGATTGGCCGATGGAATCGTTGGCGCCATGGCTGGCGGTGAGCATGCGGTAGAGCAGCGGTACGACGACGAAGCCGCCGCCGAAGCCAAAGAGCACGGCGGTGATGCCGGTCAGGCAGCCGAAGAGTGTCAGCAGAAGATAGAACATGGCGCGTCGTCCGAGGGTTGAGAGCGGTCTACGATAGAGCGGCAGCGCTTGGCCTGCTTCAGCAAGTCAGCCAATAATGTTTGCGTTTACGCCAACTGCCGGATGCCACTCGATGCGCAATGTTTCGATCAATCTGCTGGATGACACACCACGCCCGGTGGTGGCGATTGGTACGGATTATTCCCACGGTCACTTGCTGCCCTTTCATACGCATCGGCGGGCTCAATTGCTGTACGGCGCGACCGGGGTGATGCAGGTCAGCACCCATGATGGCAACTGGATCGTGCCGCCACAGCGGGCGGTGTGGATTCCGCCGGGGGTGGCGCATGAGGTGTTGATGCTGGGAGTGAGCACTCGCAGTGTGTATATCGAACCGGGTGCCGTGGATCTGGGGGAGCGCTGCCAGGTGATCAATGTCTCGCCGTTGCTGCGGCACTTGCTGATGGAGGCGGTGGAGGTGCCGCTGACGTATGACCCGAGCGGTCGCGATGGTGTATTGATCGATTTGTTACTGCATGAACTGCAACGCAGTGCGCCTTTGCCGCTGCATATTCCGCTGCCATCTGACGGAAAACTCCTCACGCTGTGTCAGAACTTTCTGCATCAGCCGAACGCCCATCAGTCGCCACAGCACTGGGCCGAGCAGTTACACATAAGCTTGCGCACATTCAACAGACTGTTTCGCCAGCAGACCGGGTTGAGTTTCAGCCAATGGCGGCAACAGGCCTGTGTGGTGCAGGCGCTGGCGCGACTGGCCGCGGGTGAAGCGGTGACGCGTATTGCGCTGGACTTCGGTTATGAAAGCCCGGCGGCGTTCTCGACGATGTTCCGGCGCATTCTCGGCCAGCCACCGTCCGTCTGGTTGGAGGAGGCAAATTAGCGCAAATCAAAAAATGCGTTTGATCCCGGCCGAAAACAACTGTACAAAAACACAGTACATTTTCAATCAGCACTCTTGAGCCCGGAGCACACCATGGCCTCTCTTGCGATGAACCACATCCTCGAACGCATTGCCCTTTTCCAGTTCACCCCGACTCACTGCGTGCAGGCCCGAGCGATGCTGGGCTGGAGCGTGGATCAGCTATCGCGGGAAGCTGAGGTTTCGGTGGACGACATCCAGCGCTTTGAAGCGCAGCAAGAGGTGGCGGATGCGGCGCGTCTGGCGCTGGCGTATCGGTTTGAATCGCGGGGATTGGTGTTCTTTCCCGGGTTTGCGCCGGGACGCAGTGCGAGTTTGAACGCGATGGCTTCGGAAACGGCGGGGCGTGGGGATTATGCGATGGCTGAGTAAGGACAGGACATGAGTGAAATAGAAGAAAGCGTCGGTAACGTTTACCAAGATCTGGGTCTTGAGAATGCTAACGATATGCTGACCAAATCCAGCTACGTAGCAAAAATGGCTTTGCTGATCGAGACCTCTGACGTCAGTGAACCTGAGGTAGCTGAAAAACTGGAGTTATCGCTGGAAAAGCTTCAGGAAATTCTTCGTGGACAGTTCCGGGATGAACCCGTTCATGCAATGGCTGATTACCTGGAGAAGATCTCCGAGATAACCGGTTCACCCCCTTAGGAGCGAACCGGCTGCAACAAATCAGGCGTTCTGCACCACCGCCCCACTCTCCCCCTCAACTCCCAACCACCACGCATCCCCGCGTTGTGGTTGAGCGATGTTGAACGCTTCACCCATTTGCGGCGTGGTGATCGAAACGCTGCGCTCCCAGGCCAGCGCAAGGATTCGGTCAAACGGTTCATGCCAGGCATGCATCGCCAGATCAAACGTGCCGTTGTGGATCGGAAACAGCCAGCGGCCCTTGAGGTCGAGGTGGGCTTGCAGGGTTTGTTCGGGTTGCATGTGCACGTGCGGCCATTCGACGTTGTAGGCGCCGGTTTCCATCAGGGTCAGGTCGAACGGGCCGTACTGTTCGCCGATGCGCTTGAAGCCGTCGAAGTAGCCGCTGTCGCCGCTGAAGAAGATCCGGGTGTCGCCGTCGATCATCACCCAGGAGGCCCACAGCGTGCTGTTGCCGTCGAACAGACCACGGCCGGAGAAGTGCTGCGACGGCGTGGCGATGAAGCGAATGCCGGCGACTTCGGTGCCCTGCCACCAGTCGAACTGGCGGACCTTGTTGGCATCGATACCCCACTTGATCAAGGTGTCGCCGACGCCCAGCGGCGTCAGGAACAGGTTGGTTTTGACCGCCAGCCTGAGCACGGCTTCGTAATCGAGGTGGTCGTAGTGGTTGTGGGACAGGATCACCGCTTCGATCGGCGGCAACTGGTCGATGCTGATCGGTGGCTGGTGAAAGCGTTTCGGGCCGGCCCATTGCACCGGCGAGGCGCGCTCGGCGAAGACCGGGTCGGTGATCCAGAATTTATCCTGCATCTTCAGCAGCAAGGTCGAGTGACCGAGGCGATAGACGCTGTGGTTTGGTGCCGCGAGCAGGTCTTCGCGGGTCAGCGGTTGTACCGGAATCGGCGCGGCAGGCCGGGTGTTGCGCGGTTTGTGGAAGATCATGTTCCACATGATGCGCAGCATCTTGCGCAGGCCTTCGCGTTGTACCGGCGCATGATTGCGGAACAGCCCTTGATCCTGTCGAGAGGCTTCAGGCGTGGAAATTTTATCCGGGAGGGAAACTGGATTGGCCATGACTGAATGACTCCAGAAAAACCGCGCAATTCGCGGTGTTTCACGGTGGGACGATAAATGGCCAAGGCACGCACGCATCAGCCGAACTTTCTGTTTTTTAGGTTGCGAGGATTAACGCAACATTACACTGGTCGGTGTAGTTTCTAGGTTGCATCAAAGCTGCCGACAAGTAAACTGCCAAGTGTAATTTCATTATTGACCTGCCGAAGCGTACTTATGACAGCTCCACAGCGACTCACCGACCGTAAACGCGAAGCGATCATTCAGGCGGCGATTGCCGAATTTCGTGCCAACGGTTTCGAGATCACCAGCATGGACAAGATCGCGGCCACCGCCGGGGTGTCGAAGCGCACGGTGTACAACCATTTCCCCAGCAAGGAAGAGCTGTTCGCCGAAATTCTCAATCAATTGTGGACGCGGATCAGCGCGGAACAGTCGGTCACCTATGACCCTGAACAGCCACTGCGCGATCAGTTGCGGCAGATGCTGCTGGCCAAGGTGCAGATGATGGCGGATGAAAACTTTCTGACCCTGGCGCGGGTGGCAATCGCGGCGACGATTCATTCTCCGGAGCGTGCGCAAAACATGGTCGAGCGTATGGGCGAACGCGAGGAAGCACTGACCGTGTGGATTCGCGCCGCGCAGGCCGATGGCCGGTTGAAACCGGTCGATCCGCAATTTGCCGCGCATCAGGTGCAGGGGTTGCTCAAGACCTTTGGGTTCTGGCCGCAGATGTCGCTGGGTCAGCCACCGCTGGATGCCGAGATGCAGAATGCGGTGGCAGAATCGGCGCTGGAGATGTTTCTGGCGCGCTATCAGCTCTAAAACGGCCCTGTCTTGCGCGTTTCATCGATTAAATGGCTCGGAAGGACACTGATTATTCCCGCTGGAATAAATGACAATGTCCGACAATCGACCGACGGACGGTCAACCTGAAAAAGATACTGCAAAGTATTTCAGGATGAATTGCGCGCAGGACATCATGGAAAACCAACGCGGCAAAGGCTTGTCATTCGCCAGACGCATCTATCTGCCACGGGCCATCGGTCTCGGTGTTGGTTTTTTCAGCGTCGGCGCGGCACTGTATCCGCTGAACATGCCGACCTGGCTGTGGCTACTGTTGGTGTTCAACGGGTTTATCTGGCCGCATCTGGCGTTTCAAGTATCGACCCGTTCGGCATTCCCCTATCAGGCCGAACGCCGCAACCTGTTGTATGACTCGCTGTGCGGCGGTTTCTGGGCCGCGTGTTGTCAGTTCAATCCGCTGACCGCCGTGACCATCCTGTCAATGATGACCATGAACAACGTCGCTGCCGGTGGTCGACGTCTGTTTGTCTTGGGTGCCATCACTCAAGTCGCGGGCATGCTGCTCGGTGGATTGATCTTCGGCTTCAAGTTCAACCCGATGATGACGCAAACCCAGGTCTGGGCCTGCTTGCCGATGCTCACGCTATATCCGCTGGCCGTGGGCATGGTCTGTTACCAATTGGCAATCAAACTGGCCCAACACAAACGCACGTTGAGCGCCCTGAGCCGCACCGACAGCCTGACCGGATTGCTCAATCATGGTGCCTGGAAAGACCTGCTGCACCTGAAGTTTCAGCAATGCCGTCAGCACAATACGCAAGCGATTCTGGCGCTGATTGATATCGACCATTTCAAGCTGATCAATGACAGCTACGGCCATATCGTCGGTGATGCGGTGCTGCAGCAATTGAGCCGCGAACTTAAACGTCTGCTCGATTCGGGTGAACTGGCCGGGCGCTACGGCGGTGATGAGTTCTGCGTGATTCTGCCGGATCTGCCGCTGAACAAAGCAGAGTCTTTGATGGAGCAACTGCGTCAGGCACTGGATCAATACCGCCATCCGGATGTGCCGGAAATGCGCGTCAGCCTGAGTATCGGTCTGGCTCGGTTTCAGCCGAACTACAGTGATGCGATTGCCTGGCTGGATGACGCCGACAAGGCGCTGTACACCGCCAAACATACCGGCCGTAACACCATCAGCGTGGCGTTGAGTCACTCGGCGACGCGCGCAGGGCTATAGTGACGCGATGTCCCAATGCCCTGCCGAGAGCGCCATGAATTCCGAGAAAACCGAAACACCCGCCCCTGTCGATCACCTGCGCTTCCATCGCCCGCACGCCCATTTGGCCACCACCTTCGGCAACGACAACTTCGCCCTGCGTGCCGAGGCGTTCGCGCGGTTCTTCGGCACGCCGATGTTTCTCGGTGCGCAAACCCTGATCGTGGTGTTGTGGGTCAGCCTCAACGTATTTGGCGTGACCACATTCGACGTTTATCCCTTCATTCTGTTGAATCTGGCGTTCAGCCTGCAATCGGCCTACGCCGCGCCGCTGATTTTGCTGGCACAAACCCGTCAGGCTGCACGCGACAAGGCGCAATCGGACGCCGATGCGCAACACCGCGAAGCACTGGCGCAAGCCAACACCGAACGCCAGGCGGAGGCTGCGAAAAACTCCGCGCAATTGCTCGAGTTGCTGGAGCAGAACACGCGCCTCACCGAGATGACCAAGAGCCTGACCGAACGCATCGAAGGCCTGACGCGCGAGCTGCACGCGCATGTGTGTCAGAACCCGCAACGCTGATCAGGGCAGACGCAGCGCCCGCCCGAGTTCATCGAACAGCGTGACCACCGAACGCAATGCCCGGCAATCCGGGCGTGTCAGTAGCCACAGCGCGGTGTCGTAACCATGCAAGGGTTCGCTCAAGGCCCGCAAACCGTCGGTGATCAGAAAATCCGGCAACGCCGCAACTCCGAGGCCGGCCCGCACCAGTTCCGTGACTGAAAGCATGCTGTTGCAGCGATAACCCGGCGTCACACCGGGCAACTGCTGGCGACGCCAGGCGATGGTCGGGTGATCGGGCAGAAAGTCGTCCGGGGCGATCCAGGTCAGCGCGGCCAGATCTGACGCGTCGACGTGCTGTAAATAGCGTTCGCTGGCGCAGACCCGGTAGGAAATCTTCGCCAATTGCCGTCCGACCAGATGCTCCGGCGGTGTGCGTGTCAGGCGCAGGGCGATGTCGGCGTCACGACGGCTAAGATTGGCGAAATCGTTGGAGGTGCTCAACTCGATGGTCAGCGCCGGGTAGTTGGGCATGAACTGCGCCAGCGCCGGCAGCAGCAAACCTTGCAACACCGAGTCGGTGCAGGTCAGGCGCACCGTGCCGCTGACCACTTCACCGCCCTGCTCCACACCGATCCGCGCAGCTTCGAGGGCTTGTTCGGCGCGTTCGGCCTGCTCGGCGAGCGCCTGCGCCAGCGTCGTCGGTAAGTAACCGGCACGGCTTTTTTCGAACAATTGTTGACCGAGGGCGGCTTCGAGACGGCGCACGGCGCGGAACACGGTCGACACGTCTACTTTTAAAAGTTGCGAAGCGCGGGCCAGCGAGCCACCGCGCACCAGCGCGAGGATCAGCGCCAGATCCGGGTAGTCGAGCCGATAGTGCGTCGCTGCATTGATCACTTGGGGAAACGCCAATGTTGAGTGCGTGAGCGCCAATCTATAGTGGTCACCAACAACCGACAATCATGTTCTCTCTGAGCCAAACCCAAAATCTGTGGCGAGGGGATTTATCCCCGATGGGCTGCGAAGCGGCCCCATAATTTCAAGAGCAACGACAGCTTCGCAGCCGATCGGAGGCGGTGCGACGTTTCGCTAAATCCCCTCACCACAGATAAGTTTCAACTCACCGAGTTTAGAAAAGGAAATCCCATGGACGCCATTTCCATCGCCCTGATCGGCGATTACGACCCGCAAGTCACCGCCCACCAGGCCATTCCCATGGCACTCGGGCAGGTCGCAGAACACCTCGACCGTCCACTGACTTTCCGCTGGCTGGCCACTAACCAAATCGACGCCAACACCGCGCTGCAAGACTTCGACGGTTTCTGGTGCGTCCCCGCCAGCCCATATAAAAGCGAAGACGGCGCGCTGCGGGCGATCCGTTTTGCCCGCGAACAACAGCGTCCTTTCCTCGGCACCTGCGGCGGTTTTCAGCATGCCGTTCTGGAATTTTCCCGCAATGTGCTGGGCTGGGCCGATGCCGAACACGGCGAAACCGCGCCCGATTCCGCAAGAGCCGTGCTCACGCCACTGACCTGTTCGCTGGAGGAAGCCGTGGACAGCATTCATCTGCTGCGCGGTTCGTTGATCGCCAAGGCGTACGAAACGTCCGAGATTCGTGAAGGCTATCGCTGCCGCTTCGGTGTGAATCCGCAGTTCGAGCGTGATCTGTTAAACAATCAGCTACAAGCCGTGGGGCACGATTCGGCGGGCGACTTGCGGGCGATCGAACTCGCAAACCACCCGTTCTTTGTCGCCACGCTGTTCCAACCGGAACGCGCAGCGCTCAAGGGCCAGATGCCGCCACTGGTGCGAGCGTTTATCGAAGCCTGCACGGAGCAAAGTCGATGAAACCAGAATGTTTTGCGGTGATCTTCACCTCGACCCGCACCGAGGGCGACAACGGTTACGCCGAGGCGTCCGAGCGCATGATGGAACTGGTCAGCGAACAGCCGGGATTTCTCGGCATCGACTCGATTCGCGGGGCCGATGGGGTCGGGATCACGATTTCGTACTGGGACAGTGAGTCGGCGATTCTGGCGTGGCGCAACCATCCCGAGCATCGGGTAATTCAGGAGCGTGGGCGGGCGGTCTGGTACTCGGCGTTTCAGACGCGGGTGTGTCGGGTTGAGCGGGAGTATCGGTTTGGGCAGTGAGCTTTCTGGGTAATCAATGGCCTCATCGCTGGCAAGCCAGCTCCCACAAGGTATTGCGTGGCTCTGAAGGTCACGCTGTACCTGTGGGAGCTGGCTTGCCAGCGAAGGGGCCAGAAGCTTCACCGCAAAAACCTTCAGCCCCGCACCAGACTGCGCACCGCGACAATCTCCGGCACTTCAACCTTGCTCATGTAAACCCGCAACGGCTCGGTGATGTTGATACGGTCATCGATATTCTGATCCAGCAGCAACTGAATAAGCTCACGTTTAAGGGTCATGGTCGTTTCCGATACCCGCGCCCAGACAAATTCACTGGTCGCAATGATGCCGTCATCCGCCACGTCCATGCCGAACGAATCTTCGCTGAAGCGCACGATGTATTGACCGGTCTTGCGGTTGAGGCCGACAAAGCCCTTGAGGTCGTCGGCTGCCTGGCAGATGAGTTGGGAGGTGATGCGCATGGTAAACCTCACGAAATGTTGATCGATGGTTTACACGCAGGGCGAAACGGTAGGCGCGCCCTCTGCCGGGACGTCTGCCGTGGGCAAGCGTACTGCAAACGGCGCCACAAAAGTGCAGGAAAAATCGCTTTTAATACGTTTATGTCGGTCTGGCGATAGCACGCAATTGATTCAGTTGTTAAAAGGTACGTCTTTGAAAATGCCCTGCGAAAGGAACTCGAACATGCCCGCCACTTTCACCAAAAGCGCCCTCATGCTGAGCCTGCTGCTCGGTCTCGGTCAGGCCCATGCCGCCGATGTCGATGCGCTGGCCGCCGCCCACGGCATTCCGCACCCGGCGGTCATCGCCCACCGTGGCGCGTCGTTCGATGCTCCGGAATCCACCGCCGCTTCCTACAAACTGGCGCGCGACCTGGGTGCCGATTATCTGGAAATGGACCTGCAACGCAGCAAGGATGGCGTGTTGTTCGCCCTGCACGACAACAACCTGCAGCGCACCACCGACGTCGCGACCAAGTTCCCCGAGCGCAAGGACAGCCCGGCCACAGCCTTCACCATGGCCGAACTGAAAACCCTCGACGCCGGTAGCTGGTACAACAAGTCCTACCCGGATCGCGCACGCCCGTCCTACGCCGGGCTGAAAATTCTGACCCTCGATGAAATCATCGACATCGCCCAGGCCAATCCGCAGCATAAGCCGGGCCTGTACATCGAGACCAAAGAGCCGCAACTGTTCCCAGGCATCGAGAAAGACCTGAAAGAGAAACTTCAGGACCGCGGCTGGCTGAGCCCGGCCGGTTCGAAACTGGCGAAAAGTGCGCTGGGTGTCGGTCAGGGCAAAGGCAAGGTGATCCTGCAAACCTTCGAGAAAAACAGCCTCGAACTGCTGCAAAAGGAAATGCCGCAAGTGCCGAAGATTCTACTGCTATGGGTCGGCGAAGGCAGCATCGAGCCGAAATCCAAGGTGACCTTTGCCGAGTCCGGCGAGAAGGACAAGAACGTTTTCTACGGTAAACAGGAACCGAAGTCCGAAGCTGAATTCAAGCAATGGGTGGATTACGCCAAGGCCCAAGGTGCAATCGGCACCGGTCCTTCGGCGAAGCTGACCAAGGGCGGCGATCAGAGCTATTCGGATCTGGTGCAACCGTGGATGAACAAGTACACCCACGATCAGGGCCTGCTGGTGCACGTTTACACCGTCGATGAGCCAGTGGACTTCGAGAAAGTCATGGCTGCAGGCGTGGACGGCATTTTCACCAACCGCGCCAGCGAACTGTTGAAGTTCTATAAACGCCCGGCCGCTGCCAGTGTCGATCAGGTGTTGAAGAACAACGGTTTCTGAGTGACCACACACACCGAGTGGACAGGCCGCCTCTGGCTGGGGCACGACTATGGCCTGATCCACGGAGTGTCGGGGCGCACGGCGCCCCATTCCCACTATGCCCACCAGATTATTCTTGCCCCCGAGCGCCCCGTAACGGTGTTGCTCGATGGCGAAACCCTCAGCGTCTCGCAGCTGTTGATTGCCTCAAACGTGCGCCATGCGATTGTTGAAGCGCCGGACCCGCTGTTTACCGTTTATGCCGAACCGTTGCTGTTTGCTGCGCCCACGTTGCGTGAGGCGTTGTTTAACGCCGAACTGACGTTGCCTGCGCTTGATCTGGCGATACGCCAATGCCCGCGTCGTTCGCTGAGTGACCCGCGCATCGAACGTGCGCTAGCGGCGCTGGACGCTTCACTGACCGATAAAGTCGCCGCCCGCGCCGTGGCCGATACGGCGAATTTATCCCTGAGCCAGTTGCAGCGACTGTTGGTCAGTCAGGTCGGTTTGCCGGTGCGCAGGCTGGTGTTGTGGCGGCGTCTGCGCAGGGCGATGGCCTCGATTCTGGCGGGCGAGTCGGTGACATCCGCTGCACACAACGCAGGTTTCGCCGATTCGGCACACTTCTCACGCAGCCTGAAAAAACTCTTCGGCGTCACCGCGCGCCAGTCCTTGCAACACATCGACCTGACACTGCTCGACTGAGTCAGCGGCGCAGCGCATCGGGCACTTGCGGTTCGCGACTCGACGTCACCGTTCCAAACGGATCGAGCAATTGCGCCACATAGTCGCGAGGGAAATCCGGGCGGCTGCCAATCCCCAGATCGCCCTGGCCAATGCGGTAATCCTCAGTGTAGAAACCGGTGCCCAGCAGCCAGTCCCACACGGTGAAGAACAGCCCGAAATTAACGTCGCCGGCTCGCCCGTACTTCATGTGATGGAAACGATGCAGTGGTGCCCAGGCGAAGATCCAGCGCAGAAAGCCGAGGCGCATATCGACATTCGAATGTTGCAACAACAGTTGGATCGCGATGGCGAATGCCAAGAGCGTCGCGACCTGCAACGGAATGCCCAGCACCAGCAACGGCAACAGCCCCGCCGAGGCTTCGAGCAGTTGATGCAACGGATGCTTCATCAAACCGTTGAAGCCATATAAACGTTCAACACTGTGATGCACGGCATGTAATCGCCACAGCCACGACACGCGATGACTGGCGTAATGCATCAGGCTGATACCGGCATCGGCAATGACAATCGCCAGCCCCAGTTGCAACCACAACGGCCAGCCCCTTGGCCACACACCGTCAATCGCCAGCACGACGACCAGTCCCGGTAGTGCAAGCAACCCCAAGGCACTCAACGCTTCGTTGACCAGCGCATGGAGGATGTCGCGCCGGCGATCACCGGCCGCACGATTCCAGTACACCTCGTAAGGCAGCGCCCACTCGGCCATGAACGACACCGCCAGCGCGGCAATAAACAGCGGCAACAACCACAGTGTCGAGACCTCTGCCAGCCACACACCCAGTCCGATAAAGCCGCCCCAGAACAACGGTGCGTACAACCCGGCCATCAAACGTTTCATGTGCACCTCCATTGATCGAAGGCACAGCATGAAATCTCCCGGCGTGGGGTAATTGAACAAACGACGCAATCGAACGGGCGGTTTTAAGGGTGAGTTAAGTTGCGCTGGTTAATCTGAACTCACTGAAACAGCACACCCGCTCAGACAAACACTAAAGGATTGAACCGATGAAAACTTTGACTGCCCTGTTTACCGCCGCTGCCCTGACCCTCACCGCTGGCCTGGCCCAGGCTGACGTCCGTGTCGATCAGATCCCTGAGTTGGTCAAGTCCGGCAAGATCAAGTCGCTGGAGTCGATGAACGCCGAAGCGCTGAAACTGCATCCGGGTGCGACCATCACCGACACCGATCTGGATAACCACTTCAACGGGTATGAGTACGAAGTTGAATTGAAAACCGCTGATGGCAAAGAGTTCGACGTCGACTTCGACGCCACCACCGGCAAGGTGCTGAGCAACAAGCAAGACACTTGATTTGATGCAAAGACAAAAGCCGCACGATTGAAAGATCGTGCGGCTTTTTTATGTCTGGTGTCTGGCTCGATTGATGTGTTGTCAGTGACATTTTCTCCCCCTCACCCCAGCCCTCTCCCCCAAGGGGGCGAGGGGGAAAGGGAGCTAATCGGGGGCTTTTCAAAGCCTGAGTTTGACTTGAAATTTCAGGTCGGCGTAGCTCGAATAGTCACCGCGGTCAGTCCCCTCTCCCTTGGGAGAGGGCCAGGGTGAGGGGAAACGGCATCACACCGAGGTGCTGACCAGCGAACCCGAGGTGCTTGAATCGGAATCCTGCAACGCCTGCAACAATGAGGCTGTTGCGGTGGACAGGGAGGCGGAAGTGGCAGTGATTTGCGCCTGAGCCGCCGCCACTTCAGTCGCCTTGGCATCCGCGCTTTCCTGTTTCGCCTGCGCCGCTTGCAACGCTTGCTGCTGTTCCTGCAATTGCTTCTGCAGTTCGGCAATCTGCTTGCGCAGTTCTTTCACCGTGTCCGATTCATCGCTGCTGCTGGAACTGCTATCGCCAGAAGGCGCAGCGCCGCCCGCCGCTTTCGGTGCATCGCTGGCGGCGCCAGTGCTGGCGACTGCGCTGGTGGAGTTTTCTTCACTGGTGTCGCTGACTGCGGCTTTGCTGGCCGAGGTAGCGACGGGTTGAGTGATCGAAACGGAGGTGATGCTGACCATGGGAAGGCTCCAATGCCGGTTATGAATAACCGGTCATCGTCGGTGGTCAGCTCAACTTGAGATCGACTGTGTACCGACTCGGTATCCGAACCGGTACACATTCAATCGCGTCAGGCGCTGAGGCGCGCAGTAACCTCATTCAGTTGCCCGGACAGACCATGCAGGTTCTGGCTGGCGCTTTCGGTGCGCTGGACGTTGTCGAGGTTGGTGCTGGCGATCGAAGTGATTTCGGTCAGGTTGCGCGAAATATCTTCGGCCACCGACGTCTGTTCTTCTGCCGCCGTCGCGATCTGACGGTTCATGTCGCGAATCGCCTCCACGGCATGGGTGATGCGCTCAAGCATCGCACCCGCCTGAGTCACTTGCTCGACGCTTTCGTCGCTGCGGGTCTGGCCGCTGTCGATGGCTTGGGCCGCGTCCACCGCGCCGGTCTGCACGCTCTGGATGATCTGATTGATCTCGATGATCGACTCCGCGGTACGCTGCGCCAGATTGCGCACTTCGTCAGCGACCACGGCAAAACCACGCCCGGCCTCACCCGCCCGCGCCGCTTCAATCGCCGCGTTGAGCGCCAGCAGATTAGTCTGCTCGGCAATGCCGCGAATCACTTCCAGCACCTTGCCGATGCGCCCGCTGTCCGCTTCCAGACGACGGATCACCGTGGCGGTGTTGGCGATTTCGCCGCGCATCTGGGTGATGCTGTGGATGGTGCTCTGCATGACCTTTTCACCCTGTTGGGCGGACTGGTCGGCATCGTCGGCGGCCCGCGCTGCGTCGGCGGCGTGACGTGCGACTTCCTGGGCGGTGGCGGACATTTCGTTCATCGCCGTGGCCACTTGATCGGTGCGGTTGAACTGCTCGTTGGTGCCGCCGGCCATGGTCGTGGCGATCGCATTCAACTCGCCGCTGGCGCTGTCCAGATCACTGGCGCTGCGCTGCAAACGGGCGAAGGTGTCGGCGAGGAAATCACGCAGGGTGTTGGCGGCTGCGGCGAGGTTGCCGAGTTCATCCTGACGGTCGCTGACCACGCGTTCGGCGAGTTTGCCGCGGCTCAGTTGAGTGACGTAGTCAATCAGTTTGCGGATCGGTTCGACCAGGTTGCGGTTGACCAGCCACAGGCTCAGCAGGCCAATCAGCAGGCCCGAAGCAAGCATTACCAACAACCCGAGCCATACGGTGCGATCGGCCTCGGCACTGATCTGCGCCGACTGTTCGGTGCCCTGTTTGCGCAGTTCGCTGACCAGTTCGCTCATCTGATCGCTGGCCGCACGGTCCACGCCTTTGACGGCGGTGTCGCCCGCCGTTGGATCGCCACCGGCAGCGACGTAGGCATCGCGGCCCTTCTGGTAGGCGCTGCCTAGCTGGCGATGCTCTTCGCGCAAACGCTCGATGCGGTTTTTCAGGCTCGGCTCGATGCCCTTCTGGCTGGCCAGTTCACCAAGGATGTTCTGCACATCGCGCTGACGGTCTTCGAACTGGCCCCAATACTTGGCCAGGTCTGCCGGTTGCTTGCCGCGCAGCAGCACGTTTTTCCATTCCTGTACCTGCACCTTGAATTGCAGGTTGGCCTCGTCGATAAGTTGCGAGGTGTGCAACGGGCCAGCGATCAACTGACTGTAGCTCTGCACGCCGTTGGACAGGAAATGGAAACAGGCCAGCGCGATCAACAGCATCGCCAGCAGGCTGCCGCTCAGCAGGGCGAGAATTTGCGCTCTCAGGGATTTTTGCAGCATCGCAAGATACTCAGGACAGGGATGAGGCACGCCCGGTGAGGCGTGGGATTTTGCCGGACATCCATGTCGGCGAGCCTTGGCTGATGGCCAAGCGCGCGCAACGTAACCTAAGCGTGATCGGCGTGCCAGAGCGCTTCTTGAAGAAAATCCGACCACCGGTAAGACATTGATCTGACGTCATTTTTCAGTCACACAAGTGTCATGTGCGCTTGCGATGATCCGGCTCAGTGAACCTGCCATTCCCGCGATCGACGCGCCCTCTTCGCAGCGAGCCTTCATGAACCACAGCCTCGATACCAGCCATCGCGATCCTGACCTGTTTGGCTTGCTCTACGGTTTTCGTTTCCTGCCCGGTGAGCGTGGCCGCGAAGTCGATTCGGCGACGGCTCTGCGTTGTTTGCAGGACGACAGCGACAGCGGTGAATTCCTCTGGCTGCACCTGAACCTGGCGCACGCTGCTTGTGAGCGCTGGATGAAAAGTCATCTGCAACTGCCCGAAGAATTTTTCGAGGCGCTGCACGAAGGCTCGCGTTCGACGCGCATCGAGCATGTCGATTCGGCATTGCTGGCGGTGGTCAACGACGTGGTGTTCAACCTCAGCAGCATGGTTTCCTCGGACGTCTCGACGCTGTGGGTCTGCGTGCGCAGCAAGTTGATTGTCAGCGCGCGCCTGCAACCGTTGCACTCGGTGGACAAACTGCGCTCGTCGGTGAAGGCCGGCGAGCGCTTTCGTTCGCCGTCGGAACTGCTCGTGCACCTGCTGCGCGATCAGGGCGAAGTGCTGACGCAGATCGTGCGCAAAACCAGCATGAGCGTCGATCAGGTCGAGGACGAATTGCTCTCCTCGCGGCTGTCGACCAATCGCGCCGAACTCGGCGCCAACCGCCGGGTGCTGGTGCGCTTGCAACGGCTGTTGGCGCTGGAGCCGGGCTCGTTGCTGCGCCTGCTCAATCGTCCGCCGCCGTGGTTGCAGAAGGAGGACGTCAAGGAGCTGCGCAAATCCACCGAGGAGTTCGCACTGATCATCAACGACCTCACCGCGCTCGGCGAGCGGATCAAACTGCTGCAGGAAGAGATCGCCGCCAACCTCAACGAACAGAGCAACCGCACACTGTTCACCCTGACCGTAGTGACGGTGCTGGCGCTGCCGATCAACATCATTGCCGGTTTTTTCGGGATGAATGTCGGCGGCGTGCCGTTGTCGCAGGATCCGGAGGGGTTCTGGATATTGGTGGCGCTGGTGGCGACGTTTACGGTGATTGCCGGGCGCTGGGCGTTTCGTAAACGCGGCGATTACTGACGTCTCCACACGCTCGTTCCCACGCTCTGCGTGGGAATGCATCAAGTGACGCTCTGCGTCACAGGGACGCGGAGCGTCCCGGGCGGCATTCCCACGCAGAGCGTGGGAACGAGCAGTAGACCGACGGCAGGGCTATTCATCCAAACACTGATCTGCCGCAGTCTCTCTGTAATATTTAGCAACGATCATGGGCGACATTCCTTCCCTCGCTCAGGATTGTCCGCTCATGGCTACTCCCTCCCTGACCACCCGCCAGGCGTCCGCCCCCAGCGGCAGGCCGGCTCTGGACAAGAAAACCGGCCCGTTTACCTACGTGATCTTTTTCGCCGTGCTGGCGATGGGGATGCTGTTCACCGCCTACAGCCTGATGCACGACATGCACGAACTCGGCACGGTGGTCACCACCTGGACGCCATTCCTGCTGCTCGGCGTGGCGCTGTTGATTGCGCTGGGCTTCGAGTTCGTCAACGGTTTCCACGACACCGCCAACGCCGTCGCCACGGTGATTTACACCCACTCGTTGCCGCCGAATGTGGCCGTGGTCTGGTCGGGGTTCTTCAACTTTCTCGGGGTGCTGCTCTCAAGCGGCGCGGTGGCGTTCGGCATCATCGCTTTGCTGCCGGTGGAGTTGATTCTGCAGGTGGGTTCGTCGGCCGGTTTCGCAATGATTTTCGCCCTGCTGATCGCCGCGATTCTGTGGAACCTCGGCACCTGGTGGCTGGGCTTGCCGGCCTCGTCTTCGCACACCTTGATCGGCTCGATCATCGGCGTCGGCGTGGCCAATGCCTTGATGCACGGACGCGACGGCACCAGCGGTGTCGACTGGGCGCAGGCAACCAAGATCGGTTACGCCCTGCTGCTGTCGCCACTGGTGGGTTTCGGTTGCGCGGCGCTGTTGCTGCTGGCGCTGCGCGCCTTCGTGAAGAACCGTTCGCTGTACAAAGCTCCGGAAGGCAACACCCCGCCGCCGTGGTGGATTCGCGGTTTGCTGATCCTCACCTGCACCGGCGTGTCTTTCGCCCACGGCTCCAATGATGGCCAGAAGGGCATGGGCCTGATCATGCTGATTCTGGTCGGCACTTTGCCGATGGCCTACGCCTTGAACCGCACCATGCCAGAAGAGCAATCGTTGCAGTTCGCCGCCGTCGCGCAAGTCACCCAGCAAGCGCTGGTGAACAGTGCGCCGCTACCCACACCGGCCGATCCCCGTGCAGTGCTCTCCGATTACGTGCGCAGCAAGGAAGCCACGCCGCAGCTGATCCCCGCCCTCGCCGCCCTTACCGGACACATCGGCGAAGAAGTCAAAGGCTACGGCTCGCTGGCGAAAGTCCCGGCTGAGGCCATGGGCAACGTGCGCAACGACATGTACCTGGCCAGCGAAAGCATTCGCCTGATGGACAAGAACAAGGTCGGCAACTTCGACGCTGACACCAGCAGCAAGCTGCAACTGTTCAAGCAACAGATCGACAACGCCACGCGGTTTATTCCGCTGTGGGTGAAGATCGCCGTGGCCATCGCGCTGGGGTTGGGCACCATGGTCGGCTGGAAGCGGATTGTGGTGACGGTGGGTGAAAAAATCGGCAAGACCCACCTGACTTACGCCCAGGGCGCATCGGCGGAAACCGTGGCAATGCTGACCATTGGCGCCGCCGATATGTTCGGCTTGCCGGTGTCGACCACGCACGTGTTGTCCTCGGGGGTGGCCGGGACCATGGTCGCCAATGGGGGCGGCTTGCAGATGAAGACCATCCGCAATTTGCTGATGGCTTGGGTCCTGACCTTGCCGGCGGCGATCCTGCTGTCGGGCAGCCTCTACTGGCTGTTCACCCAGATTTTCTGAACAAGGAAAATCCCTGTGGGAGCGGGCTTGCCCGCGATTGCGGTGTATCAGCTACATCAATGCTGAATGTGCCGGCACCATCGCGGGCAAGCCCGCTCCCACAGTGTTCCGGCTGTCGATCAGAGAGCGGAGCGAATCACATCGCCCAACCAATCCATAAACACCCGCACCCGCAGCGGCAAATGCCGTTGCCGCGCATACAACAATGAAACCCCCATCGCCGGCGCATTGAACTGCGGCAGCACCGCCACCAACTCGCCGGTTTGCAGATATGAGTGCAGGCCGGTATTGGGCACCTGCACAATCCCGAAGCCGCCCAGACACGCCGACTCATAAGCATCGGTGCTGTTGACCGTCACACTGCCGGCCATCGGCACGCGGCGGGTCTGCCCCGCCTCCTCATAGACAAACCCTTCCGAACGCGAGCCCAACACACCGACGTAATGCACCAGCCGATGCTGCGCCAGATCCTCAAGCGTCTGCGGCACGCCATAGCGTTCAAGGTAAGCAGGGCTGGCGCAGTTGATCATGTTGACGTCGCACAGATGCCGCGCCACTACTGACTGGTCCGGCTGCGCGCCGACGCGCAGCACGCAATCGAAACCTTCGCTGAGCAGGTCGACGCGGCGGTCGGTGCTGCTGATTTCCATCTCCAGATTGGGATGGCGATCGATGAATTGCGGCAGCCGTGGCATCACCACGCGCCGGGCGAGAATGTTCGGCATATCGACACGAATGCGACCGGTCAGTGAGGCCTCGTCCTGACGAAACAAGCCTTCGATTTCGTCCATGTGCGAGAGCAAATCCTTGCTGCGCTCGTACAACACCAGCCCGTCCTGCGTCGCTTGCACCTTGCGCGTGGTGCGTTGTAACAGCCGTGTGCCGAGCAAGGCTTCCAGTGCCTGCACATGTTCGGACACCGTGGAGCGCGGCAGGCCAAGGTTTTCTCCGGCGAGGGTGAAACTCGATAACTCGCTGACCCGAACGAAGGTGCGCAGCAGTTCCAGTTTGTTCATGGGCCACCTGTTGATTGTTCGGATTAACCGACCAGTGATTCCGCTTTCAGCCTGTTTATCACCTCGGGGCGGATAAATAAACTTTGATCCATCTACTCCACTGCACCCGAGGAAGTCCCATGAACCGCAAAATCGCATTGATCACCGGCGCCAGTCGTGGCCTGGGCAAGAACGCCGCACTGCACCTCGCCGCGCAAGGCATCGACATCATCGGCACCTACAACAGCCGCGCCGATGAAGCGCAGGCGCTGGAGAGCGAAATCGCTGCACTCGGCGGCAAAGCCGTGATGCTGCAACTGGATGTCGGCCGCAGCGAAGGCTTCGCCGATTTCGCCGCGCGAGTCGAGCAGGCGTTGCAGCAGTTTGATCGTCAGCGCTTCGATTTCCTGATCAACAATGCCGGGATTGGCGTACATGCACTGTTTGCCGAGACCACGCCAGAGCAGTTCGACCTGCTGATGAACATTCAGTTGAAAGGACCGTTTTTCCTGACCCAGCAACTGCTGCCGCTGATCAACGACGGCGGGCGGATCATCAACATCTCCAGCGGCCTGACCCGCTTCAGCCTGCCGGGTTACGGCGCCTACGCAGCGATGAAGGGTGCGATGGAAGTGCTGACCCGATACCAGGCCAAGGAGCTGGGCGCGCGGCAGATCGGCGTGAACATTCTGGCGCCGGGGGCGATCGAGACGGACTTTGGTGGCGGCGCGGTGCGCGACAATTCGGCATTGAACGCGATGGTTGCCAGCAACACAGCACTGGGCCGGGCCGGTCAGCCGGATGACATTGGCGGGGCGTTGGCGCTGCTGTTGTCGGACGGTGGGCAGTGGATCAACGGCCAGCGGGTTGAGGCATCGGGCGGGATGTTCCTCTAACTTATCCAGCGCGGTGATACCTCTGTGGCGAGGGGATTTATCCCCGATGGACTGCGCAGCAGGCCCCTCCTTTCTGGATCAAAAGAAGGGCCGCTACGCGCCCCATCGGGGATAAATCCCCTCACCACAGGTTTTACATTCACCAAAGGTTTTAGTTAACCCTCACAGACGTGGCGGGTCATCAAGCGCTCACGCACCACGTCATAGCCCCAGTGATACACGTAGGTGTACGGCAGGAAGAACAACAGCACACCAACGTCGAGCAAAAACGCCTGCCACAGACTGACCGACAGCCACCACGCAATCAACGGCACGCCCATCACGATCAAACCACCCTCGAACAGCAACGCGTGCACCACCCGCACCCAAGCGTTGTGCGCGATGTTCATGCGCTCAAGCATGCGGTCGAAGAAGCGGTTGAACACCACGTTCCAGGCCAGCGCCAGCAACGCGATCAACACCGTCACCGCGCCCATGTCGAGCAGCGGTTTTTGCATGATCCACGCCAGCAGCGGCGTACAGATAATGATCGCCAGCAGCTCGAAACCGATGGCCTGAAAGATACGTTCAGTGAGGGACTTGTTGGCAGTCATGGCCTGACTCCTTGAGTGAAGATGGTTGCCATGATCTGCCCTCACACCGATACTTCATAACCAATAACCATCGATCAAGGCGATAGTTCATGGCCTCCCAAGAAGTGCTGTTGGCGTTTGTCCAGGCGGCAACCCAAGGCTCGTTTTCCGCAGCGGCACGCAAACTGGGGCGCAGTCAGTCGACCATCAGTGCGGCAGTGGCGAGTCTGGAAATTGATCTGGACCTGGTGCTGTTCGACCGCAGCAGCCGCAAACCGACCCTGACCCCGGCCGGCCACGTCATGCTGCAGCGAGCCGAGGCGATTCTCGCGGCCAACAGCCGTCTGGAAATGACTGCGCGGCAATTGTCCCAGGGCGTCGAGCCGAAACTGACGGTGGCGCTGTCCGACACCTACCAATCGGCGCGTTTCGAAGCGGCGCTGATGGAGTTCGAGCAGCGTTATCCGGATCTGGAGCTGGAATGCCTGATTGCCGAGTGCGATGACTTGATCGAGCTGGTCCAGCGCGGCCGGGCGCATCTGGCCTTTGCCGAAATGCAGGATATTTATCCGCCAGACCTGGTGACATCGACCGTCGCCGAGCGCACCGATATCGCCTTGTTTGTCAGCCCTGAGCATCCACTGACGACACTGGAAAACATCGATCAAACCATCCTGGAACAACATCGCGAACTGCGCCTGGCGACGATCATCAATCCGTATGACAGTCGCGCTAAGGGCCGTGTGTGGTCGGCGCCGAGCTACCTGATGCTGATGGAAATGGCCGAAATGGGTTTCGGCTGGGCACCGCTGCCGCGTTGGCTGGTGGAGCGTTTCGGCAATGACACGCTGGTGGAATTGAACGTGCGCGGCTGGCCGAAACCGGTGTTTGTCGATGCGCTGTGGTCGCGGCTGTACCCACCGGGACCGGCGGGGAGCTGGTTGCTGAGCAAGATGTTGGAATAAAGGTGCCACCATTCGCGAGCAGGCTCGCTCCCACAGGAGAATGCATTCCAAATGTGGGAGCGAGCCTGCTCGCGAAAGGGTCGGCACTGCCATTGAAGGTTTCGGATCAATCCAATTGCGACAGGCGCGCCTCGATAAATCGCCGCTCGGGCTCTTGTCGGGTTAATTCCAAAGCGCGGAGGTATGCCGCCCGCGCCTCCTCAACCCTGTCCAACTGCCGACAGAATTCCGCCCGCGCCGAATGCGCCAGGTGGTAATCCTGCAGTTCACCGCGATTCAGAATCCCTTCGATCAATCGCAACCCGGCCAGCGCCCCATCACGCTTGGCCACTGCCACCGCCCTGTTCAACTCGATCACCGGCGACGGCACCGCCCGCAGCAGCACGTCATACAGCCCGACGATCTCTTGCCAATCCGTCTCTGCGGCCGTCGGCGCTTCGGCATGCACCGCCGCAATCGCCGCTTGCAAACAATACGGCCCGAACCGCCGCGTAGTCAGCGCCCGTTCCATCAGCGCACAACCTTCGGCGATCAGCTCGGCATCCCACTGCGCGCGATCCTGATCATCCAGCAGCACCAGTTCACCACTGGGCGAGGTACGCGCCGGCCGTCTCGACTCATGCAACAGCATCAGCGCCAGGAGCCCCATCACCTCCGGTTCCGGCAACAACTCCATCAATAACCGCCCCAGCCGGATCGCTTCACGGGTCAGCTCCTCACGCGTCACTTCCGCGCCCATCGACGCCGAGTAGCCCTCATTGAACACCAGATAAATCACCCGCAACACACTGTCGAGGCGTTCGGGCAATTCGCTCAGGCTCGGAACCTGATAGGGGATTTTCGCGTCACGAATCTTCGCTTTCGCCCGCACGATGCGCTGGGCGATCGCCGCCGGTGCCGAGAGAAACGCCCGGGCGATTTCTTCGGTGGTCAGGTCGCAGACTTCACGCAAGGTCAGCGGCACTTGCGCATCCGCCGCCAGCGCCGGGTGACAGCAAGTGAAGATCAGCCGCAGACGATCGTCTTCCACGTCTTCGCCACTCCAGTCGGACTGCTCCAACGCTTCAAGTTGCGCCAGCAACAACGGTTGCGAAGCCTTGAAGCGCGCCCGTCGGCGCAACACATCAATCGCCTTGAAGCGCCCGGTGGACACCAGCCAGGTGCGCGGATTGTCCGGCACACCGTCGCGCTGCCAGCGCTCGACCGCGACGAAGAACGCCTCATGCAAGGCTTCTTCGGCGAGGTCGAAATCGCCGAGCAGGCGAATCAGCGTCGCCAGGATCCGCCGCGATTCTTCGCGGTAGACCTGCTCGACCCGCGCCCGGACCTCAGACATTCAACTGCCGCACGGGGCGCACTTCGACGCTGCCGACTCGCGCTGCCGGGATATTGCCGGCCACCTGAATCGCTTCGTTGAGATCCTTGGCATCGATCAGGTAGAACCCCGCCAACTGCTCCTTGGTTTCAGCGAACGGACCGTCGGTGATCGACAGTTTGCCGTTACGCATGCGCACCGTGGTGGCGGTATGCACCGACTCCAGCGCTTCGGCCGCGACCATCCGTCCGCTGCCCTGAATCGACTCGGCGTAGGCCCAGCATTCGGTGTCTTCCGGGCTGTCGGGCGATGAATGCAGCAGGCGCTCATCGCTGTAGACCAGGCATAGATATTTCATGGCGTTCTCCCGATTCGAACGGATCAACTATGGCTGAAGATCAGGGTTGCACATCAAACAGGGTGGCGCCGCTCATCGGATCGAACGGCGCCGACCAGTGCTCGTGGACGATCCGCCACTGCCCACTGACTTGCCGATAGCAGGCGGTGACGCGCATCCAGCAGCTCTGGGTTTCGCCTTTGTCATTGGTGCCGCCGCAATTGGCCACCCAGTGGGCGAAGGCGATGTTGTCGGCGCTCTCGATGGCGATTTCGTGGAATTCGAAAATGTGCGGGCCGGGGCACATTTCCATGCAGGCCACCCAGTGCGCGCGGTAGGCCGGTTTGCCCTTGAATTGCAGGGCCTTGATCGCATCGAAAGAAACGATGTCGTCGGCGTACAGCGCCATGACCTTTTCCACATCCTTGGTCATGACCGCTTCGCGGTAGGTATTGATCAGGGTCTGGATTTCGCTTTGTGCGCTCATGGTGTTCTCCGTGTTTTTGTTGTGAAGACACCTTTAGTCGTTCGGCCATTGGACAGATCGACAGACGAAACAAAAAATTTCCGCCGAAGACAAAATCGCTAGAATCCGAGACTCATCTTTGTAGGAAAAAGGAAATTCCCGTGTCAGCCCAACTCGTGCCGTACGACAGCCTGAACGCTTTACAGCGACAACAGGTCGAGGCGATTGAGATCCACCCCGAGCAGATCAAGTTCTCCGGCGATATTCATGGCGCCCTGCACACGTTGCTGTCGAAACCCGGCCCTGGCGTGAAAGGCTTTGCGCTGTTGGCTGAGGAAGTGCCGGTGGCATTTCTGTTGCTCAAGCGCCCGCCTGTGTTACCCGCCTGGGCCGACGAACACAGCGCCACGCTGCATGCGTTGCAAGTCGATCATCGCGCCCAGGGCAAAGGCTACGGCAAGGCCTGTCTGCAAGCGCTACCGCACGTTGCGCGCGAGGCATGGCCAGAGATCAAGGGGCTGGAATTGTCGGTGGACGCCGACAACGAGGCGGCGATCGCGCTGTACGCCAAATACGGTTTCGTCGACAGCGGCGAAGCGTACAAAGGTCGAATCGGTTACGAGCGGCGCATGGGAATGTTTTTTTAAGTCATCAAGGGGATGCACGATGATCGATTCAATCGAAGCACTGGAAGCTATTTACGGATTGCCGCACGAACGTGCGGTGCGCAAGCAGATCACCTTTCTCAACGACGACTATCAAGCGATGGTGCGCGTCTCGCCCTTGGTGGTGGTCAGCTCGGTCGGCGCCGATGGCCTCGACAATTCACCGCGTGGCGATGCGCCGGGGTTTGTGCGCATCATCGACGAACGCACCCTGGCCCTGCCGGATCGCCCGGGCAATAACCGCATCGATACCTTGCGCAATGTCCTGCACGATCCACGGGTGTCGCTGCTGTTCATCATTCCGGGGATTGGCGAGACCTTGCGGGTCAATGGCACGGCGCAGATCAGTGCTGATCCGGCGTTGCTGGAGAGTTTTGCGGTGAATGGCAAACCGGCGAAAACCGTGTTGCTGGTGACAGTGGAAGCAGCGTTTTTCCATTGTTCGAAAGCGTTTGTGCGCTCGGATGCGTGGAACCCCGAGACCCACCTGCCGCGTTCGGCGTTGCCCTCTGCCGGCGCTTTTCACAAACGATTGAATGACGGCCAGTTTGATGCGGATAGCTACGACCGCGAAGCGCCAAAAAGGGTGCAAGACAGCCTTTACTGAGGACTCCAAGACACCACTGAATCCTGTGGGAGCTGGCTTGCCAGCGATGGCGTCGGCACATCAAAACATTGGTGTCGACTGACCAACCGCTATCGCTGGCAAGCCAGCTCCCACAGGTTATGTGTTGCCACAGGTTATGTGTGATGTCTTACAGAGTCAGGATCATCTCGTGCCACGCCATGCCGCCGTGGTCGGACTCGGACGGTTTGATGTAGGCGAAGCCAAACCCGGCATACAGCGGAATGTGCTTTTCCTTGCACATCAGGTGAATCGTCGCTTTATCCATCCCGCGCATGCGGTCGATGAACTCGGCCATCAAGCGCTTGGCCAGGCCCTGGCCCTGATAATCCGGGTGGACCACCACCGACATGATCACCACGTTCGGCCCCGCCGGATCGTGGCCAATCAGTTCCTTGAACGCCTCGTCCGACATCTGCACATCAAACGCCGCGCCCGAGTTGACGAAACCGGCGACCACGCCATCCACTTCGGCCACGATAAAGCCCTCGGGCCAGGTGGCAATGCGCGTGGCGATCTTTTCGCGGGTGGCGGCTTCGTCGCCTTCATAGGCAACGGTTTCGATGGCGTAGCAGCGGTCCAGGTCGGCAGCGGTGACGTTGCGAATGACGGTGTTCATGGCAGCTCGGAAATCAGCGGAAAAAGTGCGCCCAGCTTAAAGGAATAAGGTGTTCATATCGATCCGTGCGGGCAGCGTAAAGCCTGCGTATAAGCGCTTTTCTTCAGGTCCAGGGGCGGCTATTGCTGTGGGGTGTCTCTGATTACCCTTGGGGGAAACCGTTTATGAGCAGCGTTGAAATCGGTCTGTTGATGGTGTTGGGCATCAGTACGTTCGGCTTTATCACCTTGGGCATCGACCTGTTGCGGGCGCGCCGTAAACAGCGGTGAAAGCATGAGGCGGATCATTGATCCGCCTCATTGTTGTGTGCTCAGGCTCTTTTGCTGTCGACCGGCACGCAGATTTCCAGCTTGCCGGTGTGCAGCTTCGGATTGAAATCGGCGCTGTAGCGTTCCAGCTCCGGGGCGTTAAGTTCCACGTAGTGGGAACTCGGCAGCCAGGTTTTGTAGATGTATTGCAGGGTCTGCGGCAACTGATCGAGCGGCCCTTTGTGTTCAAACACCGCGTACTGCCGAGGCAGCACTTCGACCCACTGGTAGACCTTCTGGTCGAGGTCATCGAGTTTGCTGATTTCCACCCCGGCGATGTAATCGAAGCCACCCTTGCCGTCGAAGTTGCTGCAAACCCCGTAGGTCACTTCGTTTTTTTGTCCCTGAATCTTTCCCAGGTGCGGCAAGAACTTTTCCCACAGCGCGGGGATGTCCTTTGCGGTGTCTTGGGTAAATCGACCGCGAAAACCTGCAATTAGCAGAAAGTGTCCATGTTCGAAGCGAGGTTCAGCCACTTCGACGCGTTTTTGCTCATCCATGACTCGACTCCTGGAACAGAAAAGGGGTTCGGCTGGGAGTATAGAAAGCCAAAACCAATTCGCACGGTTACAGCGAATGCAACTGCTCGACGACACCGGACCCGACAAACTCGTTATAACCCGATACGATCACGTACACCGCGAAATAGCAGAAGATCGCCGCAGATGCCATGTAGGAATAGCGCAACAGCTTGTCACCCAACAGCTTGCCGCCGTGGCTCGCGGCGAAGCACAAACCGGCCGACCACAGCAGCCCCGCGCAGAGAAAACCACCAAGGAACAACGCCGAACTTAGGGGGCCACCGCCACCGGAACGGGCGATCAGCGTGCCACCGACGGCGGCGAACCAGAGGATTGCGCTCGGTGAGGACATCGCGAGGAAGATCCCGCGAAAGAACTCCTTGCGATGGGAGTTATGCCCCACTTCGGCCGTCGCCGCCAACTGCGCCTCGTGATGGATCGCCGAATAAATCATCTTCGCCGCAAAGTAAATCAGCAGCGCCGAACCGCCGATCCACAGGACCCAGCGCACGCTTTCGTATTGCAGCAAAACCGTCATCCCGGCCAGCGCCAGCACCGCATAAATCAGATCACCAACGCAGGTGCCGAGGCCGAGCGCGAAGCCCTGAAAGTAACCACGCTGCATCGCCAAAGTGATCATTGCGATGTTGGCCACGCCAATGTCCAGGCACAGCGAAAGGCTCAGCAAGAAGCCGCTGGTGAATTCCATCTACCGATTTCCTTGGGAAAATTTGTTTACGCACAGGCTGGACAGTCTGCCATCACAGCCCTTATCTTCGCCAACAGGTCACCGCAGTGACCAGCGTCGCTCGGACGGTTCCGGGCGCTTACGTTATCCGAGGCAACAATGGCCGAACAAGGTTCGCCGCGCCGCTTTGCGCGCATAGATCGACTCCCCCCTTACGTTTTCAACATCACCGCCGAGCTTAAGATGGCCGCCAGGCGTCGTGGTGAAGACATCATCGACTTGAGCATGGGCAACCCCGACGGGGCCACGCCGCCGCACATTGTCGAAAAACTCGTACAAGTTGCCCAGCGTGAAGACACCCACGGTTACTCCACGTCCAAGGGCATTCCGCGCCTGCGCCGGGCGATTTCCAACTGGTACAAGGAACGCTACGCGGTCGATATCGACCCGGAAAGCGAAGCCATTGTCACCATCGGTTCCAAGGAAGGCCTGGCGCATTTGATGCTGGCGACCCTGGATCAGGGCGATACGGTGCTGGTGCCAAACCCGAGTTATCCGATTCACATCTACGGTGCGGTGATTGCCGGCGCGCAGGTGCGCTCGGTGCCGCTGGTGCCCGGTGTAGACTTCTTCGCCGAGCTGGAACGAGCGATTCGCGGCTCGATTCCGAAGCCGAAAATGATGATCCTCGGCTTCCCGTCCAACCCCACCGCGCAGTGCGTGGAGCTGGATTTCTTCGAACGGGTGATCGCCCTCGCCAAGCAATACGACGTGCTGGTGATTCATGATCTGGCCTACGCCGACATCGTCTACGACGGCTGGAAAGCCCCGTCGATCATGCAGGTGCCGGGCGCCAAGGACATCGCGGTGGAATTTTTCACCCTGTCCAAGAGCTACAACATGGCCGGCTGGCGCATCGGCTTCATGGTCGGCAATCCGGAACTGGTCAACGCTCTGGCGCGGATCAAGAGCTATCACGACTACGGCACCTTCACCCCGCTGCAAGTCGCGGCGATTGCTGCGTTGGAAGGCGATCAACAGTGCGTGCGCGATATTGCCGAGCAGTATCGGCAGCGGCGCAACGTGCTGGTCAAAGGCCTGCATGAGCTGGGTTGGATGGTCGAGAATCCAAAGGCGTCGATGTATGTCTGGGCGAAGATTCCCGAGGCGTATGCGCATCTGGGTTCGCTGGAGTTCGCCAAGAAGCTGCTGGCCGAGGCCAAGGTCTGCGTCTCGCCGGGGGTTGGCTTTGGTGAGTATGGCGACGATCACGTGCGTTTTGCGCTGATCGAAAACCAGGACCGGATTCGTCAGGCCGTGCGCGGGATTCGCGGGATGTTCCGGGCGGATGGCTTAGTTACCAAATAACTGACCCACCTGGGATCGTTCCCACGCTCCGCGTGGGAATGCCTCAATGGACGCTCTGCGTCCGCTTTGGGACGCAGAGCGTCCCGGGCTGCATTCCCACGCAGAGCGTGGGAACGATCCGCAAACCACGAAATCCGCCCACAAAAAAACCGCATCGCTGCGGTTTTTTTGTGCCTGCGAAAGCGCCGCTTAAACGAACAGCGACAACAGCAGGATAAAGCCCAACGCGACGATGGAGAGGATGGTTTCCATCGCGGTCCAGGTCTTGAAGGTTTCAGCGACGGTCATGTTGAAGTACTGCTTCACCAACCAGAAACCGGCGTCGTTGACGTGGGACAGGATCAGCGAACCGGCACCCGTCGCGAGTACCAGCAGCTCACGGTTGACGCCCGGAATCATCCCCACCACCGGCACCACAATGCCCGCACCGGTAATGGTCGCAACGGTCGCCGAACCGGTTGCAATGCGGATCACCGCAGCTACCAGCCAAGCCAATAGAATCGGCGAGATCTGCGCGCTGACCGCCATGTGGCCGATCACGTCGCCCACGCCGCTGGTAACTAGCATCTGCTTGAAGCCGCCGCCGGCACCGATGATCAGAATGATCGCGGCGGTCGGCGCCAGGCTCGCATCGAGCCACTTGAGCATCTGCTGAGAACCAATGCCCTGTTTGTGGCCAAAGGTGTACAGCGACAGCAGCAACGCCAGCAGCAGTGCCGAGATCGGGTGACCGATCATGTCCATCCAGGTGCGGAAGAAATGACCGTCCGGCAGCGCCACGTCAGCAAAGGTTTTCAGCAGCATCAGGAACACCGGCAGCAGCACGGTGATCAGGGTGATGCTGAAGCTCGGCAGTTTCGCCGAGTCATCGTTTTCACGGGCCAGTTGATCGACCAGTTCCTGGTTCGGGTGACCCGGAATGTGCTTGGCGATAAACGTACCGAAGATCGGACCGGCAATGATTGCCGTCGGCAGCGCGACGATCAGACCGTACAGAATGGTCTTGCCGATGTCAGCGCCAAACACGCCGATGGCCAGCAGCGGGCCCGGGTGCGGTGGCACCAGACCGTGTACGGCAGACAGACCGGCGAGCAACGGGATACCGATCTTGATGATCGATACACCGGTGCGGCGCGCGACGATGAACACCAGCGGAATCAGCAGGACAAAGCCGATTTCGAAGAACAACGGAATGCCCACCAGAAACGCGGCGAACATCATCGCCCACTGGACTTTGTCTTTACCGAACGCGCGAATCAGGGTCTGCGCGATCTGATCGGCACCGCCCGACTCGGCCATCATTTTGCCGAGCATGGTGCCCAGCGCGAGGATGATGCCGACGAAGCCGAGCACGCCACCGAAGCCGTCCTGGAACGCCTTGATGATCGTGCCGATCGGCATGCCGGAGGTCAGGCCGAGGAACGCGGCCGCGATGGTCAGGGAGATAAATGGATGAATCTTGAACTTGGTGATCAGGATGATGAGTCCGATCACCGTCACTACTGCATCGAGCAGCAGGTAGGCGTCGTGGGACATGCCAAACATTGGGGGTGTCTCCTGGCTTGTTGTTGTTATTAAAGCGGGTTAAACAGAATTCGTGAGGACAGCGCTAGCTCTTTCAACACACTCATACCGCCTGCTTCAAACCGTGGGCCTGCCACCAGACATGAGCCTGGGACGCCAGTTCTTCAACGCTGTGGATCGAGGCATTCAACGCCAGGGTCAACGGCTCGCCCTTAGGCGATTCGAGGGTGGCGAACTGGCTTTCGATCAACGTGGCCGGCATGAAATGGCCCGGACGATGGGACACGCGGTCGGCCGCGACTTCAGGGGTCAGCTCAAGAAACACGAAGCCCAGGCCCGGCAAGGCGCTGCGCAACACTTCGCGATAACTGTGTTTAAGGGCCGAGCAGGTCAGCACCGGGTGTTCGCCCAGCGCATCGACGCGACGCAGTTCATCGCACAGGCTGTCGAGCCAGCCGGCACGGTCGTCGTCGTTCAGGGGGATCCCCGCGCTCATCTTTTCGATGTTCGCGGCCGGATGGAAAGTATCGCCTTCAATGGCAGTGGCGCCGCTCAATTGGCACAGGGCCTCGCTGACGCACGTCTTGCCGCAACCGGCAACGCCCATGATGACCAGGGCGGTGATGGGATGACTCATATAACACCTCAGCGCGCAGACAGCGCTACCTTTGCTAGCTATGACTCTAGTGCACAGGCAGAAGTTGCCGACGCCTTCTTGTCGTTTTTTTGGGTTGCAGCAGGTTTTGTTCCCAGCGCCAAAAAGCGAAGATCAGGCAGGACCTCGCTTACGCATTTACAGCTGCATCAGGACAGCGCTACCTTAGTGCCTTGATTTTTGTTTGGCAAGCCGCCCGATGACCACCCCTAAAAACGATAAAAATACCCGCACCACCGGCCGTCCCACCCTGAACGAAGTTGCCCGTTTGGCCGGCGTCAGCCCGATTACCGCCTCGCGCGCCTTGCGCGGGGTCAGCACCGTGGCCACTGAACTTGTGGAGAAAGTGCAAAAAGCCGCCAGTGAACTCAACTACGTGGTCAACCCCGCCGCCCGCGCTTTGGCCTCGGCGCAGAGCCATTCGGTGGTGGTTCTGGTGCCCTCGTTATCCAACCTCTTGTTCATCGATACGCTGGAAGCCATCCATCGGGTGTTGACGCCCAAGGGCTTCGAAGTGCTGATCGGCAACTTCCACTACTCGCGCGATGAAGAAGAAAACCTGCTGCGTAACTACATGGCTTATCAGCCACGCGGCTTTCTGCTGACCGGGTTTGATCGCACCGAAAGTTCGCGACGGATGATCGAGGCCAGCAATATTCCCTGCGTCTACATGATGGAACTGGACAGTGCGGCAGGGGTGAATTGCGTGGGATTCTCGCAACTCAGTGCCGGTGAAACCGCGGCCGAGCATTTGCTTTCTCGCGGGCGCAAGCGTCTGGCTTATATAGGCGCACAACTCGATCAGCGTACGTTGCTGCGCGGCGAAGGTTTCCGCAAAGCCCTGCAGAAGGCCGGCAAGTACGACCCGGATCTGGAAGTGCTGACACCGCGCTCCTCTTCAGTTGGTTTAGGCGGTGAGTTGTTCCTGCAATTGCTCGCGGCGCATCCGGATGTCGATGCGATCTTCTTTGGTAACGACGACCTGGCGCAGGGCGCACTGCTCGAAGCGCTGCGTATCGGGATCAAGATTCCCGAGCAAGTGGCGATTCTCGGCTTCAACGATCTGCCGATGTCCGAGCACATGGTGCCGCGTCTGAGCAGCATCAACACCCCACGGGAAGCGATTGGCCGGCGCGCGGCCGAGCAGATGCTGACATTGATGGCCGGCAACAGCGTGGCGCGGCCGGTGGAAGACATGGGCTTCGAACTGAAAATCCGCGAAAGCACCTGATCCCACAATTTTTTGTGGCACTCACAAAGCCAGGGGACAATCGCAATCCCTGTGGGAGCTGGCTTGCCAGCGATGGCGTCAGGTCAGTCGATAAATGGTTGGCTGACACGACGCTATCGCTGGCAAGCCAGCTCCCACATTGGATATTCACTGTTTCTAATGGCTGAGTAATTCAACCAGTGCCAATGCGCCCTTCTGGAGCGGCTGGCTCTTGAGCCACACCGCATGCACCGGCAGCACCAAGCCGTTTTCGATGTTGCGAAAATTCAGCCGCTTCAAGCGTCCGCTGTCCAGCCACGGCTGCACCACCGACAGTGGGAAGTTGCCCCAGCCCAATCCCGCTTCGACCATTTCCATCGCCGTCTCAAGGCTGTCGGTGCGCCAGTGCGATTGCGCCACCAGTGGCCGTGTGTCGCTGATCGGCAAATCACGGCTGGCGACGAAGATCTGCCGGACGTGCACCAGATCCTCCAAAAACAAACCCTTCCCCTGCAACAACGGACTGTCCGCCGCCAGTGTGGCGATCATTCGCTCGCTGCCGACAAACTGAAACTGCTCCAGCACGTTCACGCTCAACCCGGCAAACGCCAGGCACACGCTGACACGGCCACTGTGCAGCATCGCCAGCACGTCATCCTGCGGTGCAGTCAGCACTTCGATGTCGAGCAGCGGATGGCGCTCGGTCATCACCTTGATCGCCGCCAGCAAGCGCCGACGGTCGATGTCCGCCACCACACCGATCGACAGCTTGCTCTCCAGCCCCAACGACAACTCCACCGCGTGCACCCGCAATTGCTTGAGTTGCTCGGCGATCAGCCGCGCATGCGGCACCAATGACAATGCCATCGCCGTCGGCTGCGGTTCGCGGTGGCTACGGTCGAACAACGGATAACCGAGTTCCGCCTCAAGATTGCCGATGCCCATGCTCACTGCCGACGGGACTTTGCCCAGCGCACGGGCAGCGGCGGAAAACGAGCCGCGCTCTATCACCGCGAGAAACAGTTCGATGCTGTCGCTGTTGAAATTCACGCCTACCACCTATCAATAAAACTGAAAGCTACTGACTTTTTCTGTCAGCACTATTGAAGCTATCTTTCGTCGCCTGCGCCAGCCCCGCTGGCCAATGAATTTGAAGAAAGAGGCAAACCCCCATGCAAGGCGTCAAACGCAAACTGGTCTACGTGTCGCTCTACGAAGTGATCGGCATGACCTTCTCCGCCCTCGGCCTGGCGTTGTTGTCCGGGACGTCACCGGGCAGCACCGGGCCATTGGCGGTGATCATCACCACCATCGCCGTGACCTGGAATTTCATTTACACCTCGCTGTTCGAGCACTGGGAAAGCCGCCAACCGTCGCGCACCCGCACAGTGAAAAGGCGGATTGCCCACGCCATCGGGTTTCAACTGACGCTGATCGTGTTCCTCATTCCGTTGATCGCCTGGTGGATGAACATCAGTCTGGTACAGGCATTTCTGTTGGATCTGGCGCTGATCATCTTCATTCCTTGCTACACGTTTGCCTTCAACTGGCTGTTTGATCGAGTGTTCGGCTTGCCAGCCTCAGCGCTACCGGATTCGACCGCTGCGGCATAAATCGTTAATTCGTAAACAGATATTGCAAAAAATCAGCGGTTTAACGGAGTAAACCGCCAATATTCACAATCCGTTAACTCCGATAGCAGGCTAAGCTTTTCCATCAATAAAAAATGGATCAGCCCATGACTGCTCACGCCCCCGCCGCCGCGCAAAGCGACGGCATCGACCCGATTCGCGCCGCCCAGGTGTCCGCCCGCATCGACCGCCTCCCGGCTGTCGCGACGATCTGGCGACTGGTGGCGCTGCTGTCGATCGGTGGATTTTTCGAACTCTACGACCTGTTCCAGACCGCCTATATCAGCCCCGGTCTGATCCGCGACGGCATCTTCGCCACCGGCAATCAGGGTGTGTTCGGTTTCTCTGATCAGGCAGCTTTTGCCTCGGCGACCTTCCTAGGCCTGTTCCTCGGCGCCAGTCTGCTCAGCCCGTTGGCGGATCGCTTTGGCCGCCGCGCCATCTTCACCTTCGCGCTGGTCTGGTACACGGTCGCGACGGTGCTGATGGGCATTCAGAGTTCCGCGTCAGGAATCATCTGCATGCGTTTTCTGGTGGGCATCGGTCTGGGCATCGAACTGGTGACCATCGACGCCTACCTCTCGGAACTGGTGCCCAAGCGCATGCGCAGCTCGGCGTTTGCCTTCGCGTTTTTCGTGCAGTTCCTGTCGGTACCGGCGGTGGCGTTGATGTCGTGGTGGCTGGTACCACAGGCGCCGTTCGGCGTCAGTGGCTGGCGCTGGGTAGTGTTGGCCAGTGCGGTGTTTGCGCTGTTCATCTGGTGGTTGCGCAAGCGTCTGCCGGAGTCGCCGCGCTGGCTCGCTCAGCATGGCCGTTTCGATGAGGCCAATCGGATTCTCGACGGCATTGAAGCTCGTTGCGAGAAAGATCACGGTAAACCGCTGGATGCCCCCGAGGCCGTCCCCGTGGACGTTGAAGGCAAGGGCCGTTTCGCCGACATCTGGCAGCCGCCCTATCGCCGTCGCGCGCTGATGCTGATCGTCTTCCACATCTTCCAGGCCATCGGTTTCTTCGGCTTCGGCAACTGGCTGCCGGCGCTGCTTTCCGGCCAGGGCGTCAGCGTTACTCACAGCTTGATGTACGCCTTCATCATCACCCTCGCCTACCCGCTCGGGCCGTTGCTGTTCGTGAAGTTCGCCAACCGTTTCGAGAACAAATGGCAGATTGTCGGCTCGGCCCTTGGCGCCATGACCTTCGGTACTTTGTTTGCCCTGCAGACCAGTGCGTTCGGACTGATCTTCTGTGGGGTGATGATCACCTTCTGCAACGCCTGGCTGAGCTTCAGTTATCACTCCTACCAGAGCGAATTGTTCCCGACCAATATCCGCGCCCGGGCGGTGGGTTTCTGCTATTCGTTCAGTCGCTTGTCGACGGTATTCAGCAGTCTGTTGATCGGCCTGTTTCTCGACAACTTCGGTACGCCCGGCGTGTTGGCGTTCATTGTCAGCAGCATGTTGATCGTGATGCTGACCATCGGCTACTTCGGCCCGCGCACGCGCAATCTGGCGCTGGAGAACATTGCCCATCGCTGAGGGCCGGCGGTCATCTTCTGCCGCCTATCGGCAACGGCTGACCGCTTTTCATCGCCGGTTTGTTGACCAACCTGTTGAAATACAAGCACTTGCGGGACGGGCACGTTAATTGCTGCTGTACGGCAGTCAGCAATTACCTACAGGTCAATTCATCATGTTGGTCAGCGCCAAACATCAGCAAATCATCCACCTGCCCAAGCAGCTGAATGACGACGCCACCTCCGCCGCCGCAGCCGGTCTGCAAGGTGGCCTGCACGGTGCCATGCTGCAGACGTTGCAAAACCAGACGCAGGCGCAAGCCACCGACGCGACCGCCAAGGTCCAGGATTCGGCCACGCAGATTGCTACTCAGCAAGTTGCCGAAGCGACGCGCATCAGCGACAACGTCGACGAAGCGTTCGCCAAGACCCGCGTCAACCTGCAAGCCACCGATATCTCCGACGCGACCAAAGCCACTCCTTCGGCTACCGACGAGTTCAAGGACTACATGAGCAAGTCGCCGGAACAGCGTCTGCGCGACAACATCCTCCGGGATCTGGGCATTACCGAAGAAGACATCCAGAACATGCCGCCAGAGAAACAACTGGCTATCGGCAAGGAGATCGCCGAGCGCATGCAGGACAAGATGAAGTTGGCGCAGTCCGAGAAAGAAAACGTCAATGACGTGAAGGACAGCGACAAGTTGGCGGACAAGTTTCTCGCCGCGCTTTGATCGCTACGTGTTTGATAAAAAAGTCCTGAAAGGGACTTTTTTTGTTTTCAGCAGGTAGACCACTCGTCGCATAAACCCCGCCACCTGTAATTTCTGACAGTAGACGTTCTGGGTGAACCGAGTAAACATCGACCTGCCATCCGGCTGGGGGCAATGCCCTCGATTAAAGACAAGGAAGACAGGTCATGAGCGAAAAAACCAAAGCCAGTGGGCGCTTCAATTTGAGAGCGCGAGAAAACGGTGGCGAAGAGATTGTGGTGCCAACCAAGATACATAGCGTGGAATTATCTTCGAACTCTCTGACACTGCGAGGATGGAACTACGATGATCCCAGCGAGTTGCCTTGGGGATGCCGGATTGACATACGCGGTCCAATCAAGGTTGGTAAATATGCTATGGAACCGGGCCACTCGTTTTATAACCCAAGAAACGCAGCTGAATCCTGGATGGCTACGGAAGGCGAATTTACGTTAGACGAAGTGGATTTCGAAAAAACCTTTATTAAAGGCAGCTTCCGGTTCACCGCCGTACCTACTGAAAGCCCTGGGTTGCGTGGAGATATCCACGGGACTTTTTCACTGCAGGAATACACTAAGCCTGTTGTTTAAATTGTCAGCCCACAGCCCCGCGCATTGGCGGGGCTGTGCTTATATCTTCATCAGTTTAGTTGCAGCGTCTCATTGAACTGGCTGATCGCATCGACCACATGCCGTGACCCCTGCTGAATCTCCAGAATCACCTCCCCCGCCTCGTTCGCCAGTTCCACCCCGAGCCCGGTGCGACTCAGGCTCGATTGCATGCTCGACACCGCGCTCAGTGACAGATCATGGTTCTTGCGCACCACTTCGACAATTTCCAGCGTCGCCTGGCTGGTACGGGCTGCGAGGCTGCGCACCTCATCCGCCACTACCGCGAATCCACGCCCATGCTCACCGGCTCGAGCCGCTTCGATGGCGGCATTCAGCGCCAGCAGATTGGTCTGATCGGCGATGCCGCGAATGGTCTGGACGATGGTGCCGATGATGTCCGACTGTTTGCTGACCGCATCGATGCTGACCGCGGCTTCGTTGAGGTCGCGGGAAATGTCCTGAATGATCTGCACGGTTTGCTGCACGACCTGTGAGCCTTTTTGCGCGCAGGCGTCGTTTTGTACCGAAGTGCTGTGGGCCGATTCCGCGGCGTTTTGCAGCGTGGTCATTTGATGGGTGATGTCGCTGGCGAACTTCACCACTTTGTACAGCCGGCCTTTCGCATCGAACAGCGGGTTATACGACGCTTCCAGGTAAACCATCTGCCCGGACTTGTTCTTGCGCTCGAAACGGTGCGAGTGATATTCGCCGCGATTGAGCGAGGCCCAGAAGGCCTTGTATTGCGCTGACTCGGCCTCGGCGCGATGGCAAAACAGGCTGTGGTGATGGCCGACGACTTCGTTGAGCGAATACTGCATGGTTTTCAGAAAGTTTTCGTTGGCGCTGATCACATTGCCTTCCGGGGTGAACTCGATCACCGCCATCGAGCGACCGATGGCCGCCAGCATGCTTTCTTCTTCATGTTCCTTGTTGATCCGCGCGGTAATGTCCGACGCCACTTTGATCACACTTCGGACTTGCTTGTCCGGGCCATACACCGGCATGTAGCTGGCTTCGAGCCAGACTTCCTTGCCGCTTTTGTTCAAGCGCAGGAAAGTCCCACTGATCGGCTCGCCCCGAGCGAGATCGCGCCACAACTTGGCGTACTCCTCGCTGCGATAGAAGACTTCCTCGCAAAAGATCCGGTGATGCTTGCCGCGCACTTCTTCAGCGCTGTAGCCCATGGTTTTGCAGAAGTTCTCGTTGGCATCCAGAACGATGCCTTCGGGGGTGAACTCGATCATTGCCATCGAACGGCTGATCGCGGCCAACTTGGCGTTGGCCTCAGTCAGCGCACAACTGAATCGCTCGATTTCCTGCAGGTCAGCCTTGTGATGTAGGTTGAACATGGTTGTATCACCTTCAGCGCGGTCTTTTGATTTGATGAAAGTTCAGGTCTTTCAGAATCCACCACTACGTTCCACAGAACAGGCACACGCATTCCTCCACGGGAGGAAGTTGTCAGGTGATAAATGATGATCAATCGGAGAGTCCATGCAGCGACGCTCTAATCAAGACATCCTTCTCTTGATAGCCCGCTCGCGGGCCAGCCCTAACGTGTTGAAGAACTTCCATTTAAATGATGCTCCTTGTTGGTTCAGTGTCGGTGCCTCGTATTGCGCACTCTGGCAGCATGAATCACGGGCTAACGCTGTACGCGCTGCATGTTTGGCATGACGGTCGACATAGTTAGTTATGTGTGAGCATAGACAGCGCAAAGCCTTGCGCAAGGCCACTAGTCGGCCAGTATCTGGCACTTTTTGCACAAGAATCGGTTCAGCGCGGGGAGGTTTTGGCGAGGCGGACACAATCGCTGGCAAGCCAGCTCCCACAGGGTTCTGCGCTATTTCAAATAGTGCAATTTCTGTGGGAGCTGGCTTGCCAGCGAAGAGGCCATTACAAACACTACAAAAACAACAGAAATGACTTACAGACTTCCACTCACCTTGTCAGCTACGTCACCCGGCACCCATGGCTTCCAGACTTGCGGCTGATCACGCAAAAACGCCTCTGCCACCACGCGTGGTTGCTGGCGTTTTTCACTCATCCCGGCCAGCGTCTGGTTGAGCAGATCAATCGGCAAATCGACCTTTTCAAAAAACTTCACCAGTTCCGGATACTGCGCCTTGAACGGTGCTGATACGCCAATCGCCAGGCTCGCCGGCATCGAGCGCGTGCCTTTCGGATTCGGGTTGTTCGCATCGGCCAGAGTCTTCCAGGCTTCGGCATCGAACGGCGGCTCTTCAAGCTTCACCAGTTTGAAACGACCCAACAGTGGCGTCGGCGACCAGTAGTAGAACAGCACCGGTTTGCCGCGCTTGATCGACGACGCCACTTCGGCATCCAGCGCCGCGCCGGAGCCGGTGCGGAAATTGACGAAGCTGTCGTTCAGGGCATAGGCCTTGAGCTTCTGGCTGTTGACGATCTCCGAAGTCCAACCGGTCGGGCTGTTGAGGAAGCGCCCACGGCTCGGGTCTTCCGGGTCGCGGAACACGTCTTTATAGCGCGGCAGGTCCGCCACTGATTTCAGCTCCGGCGCCAATGGCTTGATCCCGCGCTCGGGGTCGCCCTTGATCACGTACTCCGGCACCCACCAGCCTTCAGTGGCGCCTTTGACTGTGTCACCGAGACCAAAGACTTTGCCCTCATTGGCCGCCTTGACCCACGCCGGACTGCGCCCGGCCCATTCCTCGCCGATCACCTGAATATCGTTTTTCGCCAGCGCTGCTTCCAGACTGACGGTGCTGCCCGGCAGCGTATCCGTCGAGTAGCCGTAGCCTTTCTCGACAATCAGGCGCAGCACTTCGGTGATGAAGCTGCCGCTTTCCCAAGTGATGTCACCGAAGTGAATCGGTGCGGTTTGCTCCGCCGCAGAAACGGCGCCGACGCTCAGGCTCAGTGCCAGCAGCGAACCGCCGAGCAGGGTTTTGATCGATCTCATGCAGACCTCTTGTCTTGTAGGAATTGATTGGCACTGTGGCGCTCGCACAGCGCCTGGGAACGGGTCATGTACACGCTGACCGAACGCTGCGAGATGCCCAGTTCGGCGGCGATTTGCGGGTAGGTCAGGCCATCGATGCGTGCGAGCAGAAAGGTCGAGCGGACTTTGCCCGGCAACCGTTGCAGGCTGTGATCGAGGCGGCTGAGGGTTTGGGTCAATTGCGCGATGTCTTCCGGCGAGGCGGCGTAATCCACATCGATCTGCTGCTGGTGACGGCGCTCCAGGTCGGCGCGGCGCCAGCGTTGATATAACAGGCGTTGGGCGACGGTGGTGAGCAACGCGCGAGGTTCACGGATCGCGGTCAGGCTGGGGGCTTCGAGCAGTTGCGCAAAGGTTTCGGCGGCGATGTCCTCAACGCTGGCTGCGTCATGCAGATGCCGGCGCAGGTAGCTGCAGAGCCAGTGATAGTGGGCACGGAACAGCTTTTCGAGTTGCTGGCGGTGAGACAGATCGGCGCCGGACATAAGGGCTCCTTGGTGAAGGGTCGCTGAATGTCCGGTGTTCCGGTGGCGCGATCGTAGCAAGGCGCCTTATGCATTAATAATATTTAAATCTTATTTTTATATTCATTTTTGATCTTTCAGCGTAAGCGGCCGTAACCCAAATCTTCAGCCTCACGCTGATAATCGAGAATCACCCGATAGTCGCTTTCAGTGGCCGACAGCACTTCAACCAGCCCCAATGTCTGTGCGACGTCGGGAAGCTCACGCAGTGATTGATTCATCATTCGGCGCAACTGCTCGCCTTGCTCATCCGTGGCATTGGCAACGGTAATGAACGGCAGCGTCGGGCTGAAGGCACTGCGCGCCACCAGCCGTAATCCGCTGACCTCCTCGGGTGCGCACTGTGCAAGACAGGCGTAGGTCACGCTGTCGATGGCGGCCAGATCGGCAAGATTTTCGCGCAACCAGCGAAGACTCTCGCGGTGTCCGCCGCTGACGCCGACCGAGGCGAAAAACTGGCCGTTCTGCTGCAACGGCGCCAGGCGTTGGCGCAACAGGTTCATGCCGCTGTTGGAATCCTCGCTGTTGATCACTCCGCGACTGTTGCGAAAGTCCGCGAGGATTTTGCGCGGGTCATCGGCGCGGCAGAGGATCAGGCTGCAATGGTTGCCGGCGCTGGCGTCGGGGAGTTCGTAACGAGGACGGCCGACGATTCGGACCTTGCCGCGTAGCGCCGTCATCAAGGGATAACCGCAGGTTTGGGTCAGCAGCAAATCCGGCGAAAGCCATAGTTCCGGCAGCGACAGGTTTTCCGCGTTCAGACGAATCACGCCCAGGTGTTCGAGGATGCGCGCAATCCAGCGCTCGTTCGCTGCACGGATGGGCTCAGGCGCGATATACATCAGAAGCTCTATGTGGTGTTGGGTCATCCCCATCCTTCCCTACCCATAAATAACCCTGTGGGGGCGGGCTTGCCTGCGAAGAGGCCAGCACCTCCAACATCATTGTTTTCAGACAGATCGCCTTCGCGGGC
The DNA here is from genome assembly GCF_058786735.1 of Pseudomonas sp. FW305-7. Taxonomy (NCBI): domain Bacteria; kingdom Pseudomonadati; phylum Pseudomonadota; class Gammaproteobacteria; order Pseudomonadales; family Pseudomonadaceae; genus Pseudomonas; species Pseudomonas sp. FW305-7. The sequence continues at coordinate 103,346 of NZ_JBYSZA010000009.1, forward strand.
ACGCCCGCTCCCACAGGGTTTAGCGGTGGCCGTGCGGTCAGTGAAACGGATGCTGCGGACTGTCGATCGGCTTGAAACCATGCCGCCGCCACAACTGCCCATACCCTCGCACCAGAAACCCGCCACTGCGCGCCAGCCATTGCTCACGGCGCATCCGGTATGCCTGCGGCAAGTCATACCACGCCAGCCCCGGCAGGTCGTGATGCACCAGATGAAAATTCAGATTCAGAAACAGCCAGCGCCACGGCCATGCGGCTTCGTTGAGCACCGTGCGTTGCTCAGGTTGCGCGTGCGGACGATGTTCATAGTAGGAGCGGATCATTGCAATCGACAGCGCCGGCACACTGATCAGCAGCAGGTAATGCCATACCGGCAAGGCGCTGTAGCGGGCGATGAACCACAGCATCAATAACGTGAACGCGCCGTGAGTCAGCCACATCAGCCACGCTTGGCGCTCGCCGTTCTTCAGCCGTTGCAGTTCCTCACTCGCCAGCGCCAAGAGCCCCAGCGGCGCACCAATCACGAATCGACCGAGGACGGTTTTGTTCAGCCAATGCAGGCCGCGCGCAAACAACGAACTGCCCTGCCAGCCCGCCGCCGTCAGGTAACGACTTTCCGGATCGACACCGGGAACGGTCAGGTCTTCATCGCGGTGATGCAACAAATGACTGTCGCGATACAGCGTGTACGGATACCACACCGCAAACGGCGCATAACCGAGGACTTTGTTGACGAAGGTCGAGCGGGTCGGATGCCCGTGGAGCAGTTCATGTTGAACCGACAACCACAGCACCAGCAGCGGAACCAGCAGCACGGTGCTCCAGCCACGACCGAGCCAATCGCTGTTGAGGACGATGGCGAACCAGGCGCCATACACGCCGATCAGCAACAGCCAGGTCGGCCACTCGGTGCGCGCAGTGAAGCGTTGGCGCAGGGTGTCGATTTGCTCGCGATGGGCGGCGTCGAAGTAATGGGGCATGGCGTTGCTCGGAACGGGAATCTTGCCCTTCTGTGCAACGACGTCGATGAATCCTGCAGATTATTTTCGGGTTCAGGCGGGAGCCCGAGAACCGGGCTCCTGATGGGTGCGATCAATGGCCGAAAATGTCGACTTTCTTGGCTTTTTTCTCCGCACGTTTTTCAATGGCGGTCTTGGCCGGTTTTTTCTTGTCGGCTTTCTTGGAATTCAAACCTTTGGACATGATGGGTACTCCACTCACAGGGCTGTAGGCTCAGGTATACACCTATCCCGAGGCGTGCGTTCTTTTATAATCGACGCTTTGCCCACCGACAGTCCGATCCCATGCCCGATACCCAATACAGCCTGCTCGACGAGTCTCTCTGGCCGTTGATGAACAAGTTTTACCGCAGCCATCAATCCTCGATGAAAGCCGTGCGCGATGCACACTTGTGGGTGGCCCGGCGTGGCGACATTGTCGCGGCGTTGTGTTTGCGGCCGGTGGCGGGCGGGCAATGGTTGACGGGGTTGTTTGTTGATCCGGCGTGTCGTGAACAGGGGCTTGCCGCACAGTTGATCGCTGCGGCGCTGCAGGATGTAACGGAGCCAGTGTGGCTGTTCTGTCATCCGGATTTGCGCGGGTTTTATGAGCGGCGCGGGTTCACGGTCGACCCGGCCCTGCCGCAGGCGATGGCGGAGCGATTGAGCCGGTATGCGCGGAGCAAGCCGATGATCGCGATGGAGCGCAAACCTTCAATCTGATGCAAAACCCTGTAGGAGTGAGCTTGCTCGCGATAGCAGTGTGTCAGTGACATTTTCGGTGACTGACAGACCGCTATCGCGAGCAGGCTCACTCCTACAAAGGGAATGTGTTGGCCTGGGTTAATCGTCGGCGGTTGGATCGAGGTCGGGGAACATCACTTCGGTGAAGCCGAACTTGCTGAAGTCGGTGATGCGCGACGGGTATAACCGGCCGATCAAATGATCGCATTCGTGCTGCACAACGCGCGCGTGGAAACCCGAAGCCACCCGCACAATCGGCTGGCCCTTCGGATCAAACCCTTCATAGCGAATCTGCTGATAACGCTCCACCGCACCACGCAAACCCGGCACCGACAGGCAGCCCTCAAAGCCCTCTTCCATCAACGGATTCAACGGTGTGATCAATGGGTTGATCAGGATCGTCTGCGGCACAGCCTCGGCATCCGGATAACGTTCGCTGTGCTCGAAACCGAAGATCACCAGTTGCAGGTCGACACCGATCTGCGGTGCGGCCAGGCCGACGCCGCCGACGCTTTCCATGGTCTGGAACATGTCGTCGATCAGTTGCCACAACTCGGGGCTGTCGAACATTTCCGGCGGGACGGGCGGAGCGATACGCAGCAGGCGTTCATCGCCCATTTTGAGGATTTCACGGATCATGATCAGACTTCGTCAGTGTCCGGCTTGAGCGAGTGATCGCGGCCCAGGCCCGAGACGTGTTGTTTGGGATGTTCGTCCAGTTCGCCGGGGACTTTCTCGCCCTCGTCCTTGCCTTCGCTGGACATGTGCTCGATCACCGCATTCATCTCCGCACCGAGCAACAACACCGCCGCGGAAATGTAGAAATACAGCAACAGCACGATGATCGCGCCGATGCTGCCATACATCGCGTTGTAGTTGGCGAAGGTTTTCACGTAGAACGCGAAACCCAACGAAGCGATGATCCACACCACCACGGCCAATACCGAACCCGGCGTGATGAAACGGAATTCCTGTTTGACGTCGGGCATCACGTAATAGATCAGGGCCACGGCGACCATCATCAAAATCACGATCACCGGCCAGCGCGCGATGGTCCAGACAGTGACGATGACTTCTTCCAGGCCAACCTGCGCGGCAATCCAGCCCATCACCTGCGGCCCGAGCACCATCAGTGCAGCAGCCACCAGCAGCATGCCGGCGATGCCGACAGTGTAGAAAATCGACAGCGGAAAACGCTTCCAGACCGGCCGGCCTTCGACCACGTCATAAGCGGCGTTCATCGCGCTCATCATCAGCCGCACGCCCGCTGAAGCGGTGTACAAGGCGATAACGATACCGACCGAGAGCAAGCCGCCCTTGGACTGCTGCAACTGGTCGATCACCGGGTTGACCTGCTCCAGCGCTTGCGGCGGCAACACCAGTTCCGATTGCAGGCGCAGCCAGGAGAAGAAATCCGGCAGGTGCAGAAAACCGATCAGGGCAATCAGAAACAGGATGAACGGGAACAGCGAGAACAGCATCTGGTAGGCCAGTGCCGATGCATAAGTCGACATCTCGTCGTCGACGAATTCAGTGACCGTGCGCACCATCACCCGGTGCAGGGGCAGACCTTTCATGTCCGGAAATATCATTCGCGTCTCCTTTCGCCGCAATACAGGTTGAAGTCGTGGCGACTCAGGGGCCGTTTTTTACCTCACGGTAGCCTACTTGGCGACCCTTGGTGGGGTCAGCGCAGGCTTTTGACACAAAAACGGCCATCCTTGGATGGCCGCTTCGCTGTTTCGTTCAAGACGCGATTACGCCTTGTCGACGGTTTTCTTCACAGCGTCTTTGGCTTTGCCGACAGCTTGCTGGGCTTCGCCTTTTTTCTCTTGAATCTTGCCTTCGGTTTGCAGCTTGGGGTTGTCGGTGGCTTTACCGACGCCTTGCTTGACGTTGCCGACAGCTTCGTTGGCCATGCCTTTTACTTTATCGCCTGTGCTACTCATGGTGTTTCTCCTTGGTGCAATTAGGGGGAAAAGTCAGTACGTAATGATTGACCGGCCGGGTTTGCGCGGAGTTTCATTTATTTTTCGGTGCTTCTTTTCGTCGCTCTGCGCAGGTTGGGCTTTATGTTTACCCGCCCAGCCCCGAGAATGCGCACCTATGGGCGCCGTGCGCCAAAGATCAGATCCCGCAGGAATGTTATGAAACTCGATAAAAAGCAGGCCATTGCCCGTAGAAACCAGGAACTGGGCGGCGCTGTGCTCGGCTCCAACAACTGCCACTTCGCCGAACTCAACCGTAACCGCAATATCTGGTGGTTCGACCTGCCGGTGTCGCGCCTGGCCGTTGGTCAGTACGAGTGGATTCACCTGCTGATGCACACCCCGGCGACCGACGAACTGCTGCACCTGAAAGTGCCGACGGTGTTTCTGCGTGAAAAGCTCGAAGGTCTGGTGATTCGCAACGAGGGCAAGCGCAAAGCGGCGTTGAGCCTGGAGTTGAGTGCGGACAAGGATTCTTACTTGCAGGACATGCGTCCGGCAGGTACCAACGTGAATTTCGCGCCGTTTCGCCAGTAAGATTTGGGGGACGCCCTTTTCCCTCACCCTAGCCCTCTCCCAGAGGGAGAGGGGACCGACCGAGGTTTCTGGGCAAGGTACGCCGACCTGAAATATCGAGTTGAACTCAGGCTCTGAACAGCATGAAGATCTACTCCCTTTCCCCCTCTCCCATTGGGAGAGGGCTGGGGTGAGGGGCTGGTTTAACCACACAACAGATATCTAAAACCCTGCTGCCCACCAACAAAAAGCCCCGCATCGGCGGGGCTTTTTGTTTTATGCGGCGTTCTTCGCCTTGATCTTCTTCAGCTCTTCGTCACGCAATTCGCGACGCAGGATCTTGCCGACGTTGGTGGTCGGCAGCGCATCGCGAAACTCCACCGAACGCGGCACCTTGTAGCCGGTGACGTTGGCGCGCATGTGCTCCATCACCGTTTCCTTGGTCAGGGTCACGCCCGGCTTGGCGACGATGAAGATCTTGATCGCCTCACCCGACTTCTCGTCCGGCACACCAATCGCGGCACACTGCAACACGCCCGGCAGAGTCGCCAGCACGTCTTCCAGTTCGTTCGGGTAGACGTTGAAACCGGAGACCAGAATCATGTCTTTCTTGCGATCGACAATGCGCATGTAGCCGTCCGGCTGGATCAGCGCGATGTCGCCGGTTTTCAGCCAGCCTTCGCTGTCGAGCATTTCATCAGTGGCTTCCTGACGCTGCCAGTAGCCCTTCATCACTTGCGGGCCCTTGACGCACAGCTCACCGATTTCGCCCAGCGGCTGCTCGACACCGTTATCGTCGATGACTTTGCACAGGGTCGATGGCACCGGAATGCCGATGGTGCCGATCTGGATGTTCTGGATCGGGTTGACCGTGGCCACCGGGCTGGTTTCGGTCATGCCGTAACCTTCGCAGATCGGGCAACCGGTCACGGCTTTCCAGCGCTCGGCGGCAGCCAGTTGCAGGGCCATACCGCCGGACAGGGTGACTTTCAGCGCGGAGAAATCCAGCTTGCGGAAACCTTCGTTGTTGCACAGCGCCACGAACAGCGTGTTGAGGCCGACGAAACCGCTGAACTTCCACTTCGACAGTTCCTTGACCATCGCCGGCAGGTCGCGCGGGTTGCTGATCAGGATGTTGTGGTTGCCGATCAACATCATCGCCATGCAATGAAAGGTGAACGCATAGATGTGGTACAGCGGCAGCGGCGTGATCAGGATCTCGCAACCTTCATTGAGGTTGGAGCCCATCAGCGCCTTGCACTGCAGCATGTTGGCGACGAGGTTGCGGTGGGTCAGCATCGCACCTTTGGCCACGCCGGTGGTGCCGCCGGTGTATTGCAGCACGGCAACATCACCGCTGTCCGGGTTGGCTTCGGCCACTGGCTGGCCCTGGCCCTTGCTCAGCACGTCGTTGAACTTGACGGCTTTGGGCAAGTGATAGGCCGGGACCATTTTCTTCACGTACTTGATGACGCTGTTGATCAGCAGGCGCTTGATCGGCGGCAGCAGGTCGGCGACTTCGGTGACGATAACGTGCTTGACGCCGGTTTTCGGCACCACGGTTTCGGCCAGGTGCGCCATGTTCGCCAGGCACACCAGCGCTTTTGCACCGGAGTCGTTGAATTGGTGTTCCATTTCCCGCGCGGTATACAGCGGGTTGGTGTTGACCACGATCAGCCCGGCGCGGATCGCACCGAAGACGGCTACCGGGTACTGCAGAACGTTGGGCAATTGCACGGCGATTCGATCACCGGGCTGCAAATCGGTATGCTGTTGCAGATACGCGGCAAACGCACCGGACAATTCATACAATTCACCGTAGGTGATTGTCTTGCCCAGGTTGCTGAAAGCCGGTTTGTTGGCGAAGCGTTGGCAGGATTGCTTCAACACTGCCTGAATGTTCGGATACTCGTCTGGATTGATGTCGGCAGCAATTCCAGCCGGGTATTTATCCTTCCAAAAGTCTTCGATCATGGAAGCCCACTCCTCAGCAACGCGAATTCTTCACCGCATTTGATGCGATTATTATTGGTGTGTGTTTTGTATTGGTGAATCTGGCTTTTACATAGGCCGAGAAGTCACAAAGCGCGCCGAGAGTAGCAGCTTTGCCGAGGGTCGACTAGAGCCAAAAGCGGCCCCTACAGTCACATTGATGACTCAAGACTTTCTGGCAGTCATTTTAGAGCAAAAATCCTATATCACCTTGAAAGTCCCGGATTTCGGGGGCTTTCCTGTCAAAAGCATCGCGGGCAAGCCCGCTCCCACAAGGTCTGCATAGATCCCCGTGGGAGCGTGGCTTGCCCGCGATCCGCGCAAAGCGCGGCCATTCACCGATCAGGCGATATCGCGCAACTCACGCCGCAGAATTTTCCCTACAGGCGTCATCGGCAACGACTCACGCAACACAATGTGCTTGGGTACTTTGTACGCGGTGAAATTCTCTTTGCAGTAAGCCTTCAACTCTTCAAGGCTCACACCGGTTTCCCGCGCCACCACAAACAGCTTCACCGCCTCCCCCGAACGTTCGTCCGGCACACCGATCACCGCGCAGTTGGCGACTTTCGGGTGGGCCATCACCACGTCTTCGATTTCGTTGGGGTACACGTTGAAACCGGAGACGATGATCATGTCCTTCTTGCGATCGACGATGCGCACGAAGCCGTCCGGATCGATCACCGCAATGTCGCCGGACTTGAACCAGCCCTCGGCATCCAGCACTTCGGCCGTGGCTTCAGGCTTTTGCCAGTAGCCTTTCATGATCTGCGGGCCTTTGATGCACAACTCGCCACGCTCGCCCAGCGCTTGTTCGACGCCGTCATCGTTGATCACTTTCAACAGCGTGCCCGGCACCGGTAAACCGACGGTGCCCAGACGTGACTGGTCGCCGTACGGGTTGGTGCAGGCCACCGGTGAGGTTTCGGTCAGGCCGTAGCCTTCGGTGATGCGGCAACCAGTGAGCTGCTCCCAGCGCTCGGCCGTGGCTTTCACCAACGCGGTGCCACCAGAGTTGGTGAGTTTCAGGCTGGAGAAATCCAGGGTCTTGAAATCCGGGTGTTCCATCAGCGCGACGAACAGGGTGTTGAGCCCCAGCAGCGCCGAAAACTTCCAGTTCTTCAGTTCCTTGATGAACCCGGCGATGTCCCGCGGGTTGGTGATCAGCACGTTGTGATTGCCGGACACCATCATGCACATGCAATTCGCGGTGAACGCATAGATGTGATAGAGCGGCAGCGGCGCGATCATCACTTCCTGGCCTTCACGCAGCAGCGGCTGCCCATCCGGCCCCAGTTGCGCGAGACAGGCGCGCACTTGCTGCATGTTCGCCACCAGGTTGCCGTGGGTCAGCATCGCGCCTTTAGCCAGGCCCGTGGTGCCGCCGGTGTATTGCAGCACGGCGATATCGTCGAGGCTGACCTTCAGCGGCTTGATCCCCAAGCCGCGGCCCATGCGCAATGCGCTTTTGAAGGAGATCGCCTGCGGCAGCGAATACGCCGGGACCATTTTTTTCACTTTGCTGACCACGGTGTTGACCAGCCAGCCTTTGGCGGTTGGCATCAGGTCGCCCATCTTCGCTTCGATCAGGTATTGAATGTCGGTGTCGGCCAGCACTTCCTGGACTTTCTGGCCGAACATGTTCAGGTACACCAGCGCCCGCGCGCCGGAATCCTTGAACTGGTGGCGCATCTCCCGCGCGGTATACAGCGGGTTGGTGTTGACCACGATCAGCCCGGCGCGCAAGGCGCCGAACACGGCAATCGGGTAATGCAGAACGTTGGGCATCTGCACCGCGATGCGATCCCCCGGCACCAGATCGGTATGTGTTTGCAGGTAACCGGCGAAAGCGGCGCTCTGGCGTTCGAGTTCGGCATAAGTCAGGGTCACGCCCATGTTGCTGAAGGCCGGGCGGTCCGCGAACTTCTTGCAGGAACGCTCAAACACCTCGATCACCGACTTGAACTCGCCCATGTCGATGTCCAGCGGTACGCCGGCCGGGCGTTTGTCATTCCAGAAATCAGGTTGCATTGTTCTTGTCCTCTTTACCTGAGCCGATCCGGGGCCGCGTTTCTGTCATTTCTCTTTCGTCCATTGAAAACAGAAAGCAAAAAGCGGAGCTTCACGGACACTAGCAGTTATGGCCAATCAGGCAAATAAGGGCACAGCCGTCATTGATCGTGTGAATCTTCCTGCCGTGGCGTGGGCTGATCGGACGGCGATCAACAGATGCGCTATACAATGCTTCGACTCTGAGCAAAGGAATCGCCATGATCCACGACACCCTATGGCTGGACGCGAGTGACCGCAGCCGCCTCTTCGTCAATCAGTGGCTGCCGGCCGCGCCATTGAAAGCGGTGATTTTGCTGGCCCATGGCATGGCGGAACACAGCGGTCGTTACGCACGGCTCGCCGACACGTTTTGCGACAAAGGCTATGGCGTATACGCGCCGGATCTGCGTGGACATGGCAAAACTGCCGATCACGGCACGCTCGGGCATTTCGCCGATGACGACGGCTGGTGCAAAGTGCTGGGTGACCTGGCCAGCCTCAACCAATACATCGGCCAGCAACATCCCGGCGTCCCGATCATTCTGCTCGGGCACAGCATGGGCAGTTACCTTGCCCAGGGCTATTTACTGCACCACAGCGCCAGCCTGCACGGCGCGATTCTCAGTGGTTCGAACTTTCAACCGGTGGCGCTCTATGGCGCCGCACGGCAGATCGCTCGCGTGGAAAAGCTGCGTCAGGGTGGCAAGGGTCGCAGCGCGTTGATCGAGTGGTTGTCGTTCGGCTCGTTCAACAACAAATTCAAACCGGTGCGCACGCCGTTCGACTGGCTCAGCCGCGATCCGGGCGAGGTAGACAAGTACGCCAGCGATCCGCTGTGCGGCTTTCGCTGCACCAATCAGCTGTGGATCGATTTGCTCGGCGGCTTGCAGCAAATCAGCAAAGCGTCCAATCTCGCCCAGATCGACCCGGGCCTGCCGCTGCTGGTAATCGGCGGCGAATGTGATCCGGTGAGTGAAGGCAAGCGTCTGACTGATCTGGCCAATGCCTTGCGCACGGCCGGCAGCCAAAACCTGCAACTGCAGATCTACCCGCAGGCGCGGCACGAATTGTTCAACGAAACCAACCGCGACGAAGTGATCGCCGATGTGCTGACCTGGATCGACCAGGCCCTGAGCCATCCCCGCCCTCACCGCAGCGAATAACTTTTTGTGGATTCATTTAATCCGTCACAGGAATCAAGACCGATGACCCAGGTTACCAACATCCCTTACGAAGCCCTCGAAGTCGGCCAGACCGCCAGCTACAGCAAGACCGTCGAAGAGCGCGATATCCAGTTGTTCGCCGCAATGTCCGGCGACCACAATCCGGTGCACCTGGACGCCGAATTCGCCGCCGCCAGCATGTTCAAGGAGCGTATCGCTCACGGCATGTTCAGCGGTGCGCTGATCAGTGCGGCGGTGGCGTGCGAGTTGCCTGGGCCGGGCACTATTTATATCGGTCAGCAGATGAGCTTTCAGAAGCCAGTGAAGATCGGTGACACGCTGACAGTGCGCCTGGAAATTCTCGAGAAGCTGCCGAAGTTTCGTGTGCGAATTGCCACTCGTGTGTTCAACCAGCGTGATGAACTGGTGGTGGATGGCGAGGCCGAGATTCTGGCGCCGCGCAAGCAGCAGACCGTGACATTGCCGACGTTGCCGGCGATCAGCATTGGCTGATTGATTTGTGGGGTGAGGGGGAAAGGGAGCCGATCTTCGTGCTTTTCAAAACCTGAGTTCACCTCAGATCGCTCAAGTCGGTGTATCTCCAACATCCACCTCGGTCAGTCCCCTCTCCCTCCGGGAGAGGGCCAGGGTGAGGGGCTTCTGCTTCTGCTTTCCCGGACACATAAAAAAACGCCAGACTAGCTGGCGTTTTTTGTGGGCTACGAACGCTTACGAGCGAGCGCGAGCCTGGTTACGCAGGGCTTTCACCTGATCGTGGTTGCGTTGTACGCCGTGGTACTGACGTTCAACCAGATCACGAATACCCACCAGGTTGTGCTTGGAAATTTTCTCAAGCGCTTCTTTGTAAGCCTTCAGCGCATGGTCTTCACCGCGCTCGGCTTCGTTGAGCACCGCTTCTTCGTCTTTGCCGGTAAACATGGCTTTGACGTCGACCCAGCGACGGTGCAGGTCACCGCTGACGCTGGTGGAAGTTTCCGGATCGCCGCCCAGTTTGCGAACTTCCGCTTGCAGTTCAGCAGCGGCAGTGGCGCAGTCGGCAGAGCGAGTCACGAACAGGGTTTTCAGTTCAGGATGCTTGATGTCTTCAGCGCAAGTCTTGAACCCTTCCTGACCGTCCTTGCTGGTTTCAATCAGGTCATTGAGTACAGAGATGGCTTCTTTGTTTACGTCGGTCATTTTTCAATTCCTTGCGATCGGTTGAAGATGCAAGGGATATTGCAGAGTGCGTGCCAGCTTTTTCGCTGATAGTAAATCCTTATTTATCAATGATTTATAGATAATTGAACTATCTGTATCACGGTTATTTGCATGATCTGTCATTTGGCCTGCATGCAGAATGCCTGTATTTTCCAGTTTGATTTTGAATCCAGACGAGACCCGATGAATCCCGAAAAACTCGAACTGCTGATCACCCGTGAAATGCCCTTCGGCAAATACAAGGGCCGGATCATTGCCGACCTGCCGGGGCCTTACTTGAACTGGTTCGCCCGTGAAGGTTTTCCCCACGGCGAACTCGGTGGCTTGTTGGCATTGATGCAGGAGATCGACCACAACGGCCTGTCCGATTTGCTCGAACCGCTACGCGCCAAACACGGCAAACCTGCCCCGCGCCACTGAAGCGCCCTCCTCTATTTGAGCCCTGTCGATCATGCCCGATAACACCCGCCGCGCCCGAGACGAAGCCTTCTGGCGAACGTTCGCTGATCGTTATGACGCTCACCCCGGCCCCGTGAACCTGGAAAACGGTTACTTCGGGCGCATGTCGCGCACGGTGATCGAGGAGTACCAACGCAACATCGAGCTGATCAACAACAGCAACTCGGTGTATGTGCGCCAACGCTTCGAGCAGCACGATAACCTCGACATCCGCGCGCAACTGGCCGAGTTGATTGGCGTGCGTGCGCAGAGCGTTGCCTTCACCCGCAATGCCACTGAAGGCCTGCAATCGTTGATCCGTAACTACAACCGCCTGCAACCGGGCGATCAGGTGCTGATCAGCGACCTCGAATACGACACGGTCAAAGGCGCCATGCGCTGGCTGGCCAGACATCGCGGTGTCGAGGTGATCGAGATCGCTCACACGCATCCGGCCAGTTTCGACAGTCTGCTGGAGACGTATCGCGAGACTTTTGTCCGTCATCCCCAGCTCAAGCTGATGGCGCTGACCCATGTGACCCACCGCACCGGTCTGGTGATGCCGGTGCAGGCAATTGCGGCAATGGCCAAGGAACATGGCGTCGATATCATCCTCGACGGCGCACACGCCCTCGGTCAGTTGGAATTCGACCTCGAAGCCATGGGCATCGCGTTCGCCGGCTATAACCTGCACAAATGGATCGGCGCACCGCTGACCCTGGGCTTTCTTTATATCGCCCCGCAACGCCTGGCCGACATTGATCCGGACATGGGCGAGATGCACTACCCGAGCAATGACATCCGGGCTCGCACGTCCTACAGCACCCCCAATATTCCGGCGCTGATGAGCCTGCCGCTGGTGTTCGAGGAGCACCGATCACTGGGTGGGGCGGCGGCCAAAGGTGCGCGGCTCAACTACCTGCGCAATCTGTGGGTCAGCGCCGTACGGCACTTGCCGGGCATCGAGGTGATGACTCCGGACGACGCGCGTCTGTACTGCGGCATCACCGCGATGCGCTTCACTCGCCACGACGACCAACAGGTGATGGCCGAGCGGCTACTGAAAGACCATAACCTGTTCACCGTGGTGCGCACCGGTGCAGCGTGCGGGCCGTGTATCCGTATTACCCCGGGACTGACCACCACCGCCACCGATATGCAGTTACTGACCCGCGCGCTGAACGAGCTGCGCTGAGACGGTTAGACAGTGTACTTGTCGAAGTCCTCGGGTTTGATCTGCGACGACGCCGCAAAGGTGTCGATGCCGATGGTCAGATGGCCGAAGTAGCCGTCCTCGTGCGAGTCACGGCCGATCGGCCAGACCGTCAGGATTGATGCTTCACCGTTCTGCCCGGCATAGAGGCTGTCTTCGATGTTTTGCAGCGGAGATGAAGCGCGCCCGCGATAGGCTTGTGCGTTGAGCACGGAACGTGAAACCACCTCGGGAAAGAACAATTGGCCGACCCAGGCGACGTTGCGTTCTTCCAGGTATTCGTTGCCGGCAACGATGCGCACCGCCACATGGATGTGCAGCGCGCGGCCGGCGTAGAAGCCGGGATAGATGGTGGTAAACCGCGCTCGCCCCTTGTGATCGCAGAACTGGCTGCCACGCAGGTAAGTGTCATCGTCCGTGCGCGGGATCGAACCGATCGCGTCAACATCGACCTCGGTGTCCGGGTTGAGCCGGCTCCAGCCGGAGTAGGCGCCTCGTGCATTGCAATGCCAGATGTCCACCAGAGCGCCGTTGACGGGCTCGCCGGTCATCGCATCGACAATGGTCAGGCGCAGGATCAGCGGCAAGCCTTCAGCGCCTTCGCTGATGTTGCGACGCAAGAGTTTGGGATTGCGAAAATACGGCCCGGCAATTTGTTCGGGGGCCAATTGATAAACCGGTTGTGGCGATGAGGCGGAGAAGTCTCGATCCATGACACGTGCTCTCTTCCATAAGAAGCACGCAGATTAGCGCCGGAAAAAACCGCTTGTGCGGTAACTATGTATCGCGGGATGTATTCGCCACTTTTTTCGGGGCAAAAAAAAACGGTGCACCGACCAAGCGCACCGTAAAGCCGTAGAACACACAACGAAGTGTAAGGTTGCTATCAGTCCAGCAGCGCCAATGCCTCGGCGGTGCATTCCTGAATACGGGCCCAGTCGCCGTTCTTGATCCACTCAGGATCAAGCATCCAGCTACCGCCCACGCACATGACGTTTTTCAGCGCCATGTAGCTCTTGATGTTGGCCGGGCCGACGCCGCCGGTCGGGCAGAATTTCACTTCACCGAACGGGCCGCCAAGGGCTTTGATTGCCGCCACGCCACCGCTGACTTCAGCCGGGAACAGTTTGAAACGACGATAGCCCAGACCATAGCCTTCCATGATGCCGGAGGCGTTGCTGATACCCGGCAACAGCGGAATCGGGCTGTCGACACTGGCTTCGAGCAAGTCGCGGGTGATGCCCGGGGTGACGATGAATTGCGAACCCGCCGCCTCAGCCGCTGCGAGCATGTTGCGATCGAGCACGGTGCCGGCACCGGTGACCAGTTCCGGACGCTGCTCGCGCAGGATCTGGATCGCCTTGAGGCCGAACTGCGAACGCAGGGTCACTTCCAGCGCGGTCAGGCCACCGGCAGCGAGGGCGTCGGCCAGTGGCAGCACGTCCTGTTCGCGAGCGATGGTGATCACCGGCAGGATCCGCGCCTTGGCGCAGAGGCTGTCGATCAGGGCAACTTTGTCCGCCATGGAAACGGTCGGGGATGGGGTTGTCATAGCGGCTGTTCCTTGGCTCATGGGCACCAGTAAATCTCTAACGTAGGTTGCAGAAACGCGCGAACCGGCATGGCCGCGACGTCGTCGGATGCCAGTGCGGCATTCAGGGTGGTCAGTTTTGATTGACCGGAAATCGACAGAATCTTGTGCTTCGCCGACGCCAACAACGCACGGCTCATGGTCAGGCGCTGACGCGGCACGCTCGGCGCGAGCATCGGCCAGCAACGGCGCGTGCCGTCAGCTTGCAGCGCTTCGGCCAGGTTCGGGCTGTCGGGGAACAGCGACGCGGTGTGACCGTCATCGCCCATGCCCAGCACCAGGACGTCAATCGGCGGCAACTCGGCGAGCAAACGGTCGGCCTGTTCAGCAGCCTGCTCGACGTTGGCCGCCGCGCTATAAAGGCTGAGAAACTGCGCCTTGGCTGCCGGACCTTTGAGCAGATATTGCTTGAGCAAGCCGGCATTGCTGTCGGTGTGTTCAACCGGTACCCAGCGTTCGTCGGCGAGGGTGATGACGACCTTCGACCAATCCAGTTCCTGCTTGGCCAAGTGCTGGAAAAACGCCACCGGACTGCGACCGCCGGACACCACCAGCACGGCGTTGCCGCGTGCAGTAATGGCCTCGCTCAATTGCTTGGCCACATTCAGCGCCAGACCTTCAGCCAACAGCACCGGGCTCTTGAATTCGTGAGCATTCACGCCCGCAGGCAGTTTCACATCAGATATCGCCATACCACGACCTCCCGTCCCGCGTGATCAATGCAATGGAGCTCATCGGCCCCCACGAACCGGCCGCGTACGGCTTGGGCGCGTCACCGGATTTTTTCCACCCGGCGATCAGCTGGTCACACCACTTCCACGCGGCTTCGATTTCATCTTTACGGACAAACAGGTTCTGATTGCCGTTCATCACTTCCAGCAACAACCGCTCGTAGGCATCGGGGATCCGCGCGCTACGCCAGGTGTCGGAGAAATTCAGTTGCAGCGGCCCGCTGCGCAGTTGCATGCCTTTGTCCAGGCCCTGCTCTTTGGTCATCACACGCAGCGAAATACCTTCGTCCGGTTGCAGGCGGATGATCAGTTTGTTGCTGATCTGCAGGCGCTGCTCGGGGGCGAAGATGTAGTGCGACGGTTCTTTGAAGTGGATGACGATCTGCGACAGTTTCTGCGGCATGCGCTTGCCAGTGCGCAGGTAGAACGGCACGCCGGCCCAGCGCCAGTTGCGGATGTCGGCACGCAAGGCGACGAAGGTTTCGGTGTCGCTCTGGGTGTTGGAATTCGGTTCTTCGAGGTAACCCGGTACGGATTTGCCTTCGCTGTGGCCGGCGATGTACTGGCCGCGCACAACCTGAGTGGTCAGGCCTTCCGGGCTGATCGGTGCCAGCGCCTTGAGCACTTTTACCTTTTCGTCACGGATGCTGTCGGCGGACAGGTCGGCCGGCGGGTCCATGGCGATCAGGCAGAGCAACTGCAACAGGTGATTCTGGATCATGTCGCGCAGTTGGCCGGCCTTGTCGAAGTAACCCCAACGGCCCTCGATGCCAACCTTCTCGGCCACGGTGATTTCCACGTGGGAGATGTAATTCTGGTTCCACTGGGTTTCGAACAGGCTGTTGGCGAAACGCAGGGCAATCAGGTTCTGAACGGTTTCTTTGCCCAGGTAGTGGTCGATGCGGTAAGTGCGGTTCTCCGGGAAGAACTGCGCCACGGCGTCATTCACTTTGCGCGAGGATTCCAGATCGGAGCCGATCGGTTTTTCCAGGACCACGCGGGTGTTTTCTGCCAGACCGACTTTCGCCAGGTTTTCGCAGATCGCGCCGTACACCGCTGCCGGCGTGGCGAAGTAAGCAATCATGCGTTGCGCGCTGCCGGCCAGTTCGGCCAGCGCGACGTAATCTTCAGCCTTGAGGAAGTCGACGTGCAGATAAGTCAGGCGCGCGAGAAAACGCTCGGCGACGGCTTCGTCCAGTTCCTTGCCGACGTAACGGCGCAGTTCGGCGGCGATGAACGCCATGTGCTGCTGCTCGCTGCCTTCTTCACGGGCCAACGCGATGATGCGCGTGTCCTCGTGCAACAGGTCGGCGCCATCGAGGTGATAAAGGGCAGGAAACAGCTTGCGCAGGGCCAGATCGCCAAGCGCGCCGAACAAGGCAAAGGTGCACGGTTCAACCGTAATCGAAGGCATGATGTTTGTTCTTTTATCAAGTTAAGCTACAAATACCTTTTTTCAAGGCATCACTCAAGGGAAAATGTAGTAATAACCACAACATTTTCGCAAAATACAGATTCCGAGTGGTGGTCGGTCGGAGCCATCAGTAGGATAGGCCACCGTCACGGGCCATATCAAAGGCCCAATTTGCATAGCCCGGCGCACCTTTGCGCAGGTGAATTAGGAATTCCATATGGACCGCGTGCGAAATTTACTGGAACAGATCCAGAGTCGCCTTGAAGACCTGAACAAGGCCGAACGCAAAGTCGCCCAGGTGATCCTGCTCAACCCGCAGCAGGCCACCCGTTTCAGCATTGCCGCCCTCGCCCAGGCGGCGTCGGTGAGCGAACCGACGGTCAATCGCTTCTGCCGTTCGTTCGGTGTCAGCGGCTATCCCGAACTGAAACTGCAACTGGCGCAGAGCCTGGCCAGCGGCGCGGCGTATGTCAGCCGTGCGGTGGAAGCCGATGACAATCCCGAGGCCTACACGCAGAAGATTTTCGGCAGCGCCATCGCGTCCCTGGACAGTGCTTGCCAGGCGCTGGACCCGAACCTGATCAGCCGCGCCGTCGACCTGTTGATTCAGGCGCGGCAGATCCACTTTTTCGGCCTCGGTGCTTCGGCACCGGTGGCGCTGGATGCGCAGCACAAGTTTTTCCGCTTCAACCTGGCGGTCACTGCGCATGCCGATGTGTTGATGCAGCGGATGATTGCTTCGGTGGCGCACACCGGTGAGTTGTTCGTGATCATTTCCTACACCGGGCGCACTCGTGAGCTGGTGGAAGTGGCGCGTATCGCTCGCGAGAATGGCGCTTCGGTGCTGGGTCTGACTGCGGAGAATTCGCCGCTGGCCAAGGCCAGTACGCTGAGCCTGAACATTCCGCTGCCGGAAGACACCGACATTTATATGCCGATGACTTCGCGGATCATTCAGTTGACCGTGCTGGATGTGCTGGCAACCGGGATGACGTTGCGTCGTGGGGTGGATTTCCAGCCGCATCTGCGCAAGATCAAAGAGAGTTTGAATGCGAGCCGGTATCCCGTGGGTGACGAGTTCAACTGAGGCCTGATGAATCTGTATTGAATGGTCCGGCCTCATCGCTGGCAAGCCAGCTCCCACAGTGTCCGCGCCGAACATTAAATTTGCGAACACCCATAAAACCTGTGGGAGCTGGCTTGCCAGCGATGGGGCCAGCAGTAACTACATAATCTAAGCCCCAGCCCACGCCTGCAAACTCAAATGCGCCTTCTCCCCCGGCGCCAAGTGCAGGCTATCAGTGCCCCCCGCCGCCGCTTCCACACACACAAACTCCGAGATCTCATCCCAGCTCACGCCCAACAATGGCCGTGAGCCCGGATGCCACACCACCGTGTCCGCGCTGTCACCAGTATCAATGCACAACTCGCGTTGCCAGGCGTGATCCTTGAGCTGTAATTCACCGTCGTGCTGGAACACCCGCTGGCAACCACCATCGACCCGTAACTCGCCTTCCTGCTGGCAAACTTCACGATTCAACTGGTCGTAACCCTGCGCGCCTTCGAGCCCAGACAGCGCTATCTCGCTGACATCACCAATACGCCAGTAAGCGTGCAAAGCCTGGCTCATCTGGCACGGCATGTCGTCCTGATGCTCGGTGCTCAGGCGTAATTCCATGCGCTCGCCCAGGTGCGCGTGCAGGTCCACCTGCCAGTCGCACAACTGCAACTGCCAATGCAGGCGCACGCCGTCGTCAGCACTGCTGCTGTCGATCAATTTCCAGTCGAGCAGCCGCGCCCAGCCATGCGACGGCCAGGCGTTTTCACTCGGATGGCGGCCATACCACGGCCAGCACACCGGCACGCCGCCACGAATGGCGCCGACATGCGGCCACTTCGCCGCACACCACAACCACGGCTTTTGCCCACGCGGTTGAAAGTGCAGCAACTGCGCGCCTTGACGACTGAACACCGCCTGACACAGCGGATGATCGATCACCAACACGTCGCGCATCTGATAGCGCTCCCAGGCGAACACCGGTCGTTCACGCAGGGATTTGAAGAAGCGTTGTAGCGGATGCTCATGCATTTGCCACGATCCTGAACTCGACTTTCACAGGGCGGCGCTTGCCCCAAAAAAAAGCGGACAGCCTGGGCTGTCCGCAAATATGCGCACATAGAGAGGAGCTTATCGCAGACGCGTTAGAACGTAGACTGAATTTTCAGGCCAGCGACCAAAGCGTTGTCCACTGCATCCACACCGCCCGGATGCGTGATGTATTGCAGGTTAGGACGCACGGTCAGCCAATTGGTAACGTGGATGCCGTAGTTGAGCTCGTAGTTGTATTCGGTTTCACGAATCGGCGAGAACACCGGATTGTCGTAATCCGAAACACCGTTGGAAGCGTTCAGCAGCTCCGCGTTTTTCTTCACGTCATCGTTGACGTGGATACGCGCCGCGCCGATACCGATGTCATCTTTCGGACGTGCGTCGAACGGGCCTTTGTAGACGAACATCACCGACTGATAGTTGTCGATGAAGTTGGTGTCCTTGTCGTGGAACGTGGCGTTGGCGGCGATGTTCAGACCGCGAGTCGCATCACCGTTGTGGCTGGTGAGTTGCTGTTGCGCGACGAACCAGTAGCCGTGTTTGCTGCTGTGGGTCTTGTAGGCGTCGCCAGTCTCTGCCGCGTTGAGACCGTTGACGTCTTCACGGACGTCGCTGGCATCAGCGGTGCTCTTGTAGTAACCGAAACGGTATTCGCCCGGCAGGCTGTTGACCTTCGGCGACCAGACCAATTCGACCGGCAACACAGTACCGGCGGTGCCGCTGCCACTGAGTTTGAAGCCGTTGCCGTGTTCCAGCTGCGACGGGTTCTGGTTGTACGCACCGATCTGCGCGTAGAGCTCGTCGTTGATGTTGTACTTGACGCGGATCGCGGCCTGGCTGACTGGCCAGTTGTACCAGATGTTGGTCGCCCAGTTACCCACTTGCGAGCCGCAGAACGCCAGGTTCTGGAAGTCGCACGGGAAGGTGTTGAAGTCTTCGCCTTCGCCGAAGTAACCGGCCTTGACGTCGAGCTTGTTGTCGAAGAACTGGTGCTGAATCCACAACTGGGTCAGACGCACCATGTGGCCACGGCCGTAGACTTCCTGAGACGAACTCAAGGTGCCGGCACGCGGATCGCCAACGCGGTCGTTGGAGATGTTGTAGCCGTTACGGTTGGTCAGCTGGATCTTGGCCTGAGTGTTGTCCCAGCCCCACAGCTTTTGCAGATCGAGTGCCACACCCAGACCGAACTGGTCGGCGTAACGCGCAGTCTTGTCGTTGTCGTAACCACCGTGCAGGTTGCCACCGACTTCCCCTACGTAGTCGGCCTTGATGTCGATACCCTGCTCGATCAGCTTGGTCCGCTCACCACCCCAGTCGCCGGTCATCCATTTGGAATCGGAGCTGAAGGCATCCGCGGCCATCGCGTTACCAGCCAGCACCAATGCTGCCGCGGCGGAGATTTGGCAGATCAACCGGGCATTGACGTGTTTCTTTTTCATCCCTACATCCTCGTCTTTATTGTTATTAACTGTTTTTTTCCAACGTGGTTTACATAATTTGCGATGGATTACAGGCAATCCACCGCGTGCTCCCCTATGGAATCCGATCCCTGTGGGAGCTGGCTTGCCAGCGATGGCAGCGACTCGGCTCGACGACAAACCGAGTGGCCTGCATCGCTGGCAAGCCAGCTCCCACATAACCGTATTCCTGCATTGATTTCTTAGCGGCCCTTGAATTGCGCCACGTTCGCAGACCGCGCATCGGTCTGTGGTTGGGCCGCAACACCCAAACGCTCGCCAGTCTTGGCATCGAACAACAGCACTTTCGACGGATCGAATTGCAGCGTCAGGCTCTCACCGACCTGCGGTGCCACGTCCGGCGCCAGACGGCAGCAAACTTTGGTGTCGTTCAGGTTGACGAAAACCAGCGTGTCCGGCCCGGTCGGCTCGGTGACTTGCACTTCAGCCTTGATGCTCGGCAGGCCGTTGCCCTCGCCGTTTGCCAGAACGATCTGTTCCGGGCGCAGACCAAGAATTACTTCGCGATCTTCGAGACCGGCGTCCTGCATGCCCATCGGCAATTCGCAACGCGCCTGGCCACTGTCGAGCAGCGCCAGCAGACGACCGTCCTTGCGTTGCAGACGCAGCGGAATGAAGTTCATTGGCGGCGAGCCGATGAAGCTCGCCACGAACAGGTTGGCCGGGTCGTTGTAGATCTCTTTCGGCGTGCCGAACTGCTGAATGATGCCGTCCTTCATCACCGCCACTTTGTCACCCAGAGTCATCGCTTCGATCTGGTCGTGGGTCACGTAGACCGTGGTGGTTTTCAGGCGCTGGTGCATCAGTTTCATTTCGGTACGCATCTCGACGCGCAGCTTGGCGTCGAGGTTGGACAGCGGTTCATCGAACAGATAAATCTTCGGCCGCCGCGCCAGTGCCCGGCCCATCGCCACGCGCTGTTGTTGACCACCGGAGAGCTGACCGGGTTTACGGTTGAGCAGGTGTTCGATCTGCAGCAGCTTGGCCACGCGTGCGACTTCTTCGTCGATCGCCGACTGCGGCATCTTGCGAATTTTCAGACCGAACTCGATGTTCTCGCGCACGCTCATGGTCGGGTACAGCGCATAGGACTGGAACACCATGGCGATGTCGCGATCCTTCGGACTCATGCCACTGACGTCCTGGTCGCCGATCATGATCGCGCCACCGGTGATGGTTTCCAGGCCGGCAATGCAGTTCATCAGGGTCGACTTGCCGCAGCCCGACGGGCCGACAAGGATCAGGAACTCACCGTCCTTGATCGACAGTTCGATGTTCTTCAGGGTGTCCGGCAGGCCGGCACCGTAGGTCTTGTTGACGTTGCGAAGTTCGAGCGTAGCCATGATTACCCCTTGACTGCGCCGGCCGTCAGCCCGCGCACGAAATACTTGCCTGCGACCACATAGACCAGCAGGGTCGGCAGACCGGCGATCATCGCCGCTGCCATATCCACGTTGTATTCCTTGGCGCCGGTGCTGGTGTTGACCAGGTTGTTCAGCGCCACGGTGATCGGTTGCGAATCGCCGCTGGAGAACACCACACCGAAGAGGAAGTCGTTCCAGATCTGAGTGAACTGCCAGATCAGGCAGACCATGATGATCGGTGTCGACATCGGCAGAATGATCAGGCGGAAAATGGTGAAAAACCCGGCACCGTCCAGGCGTGCCGCTTTGATCAGCGCATCCGGAATGCTCACGTAGTAGTTACGGAAAAACAGCGTGGTGAACGCCAGACCGTAGACCACATGGATGAACACCAGGCCAGTGGTGGTGCTCGCCAGGCCCATCTTGCCAAGGGTGAACGAGGCCGGCAGCAGCACGGTCTGGAACGGCAGGAAGCAGCCGAACAACAGCAGACCGAAGAACAACTGCGAACCGCGGAAGCGCCAGAACGACAACACATAACCGTTCAACGCGCCGATGGCGGTGGAGATGATCACGGCTGGCACAGTGATTTTGATCGAGTTCCAGAAGTAGCCATCAACCGTGGCCCAGGCCTTGACCCAGCCGATGCCGCTGACCACGGTCGGCCAGCTCAGCAGGTTGCCGGTGCTGATGTCTTCGGGGGTCTTGAAGCTGGTCAGCAACATCACCACCAGCGGCACCAGATAGAGGAACACGGCGAAAATCAGCACCGCATAAATCGCGATGCGACTCAGGCTGATGGCGGGTTTGGCAGCGAGACTAGTCATGACGCTTGGTCCTCAGCTCGGAGTACAGGTAAGGCACGATGATCGCGAGAATCGCACCGAGCATCAGAATCGCACTGGCCGAGCCCATGCCCATCTGGCCGCGACTGAAGGTGAAGGAATACATGAACATCGCCGGCAGGTCGGAGGAATAACCCGGGCCACCGGCGGTCATCGCTGCGACCAGGTCGAAGCTCTTGATCGCGATGTGCGCCAGAATCATCACCGCACTGAAGAACACCGGACGCAGGCTTGGCAGCACCACTTTCCAGTAGATGGTCGGCATGCTCGCGCCGTCGATCTGCGCAGCACGGATGATCGATTGATCAACGCCACGCAGGCCAGCGAGGAACATCGCCATGATGAAGCCCGAGGCTTGCCAGACAGCGGCGATCACCAGGCAATAGACCACGCGATCCGGGTCAATCAGCCAGTCGAGACGGAAGCCTTCCCAGCCCCAGTCACGCAACAATTTGTCCAGGCCCATGCCCGGGTTGAGCAACCATTTCCATGCGGTACCGGTCACGATCATCGAGAGCGCCATCGGGTACAGGTAAATGGTGCGGATAAAGCCTTCGCGACGGATGCGCTGGTCGAGGAACACCGCCAGCAGCACGCCGATCACCAGGGTGATGCCGATGAACATGCCACCGAACACCGCGAGGTTCTTGCTCGCGACCCACCAGCGGTCGTTGTCGAACAACCGCGCGTATTGCGCAAGGCCGGCCCACTTGTAGTTGGGCAGGAAGGTCGAGGTGGTGAACGACAGCACGAACGTCCACAGGATGTAGCCATAGAAGCCCACCAGCACGATGAACATGCTCGGCGCCAGCACCAGTTTCGGTAGCCAGCGCTGCAGTGCATCGAACGGCGAGGCTTTGCTGAACACAGCAACAGAACTCATGGGGAAATCCAGTACAGGGAATAAAAACTACAGTGAGATCCCTTGTGGGAGCGGCCCCTGTGGCGAGGGGATTTATCCCCGATCGGCTGCGAAGCAGTCGCAAAATCATTGAATGCGGTTTGTCTGATATTGCGCCGCTGCAACTTTCCGGGGTCGCTTCGCAACCCATCGGGGATAAATTCCCTCACCACAAAGGCCTGCTCCCACAGGAGGGGCCTGTGCTACCGACGCTTATTTAGCCGACTTGATCGCTGCACCCAGTTTCTTGGCAGTGTCGGCCGGGTCGGCTTTCGGGTCGTTGATGTAGTTGGTCACGACATCAAAGAACGCGCCTTGCACGGCCAGCGTGGTCGCCATGTTGTGCGCCATGCTTGGCTGCAGACCGCCGGACTTGGCGTCTGCCAGGAAGTCCTTCGCTGCAGTCTGTGCGCAGGAGTCGAAACCGAGTTTCTCCATGTCGTTCAACATGTCGATACGTACCGGGATCGAGCCTTTGTTGATGCTGAAGACTTTCTGGAAGTTTTCACCCAGCACGACTTTGGCAATGTCCTTCTGACCCGCGGCAGTGCCGGCGTCTTTCTGCTTGAACACCGCGAGGGAGTCGATGTTGTAGGTGAACGCCTTGTCGGTACCCGGGAAGGCTACGCACTGGTAATCCTTGCCGGCGATTTTCTTGGCGGCGGTCCATTCGGACTTGGCCCAGTCACCCATGATCTGCATGCCGGCCTTGCCGTTGATGACTTTGGCCGCTTCCAGGTTCCAGTCCTGGCCTTTGCCGTCAGCGTCCATGTAGGTCGCGACTTTCTTCAGCTCAGTCAGGGCCTTGACCATTTCCGGACCGGTCAGCGCACCGTTGTCCAGATCGACCAAAGCTTTCTTGTAACCATCGACACCCATGACCGAAAGCACCACGGCTTCGAACACGGTGCTGTCCTGCCAAGGCTGACCGCCGTGAGCCAGCGCAATGAAGCCCGCGGCTTTCAGCTTGTCGCCCGCAGCGTAAAATTCTTCGAGGGTGGTCGGGTTCTTGGTGATGCCGGCTTTCTTGAAGACTTCCGGGTTGATCCACAGCCAGTTCACACGGTGAATGTTCACCGGCACGGCCACGTAATCACCGTCGTACTTCACGGTATCGGAGACTTTCTTGTCGAGCAGGCTGTCCCACTTCTCTTCTTTGGCAACGTCTTTCAAGACGTCGGTGTCGAGCAGACCGGTCGACGCCCATTCCTGAATGTCCGGGCCTTTGATCTGGGCAACGCCCGGTGGGTTACCGGCCACGGCACGGCTTTTCAGTACGGTCATGGCAGTCGCACCGCCACCGCCGGCAACGGCGCCGTCCTTCCAGGTGAAACCGTCTTTTTCGACTTGGGCCTTGAGCACATCAACGGCAGCTTTTTCGCCACCGGACGTCCACCAGTGCACGACTTCCACCGAACCTTTGGATTCGGCAGCGGACACACTGAGAGGCAGAATTGCGAGCGGGAACAGGGAGGCGACAGAAATGACAGTAGCGAGGCGAGAAATCGCATTCATCTGAGATGTACCTTTCTTGTTGTTATGCATTGCAAGTCTGGTGCTTGCGCTGCACAGGAGTTTAAACAGGGCGATTCCCTTCGCAGGTAACGAAGGGACGCGCGAATGTCACCACATGGTTACACAGGAACGCTCTGGGACGGCTGCGCCAGCGCAGTGGCCATACTCGGTGACAAGGGTAGACGAGGGATCAGCACGGCTTGCCAGGCGTGATACAGATCGGGTTTGCCCGGCCAGATATCGGCACTTGGCAGGTTTTGCGGATTGAGTTCGTGGTGCCAGCTGCCGTCGCAGCGGTCGATGAAATTCACCTCGCAGAATTCCCAGAACAGTCGGTACCAGGTTTCGTATTGCGCATCACCCGTGCGTTTGAGCAAGGCGCTGGCGGCAGCGCTGGCTTCGGCGTGCGTCCAGTGCAAGCGGTGGCGGACGACGGCTTTGTTGCTCCAGTCGAGGGTGTAGACGATGCCCGGCAAACCATCGACGTTCCAGCCATTGCGGCAGTTGTTCTCGAAGAGTTTCTGCGCGTCGGTGGCAAGCCAGCCCGGCGTGAGCATGCCCGCCTGGACCCGCGCCGCTTCGAGGTGCAGCAACAGCCGCGCCCACTCGAAGCCGTGGCCCGGCGTGGTGCCGTAGGGGCGAAATCCATCGGCAGGATTGTCGTGGTTGTACTCGCGCAGCGGCTGCCAGTCGCGGTCGAAGTGCTCGATGACCATGTAATCGTTGGCGGCAGCGTGACCGTGAATCACCCGCTCGACGATACGTTGTGCGCGTACCAGCCAGCGTGGGTCTTCAGTGACATCGGCCAGGGCGAGGAACGCTTCGGTGGCGTGCATGTTGCTGTTGGCGCCGCGATAGGCTTCCTCTTCGCTCCAGTCACGATTGAAGAATTCGCGCATGGCGCCCTCTTCTTCGCTCCAGAAATACGTGTCGATGATGTCGATGGCGTCATCCAGCAACGCCTGGGCGCCGGGACGCTGCGCGACCACTGCGGAACTCGCGGCCAGCGCAACGAAGGCGTGCAGATAGGCGTTCTTGCCGGTGTTGCCGTCGCGGTGTTCGGCGACCGCAAACCAGCCGCCGTGCAACGCATCACGCAACGGCCCGCGCAGGGCGGCGATGCCGTGATCGATCAGTTCGGCAAACCCCGGCAGGCCTTGAATATGAGCCATGGCGAAGCTGTGGGTCATGCGCGCGGTGTTCATGGTTTCGGCTCGCGCGTTGGTTGGCAGACGGCCACGCTCGTCGAGGTTGCCGAAGCCTTCGGGCAGTTTTGATGCCTTGGCGAAATCCAGCAGACGCAGGCCTTCGGCAGCGAGCCATTGCTGGTGGGCAGGGGCGTTCAGCCAACTGCTGAAGCCGGGTTGGAAGAGATCCATGGGTGGCCTTTTTTGTTGTTATGACTGCGGGGAGTCTAAACAACGGGCCGGGATGGGCTTGTAACGAAGGGGGCGGGTTTTGTCACTGATCCGTGACAAAGAGCAAACCCTCACCCCAGCCCTCTCCCAAAGGGAGAGGGGGCCGATCGAGGTGTAATGAGCTTTCCGCCGACCTGAAATACCGAGTCGATTATGGATTCGGCGCAACACTTTCAGGTCGGCGTATTTATCCAGCATCGCCCAATCGGTTCCCTCTCCCTCCGGGCGGTCCGACGTTTCGGGAGGGCTAGGGTGAGGGGCTCTTCCGCCTCAATCCGCCGAACGCGGCAGTTGCAGGGTCACCCGCAACCCACCCTCGCGCAAATTCTGCAACGTCACCTCACCGCCATGGCTATGGGCAATGTTGCGCGCAATCCCAAGCCCCAACCCATACCCCTGCTGCTGCCCCGCCAAGCGAAAGTGCGGCTCGAACACCTGTTCCAGCCGCTGCTCCGGCACCCCCGGCCCTTCATCATCGACGTGCAGGACAAACGCACTCTCATCGTCATCGATATGCAAATGCGCGTTCTGCCCGTACTTCAGCGCGTTGTCGATCAAGTTGCCAATGCAACGCTTCAGCGCCAAAGGCTTACCCGGATACGCGGCCAACGCCCGCCCCTGCTGCGTCACGCGTCCATTGCCGTTGGGCGCCAGATACGGCTCGACGAGGCAATCGAGCACATGGTTCAAATCCACCGGCTCGATGTTCTCGTGGATATCGGTGTCTTTCACGCACTGCAACGCGCCTTTGACCAGCAGTTCCAGCTCATCCAGATCACGGCCGAATTTAGCTTGCAGCGTTTCGTCTTCCAGCAGCTCGACGCGCAAGCGCAAGCGGGTGATCGGTGTGCGCAGGTCATGGGAGATCGCGCTGAACAACTGGCTGCGTTCAGTCAGGTAACGGCTGATGCGTTCGCGCATGGTGTTGAACGCACGGCCCACTTCGACCACTTCACTGCCGCCACCCTCGGCCACCGGCTCGACGTCGGCGCCCAGCGACATGTCCCGTGCGGCCCGCGCCAGACGCTTGAGCGGCCGGCTCTGCCAGTGCACCAAAAGACCAATGAACAGCAGCAAAAATCCACTGGTGAGGACGATGAACCACACCTGCTGCGAGGGCAGGCCTTGCTCTTCAAGACTGGTGTACGGTTCCGGCAACAAAGATGCGATGTACAGCCATTCGCCCGGCGCCATCTGAATTTGCGTGACCAGCACTGGCGGGTTTACCGGTTCCAGCGTCAGCGCGTAATGCGCCCAGGAGCGCGGCAGTTCATCGAGTTTCAACCCGGCATTGAAAATCCGCAGGTCCTCGGGGCTGACAAATGTCACCGAAATATCCGTGTCATTGCCGAGGGTCTGGCGCAGCACTTCGTCCACAGCCTTCATCACCGCAGCCTTGCGCGGCGTCACCGGCAGCACATCCATGCCCAGCGGTTTATCGTTGAGCGTCACCACGAACCGGGTGCCGCCCATGCTGCGCAACTGGTCGAGCACCAGCGGCCGATAAGCCACCGGCAACGAGCGGAAATAACTGACGCTGGCCGTCATCGAATGGGCGAGGCTGCGGGCACTGGTGACCAGACCTTCAAGCTGGGTGGCGCGCAGTTGCGAAACCCAGATCACGCTGGACAACGTCTGTGCGAACAACACCGCGAGCAGGGTCAGCAGCAGCATCCGCCCGAGCAGCGAACGCGGCACCGGCACCCTGGCCGCGAGTTTGCGCAGCGAATCAGTGACCATTGCCGGCAACCACGTTGGCTGCCAGTTGGTAGCCGCTGCCGCGTACGGTGCGGATCAGCCGCGGCGGTTTCTCGGTGTCGCGCAGGCGCTGACGCAAACGGCTGACCGCCATGTCGACGATGCGATCGAGCGGCATCAGGTCGCGGCCACGGGTGGCATTGCCGATGGTGTCGCGGTCGAGGATTTCCTGCGGGTGATCGAGGAACAGTTTCAGCAGGGCGAAGTCGGCACCGGACAGAATCACTTCTTCACCGTCGGTGTGGAACAGCCGATGGCTGACCATGTCCAGCCGCCACTCATCGAAGGCCAGCACTTCACTGCCGTTGCGTTCCTGACCGAATTGCGCGCGGCGCAGCAAGGCCTTGATGCGGGCTTGCAGTTCGCGGGGGCTGAAGGGTTTGCCAAGGTAGTCGTCGGCGCCGAGTTCCAGGCCGATGACCCGGTCGGCCTCGTCGGAACTGGCGGTGAGCATGATGATTGGCACCTGCGCCTGACGCGGATGCTGACGCACCCAGCGGCAGAGGCTGAAGCCGTCTTCGTCGGGGAGCATGACATCGAGGATCACCAGATCGCTCGGCGCCTCGTTGAGTGCCTGGCGGAAACTGGCGCCATCGGCCGTGGCACGCACCTGAAACCCGGCGCGGGTCAGGTAGGTTTCCAGCAACTCGCGTATTTCCTGGTCGTCATCGACCAACAATATCGACTTGTTGACTGAGCTCACTTCGAAGGCATCCTTGTTGTTGGAATTGGGGCGGATTATGCCTGATGTGTAGACCGATCGTTCCCACGCTCTGCGTGGGAATGTATCAAGGGACGCTCCGCGTCCAGTGACGCAGAGCGTCACGGGCTGCATTCCCACGCAGAGCGTGGGAACGATCTTCATTTGTTGTCTGTTCTGGCCCCATCGCTGGCTTGCCAGCGATGAAGGCGACTCGGTCTCAAGCCTGTTCGAGAGCCACACCAGCGCCGACAAGCCCGGAATAAGGCGCCGTCACCAGCCATACCGGAATGCCTTTGAAGTAATCGCTCATGCAACCCTTGTCGGCGAAGCTGCGGGCAAAACCGCTTTCGAGGAAGAAGTCGGCAAAGCGTGGAATCACGCCACCGACGATGTACACACCACCACGGCCACCCGTGGTCAGCACGTTGTTACCGGCCACGCGACCCAGCCAGCAGCAGAATTGCTCCAGCACTTCCAGGGCAATCGGGTCACCTGCCAATCCTGCAGCGGTGATCGATTCCGGGGTATCCAGCGTCGGTTCGTGCCCGTCCACCGCGCAGATCGCCCGGTAAACCCGTGGCAAGCCACCACCGCTCAACGCAGTTTCCGCGCTGACATGGCCGATCTCGTTATGGATGTGCTGCCACAGCTGGGTTTCACGTGGACTGCTCAACGGCAGATCGACGTGACCGCCCTCCCCCGGCAATGCGGCAAAACGACCTTCACCGAGATCGAGCAAGGTGCCGACGCCAAGGCCAGTGCCCGGGCCGATCACCACCGCCGGCCGCAACGGCTCCGGCGTGCCCTCGCAAACCACGCGGAATTCGCCGGGCTGCAAACGGGTCATGCCCAGCGCCATCGCCGAGAAGTCATTGACCAGCAACAGCTGCTCGACCTGCAAGGTTTTGCAGAACGCCGTGCGGCTCAGGCGCCAGTGGTTGTTGGTGAACTTGAATTCATCACCACTCACGGGACCGGCCACCGACAGGCACACCGAACCGATCGAACCCGGCACCAGACCGAGCCCGCTCAGATAGAGACTGATCGCCTCCTCCGGGCTGGCGTGGTCGGCCGTGGCCAGCACTTGAATCGATTCGAGTTGCTGATTTTTCCACAACGCAAACCGCGCGTTGGTGCCTCCGATGTCACCGACCAAAGCCAGTTTCAATTAAGCGTCTCCAGGGCAGAAGTGAAGGCGCTGGCGCCCTGCTCCGCCGAGCTGAAGGCCAAACGCATGAAGCCGAACAGTTCGCGACCGCTGCCGATGTTGTTGCCCAACAGGCCTTTGGCAGGTTCGCGCGCGGCAAATTCTTCGGCGTCCACTTTGAGTTCCAAAGTACCTTTGACGCCATCGACGCGGATGATATCGCCCTCTTGCACGCGCGCCAAAGCGCCGCCGACATAAGCTTCCGGGCTGACATGAATCGCCGCCGGGATTTTGCCCGAGGCGCCGGACATGCGCCCGTCAGTCACCAGCGCAACTTTGAAGCCGCGATCCTGCAGCACGCCGAGGAACGGCGTCATCTTGTGCAGCTCCGGCATGCCGTTGGAGCGTGGCCCCTGGAAGCGCATCACCGCGACAAAATCTTTTTCCAGCAGACCGGCCTTGAACGCATCGGCCAGATCCTGTTGATCCTGGAAGACCATGGCCGGTGCTTCGACGATCTGGTTTTCCAGCGCCACAGCGGAAACCTTCATCACACCGCGACCGAGGTTGCCTTCCATTACGCGCAGACCGCCCTCCGCCGAGAACGCACGCGCGACCGGGCGCAGGATGTTTTCGTCGAGACTGTCGACCGGACCTTCGCGCCACACCAGCTGACCGTTATCGAGGAACGGTTCTTTGGTGTACTGGCTCAAGCCGTGGCCAAGCACGGTGTTGACGTCTTCGTGCAGCAGGCCCGCCGCGAGCAGTTCGCGGATCAGGAACGACATGCCGCCAGCGGCCTGGAAGTGGTTGATGTCGGCTTTGCCGTTCGGGTAGACGTGGCTCAGGGTCGGAACGACTTCGGAGAGGTCGGCCATGTCCTGCCAGGTCAGTTGAATGCCCGCGGCCATGGCGATGGCCGGCATGTGCAGGGTGTGGTTGGTCGAGCCGCCGGTGGCGTGCAACGCGACGATCGAGTTGACCAGCGACTTCTCATCGACGATTTCGCCGATCGGCATGAAGTTGCCATTTTGCTTGGTCAGGCGCGTGACTTGATGCGCCGCTTCGCGAGTCAGGGCATCACGCAGCGGCGTGTTCGGGTTGACGAACGAGGCGCCCGGCAAGTGCAGGCCCATGACTTCCATCAGCAACTGGTTGGTGTTGGCGGTGCCGTAGAAGGTGCAGGTACCCGGGCTGTGGTAGGACTTCATCTCCGATTCCAGCAGCTCTTCGCGGGTCGCCTTGCCTTCGGCGTACTTCTGCCGCACGTCGGCTTTTTCCTTGTTGGAAATCCCCGAGACCATCGGCCCGCCCGGAACGAAAATCGTTGGCAGATGACCGAAGCGCAGCGAGCCCATCATCAGGCCCGGGACAATCTTGTCGCAAATGCCCAGCATCAGCGCGCCGTCGAACATGTTGTGCGACAGCGCCACTGCCGTGGACATGGCGATGACTTCGCGGCTCGGCAGGCTCAGTTCCATGCCCGGCTCGCCTTGGGTCACACCGTCGCACATCGCCGGAGTGCCGCCGGCGAACTGGCCGACCGAACCGATTTCGCGCAGGGCACTCTTGATTTGTTCAGGGAAGACTTCGTACGGCTGGTGCGCCGAGAGCATGTCGTTATATGAAGAAACAATGGCGATGTTCGCCGAATTCATCATCCGCAGGCTGTGCTTGTCTTCGCTGCCACACCCGGCCACACCGTGGGCGAAGTTGGCGCATTGCAGCTTGCCGCGCATCGGGCCATCCGTCGCGGCCCCGCGAATCAGTGCAAGGTAAGCCTGACGCGTGGCGCGGCTGCGGGCGATAAGCCGTTCGGTGACCTCAAGGACGCGGGGATGCATGTGTAGAACTCCAGGCTAACGGATGTGGCGACCTGATTGTCTATGCTGATCAAACGCCGTTGTTGTCGGAATGACAGACGGCTTTTTTGACCATTCGGACCAGTTGATTCAGGTCACTCGTTGTAGATAAAACAAAATATTGCCACTAAAAAGGCTTGTTTTCTATTTTTATGCGAATAATCTTGTAATTCCAACAACAAAACGACGGCGGCGCTGTTTCATGACTCTTCGAATCGCAATCAATGGTTTTGGCCGCATCGGCCGTAATGTCCTGCGCGCACTGTATACCCAAGGCTATCGTCAGGATTTGCAGATCGTCGCCATCAACGATCTGGGCGACAGTTCGATCAACGCGCATCTGCTCAAATACGACACCGTTCATGGCACGTTCGACGCCGAAGTGGCGCATGACAACGAAAGCCTGACCGTCAACGGCGACCGCATTTCGGTCAGCGCCATTCGCAACCCGGCCGAGCTGCCCTGGGCTGCGGAAAAAATCGATGTGGTGTTCGAATGCACCGGTCTGTTCACCGACCGTGCCAAAGCCGCTGCGCATATTACTGCCGGCGCACGCAAAGTGATCATCTCGGCCCCGGCCAAAGGTGCCGACGCCACCGTCGTTTATGGTGTGAACCACGACATTCTGCGCCAGTCGCACCAGATCATTTCCAACGCGTCGTGCACCACCAACTGCCTGGCGCCGGTGGCGCAGGTGTTGCACCGCGAGCTGGGGATCGAAAGCGGTCTGATGACCACCATTCATGCTTACACCAACGATCAGAACCTGACCGACGTTTACCACACCGACCCGTACCGCGCGCGCTCGGCCACGCAGAACATGATCCCGAGCAAGACCGGTGCCGCTGAAGCGGTGGGTCTGGTGCTGCCGGAACTGGCGGGCAAACTGACCGGCATGGCCGTGCGGGTGCCGGTGATCAATGTGTCGCTGGTGGATCTGACCGTTCAGTTGAAGAAAGAAGCCACTGCCGAAGAAGTGAATGCCCTGCTGAAAGCGGCCAGCCAGCATTCGAAAATTTTGGGTTACAACACGTTGCCGCTGGTTTCCAGCGACTTCAACCACAACCCGCTGTCGTCGATCTTCGACGCCAACCACACCAAATCCAGCGGCAAACTGCTGAAGGTACTGGCCTGGTACGACAACGAGTGGGGCTTCTCCAACCGTATGCTGGATAACTGCCTGGCGCTGTGCAACGCGGAATAATTCCCCGCCCCTGATTCCTGTGGGAGCTGGCTTGCCAGCGATGAGGTCGGCACATCCATCTGATGTGCCCACCGCCATCGCTGGCAAGCCAGCTCCCACAAGGTCAATCATTCCAATTTGAAATCAGCACTTGACCATTCAGATAGATGATAAGCATTATCATTCGCTCAAAATGGATCAGGTCCTCCCGTGAGTCAATCGCGCTTCAACCACGTCTTCCTCACCCAGCGCACTTCACTGCTGCGTACGCTGGAACGGATGGTCAATAATCACAGCACCGCTGAAGACCTGTTGCAGGAAACCTACCTGCGCGTGACGCGGGCGCTGAGCGAGCGGGCCATCGATCATCTCGAACCCTTTGTCTTCCAGACTGCGCGCAACCTGGCGCTGGATCATCTGCGCGCGCGCAAGATTCATTCACGGACCATGGTCGATGACGTGCCGCAGGACGTCGTGCACAGCGTCGCCGCCCCGGCCAGCAGCGCAGAAGACGCCGCCCACGCCGAACAACTGCTGGAGCGCTTGAACGTGAGCCTCAGTCAACTCAGCCCGCGCCAGCAGCAGATTTTCATCCTCAGCCGCCTGCACGGGCACAGCTATCAGGAAATCGCCGATGAACTGAATGTGTCCCTCAGCACGGTGCAAAAGGAACTCAAGCTGATCATGTCGATCTGCATCGGTGTCGCCGAACGCTTGAATGGCGACTGAGGCTGTAGGGCTTTTCTGTAAGTGTCAGGATCGACTGCACTGGTCATCGGGCTTTGTTACCCTTGCCCGACTTTTACGCTTCACTTAAAAAACAGCCGTGCGCAGACACTGCCGAGGAAACACCGTGACGGACACCCACCGCTCGCCTTCGCCTTCATCGGCGCAGGACGCTGCAAACGCAATGGACCAGGCACTCGACTGGCTCATCGTGCTCGGCAGCCCGGACGAGGAGCAGACCCGGCAATTCCATGCCTGGCTGGCGGCTGATCCGTTGAACACCCAGGCTTTCGCCAAGGCGCAGGCGATCTGGGACGGTCCGCAAATCGCCCAGTGTGCAGAGAAGCTGGCGACGCCACCTGCGAAAGTCACCGCCCTCAAACGTCTGCGCCCGCACTGGAAACCGCTGGCCACCGCTGCCGTGCTGATTCTCGGTCTGTTCAGTTTCAGTAACCTGCCGATGCGCATTCAGGCCGATCATTTGACCGTGGTCGGCGAACGTCAGCGCCTGCAACTGGAGGACGGTTCGAAAGTCCTGCTCAATACCAATTCAGCCTTCTCCAGCACCATCAACGATCAACAACGCGTCGCGCGGTTGTATCAGGGCGAAGCGTTTTTCGAGGTCGCGGCCAATCGCAATCAGCCACTGGAAATCGATGTCGGCCCGGTCAGGGCGAGTGTGCGCGACACCGCGTTCGCGGTGCGCTACCTGGATGGCGTGGCGCAGGTCAACGTGCAACGCGGCGACGTCGATTTGCGCGCCACTCACAATGATGCCCGGGTGCGTTTGAGTGCCGGTGAAAGTGTCCGCATCGGCCCGAACGGTTTCGACCGCCCGGCCAAGCTCGACGCCAATACCGATCTGGCCTGGGTGCAAGGTCGACTGGTGTTCGAGAACTGCCCGTTGAATCAGGTCTTGGCCGAACTGCGCCGCTACTATCCGGGCTGGATCATCAACACCAACGAGCAGTTGGCCGACGTTGCCGTAACCGGCAATTATCGCCTCGACCAACCGCTCGACGTGGTGCGCTCCCTCGCCCACATCACCTCGGCGCGCTTGCAGGAATTCCCCGCGCTGGTGATCTTGAACTAAATGAGAATTATTTTTACTCGATAGCGAAAGCCCGTTCGTCTCGTTATAGCCAATGCAATTGATTCGCATCCTCGGAAGCGGATCAGCACCTATAAAGATTCGTGCGACACGGAGCGCTATCGATGTCCTCACGCCTTACCCGCCAGACTTCTTCCCCATCCCGCGTATTGTCGCTGCTGACCGCTGCCATCCTGATGGCCGGTACCGCACCGCTGATGGCTGCCACCGAACAACCGGCGCGCAACATGGGCGATTACTCGTTCTCGATTGGCCAGCAACCGCTGGTGTCGGCCCTCAACGCCTTCACCGCCGTGACAGGCTGGCAGGTCGGTTTGCCGGCGGAGCTGGGTCAGGGCGTATCGTCGCCGGGCGTGCGTGGTTCGCTGCCACCGGAAAAAGCCCTCGAGCGCCTGTTGGTGGGGACCAACCTGAGCTTCCGCAAGCTGAGCAACAACAACGTCGTGCTGGAAAAACGCAGCACCAGCGGCGCACTCAACCTGGATCAGGTAACCATCAGCGCCACTCGCCAGGAACAGTCGGTGAACAGCGTGCCGAGCACCGTCACCGTGCATACCCGCGACGAGCTGGACCGTAACAATGTCAACACCATCAAGGATCTGGTGCGCTACGAGCCGGGCGTGTCCGTCGGCGGCGCCGGCCAGCGTGGCGGCATCAGCGGCTACAACATCCGTGGCATCGACGGCGACCGCATCCTCACGCAGGTCGATGGCGTGGAAATACCGGACGGGTTCTTCAACGGCCCTTACGCCAAGACCCAGCGCAATTACGTTGATCCGGAAATCGTCAAACGCGTGGAAATCCTCCGTGGCCCGGCCTCGGTGCTGTACGGCAGCAACGCCATCGGCGGCGCGGTCAGCTATTACACCCTTGATGCCGACGACATCATCAAACCCGGCAAAGACGTCGGCGCACGCCTGAAAACCGGTTACAGCTCGGCCGATGACAGCTGGCTGAAGTCCGCCACCGTGGCCGGCCGTGCCGACCAGTTCGACGGTTTGCTGCACTACAGCCAGCGCGATGGCCACGAAACCGATTCCTACGGCAGCAACAACGGCACCGGCCTCGAACGCACCGCTGCCAACCCGGAAGACGTTCGGGCGACCAACGTACTGGCCAAGATAGGCTGGAACTACAACGAAGATTCGCGCCTGGGCCTGACCTACGAAAAGTACAAGGATGATCGCGACACCGATCAGAAAAGCGCCTACGGCGGCCCGTTCTTCAACGGCGCGCCGACCATTCCCGACAGCATGTTGCCGGGTGGCATGTACCAGTGGCGCACCGGCAACGACACCATCACCCGTGAGCGTTTCGGCATCGAGCACCGCTTCGCCCTCGACAGCCTGCTGGTCGACAACGTGAAGTGGAGCCTCAACCACCAGATCGCCAAAACCGACCAGAGCACCGAAGAGTTCTACTACCCGATGACCCGTAAAGTGCTGCGCACCCGCGACACGATTTACGAGGAAAAACAGTGGGTGTTCGACGCGCAACTGGACAAGGCCTTCGCCATCGGTGACACCGATCACGTGCTGACTTACGGCACCACCCTCAAGCAACAGAAAGTCACCGGTTCGCGCAGCGGCGACGGCAAGTGCCTGGCCGTCGGGCGTGGCTGCACCGCCATCGGTGCGACCAGTACTGCTGACGTGTTGGCCAAAGCTACCGACTTCCCGGACCCGACCATCAACACTTACAGCGTGTTCGCTCAGGATCAGATCAGCTGGAACGACTGGACCTTCCTGCCGGGTCTGCGCTACGACTACACCCAGCTCAAGCCGCACATCACTCAGGAATTCCTCAACACCGTGGCGGCGGATGGCCAGGGCACGGTCAGCGACAAGAACAAGACCTGGCATAAAGTCTCGCCGAAATTCGGCCTGACCTACGCCCTGACCGAGAACTACACCTGGTACGGTCAATACGCCGAAGGCTTCCGCACGCCGACCGCGAAAGCGCTGTACGGCCGCTTTGAAAACAGCACCACCGGCTACAGCGTGACGCCGAACCCGGACCTGGAACCAGAAAAAAGCAAAAGCTATGAGACCGGTCTGCGCGGTAACTTCGAGCAAGGTTCGTTCGACGTGGCGGTGTTCTATAACAAGTATCGCGACTTCATCAACGAAGACGCTGTGACCCCGGGCCGCAACGAGCTGACCTTCCAGTCGGCCAACATCAAGCACGCCACCATCAAGGGTGCGGAAGTCAAAGGTCGTCTGAATCTGGATGCGTTTGGCGCCCCGCAAGGCCTCTACACTCAGGGTTCGATTGCCTACGCCTACGGTCGCAACAACGACAACGGCGAGCCGATCAACAGCGTCAACCCGCTGACCGGCGTGTTCGGTCTGGGTTACGACCAGGACAACTACGGCGGCCTGCTGAGCTGGACCGTGGTGAAGAAAAAGGATCGCGTCGACGACAGCAACTTCAAGTCGCCGGACGGCGTCAGCAGTCAGTTCAAAACGCCAGGCTTCGGCATTCTTGATCTGGCCGGTTATTACAAAGTCACCGACGACGTCACCGTCAGCGGCGGCATTTACAACCTGACCGACAAGAAATACTGGCTGTGGGACGACGTGCGCGGTTACGACAGCGTCGGCGAAGCCTCGGTCACGCAACCGGCCAACCTCGATCGCCTGACCCAACCGGGCCGCAACTTCGCGATCAATCTGATCTGGGACATCTGATCCCGTCGACCTCACTGCGCGTGTTCAGCCACCGCGCAGTGAGGTTTTTTTACGCTCACGCGTCTTCTTGTTCGTCTCGTTATCAAGCGCCTCTTTTATCAAGGACACCCCATGACCACTTCGGAAAAAGCCCTGCGTTCACAACGCTTGAACCAGATCACCCACGAGCCGCACAGCAAGCTCGACGCCCTGGTCAAAGCCCACGCGCCGTTCGAGACTCGCGCCAACTTCGCCCGTTTCGTCGTGGCGCAATACCTGTTCCAGTCGGAACTGGTCGAGCTGTACAACGATGCCGAACTGACGGCGATCGTGCCTGACCTGCCGGCTCGCTGCCGCGCTGAAGCGGCCAAGGCTGACCTGGCGGATCTGCACACCGAAGTCCCGGCGCCGGTGGCCGGGGCGGTGAAGAACCCGAGCAAGGCCCGTGCCCTGGGCTGGATCTTCGTCTCCGAAGGTTCGAAGCTGGGTGCCGCGTTCCTGATCAAACGCGCCGTGGCGCTGGAGCTGAGCGAAACCTTTGGCGCCCGTCATTTGGGTGAGCCGGAAGGTGGCCGCGCCGAAGGCTGGAAAAGCTTCGTGCGTACGCTCGACTCGCTGCAGTTCAGTGCTGAAGAAGAAGCCGAAGTGGAGCAAGGCGCGATTGACGCGTTCAACCGCTTCACGGTGCTGCTGGAACAGGCTTACGCCACTGAGGCTGAACCGGCCTGATCCCTAGGCACACCATAAAACCCTGTGGGAGCTGGCTTGCCAGCGATAAGGGCTGATCAGTCTCCATTTATGTTGCCTGACCCACCGCTATCGCTGGCAAGCCAGCTCCCACAGGGATCTCCACAAGTCTGTAAGATCCCCTTCTCGCCTCACAGCAATCCCGAGCCCATGCCGCAACCCGCCTCTTCCAAACTCGCCCGTGTGCTGTTCGGCCTGCTCGCCTATGTCAGCCTCGGCATCGGTCTGATCGCCATTGTCGTGCCCGGCCTGCCGACCACCGAGTTCATCCTTCTCGCCGCCTGGGCCGCCACCCGCAGCTCGCCGCGCCTGAGTGCCTGGCTGGAAAACCATCAGTTGTTCGGGCCGATCCTGAGTAACTGGCGTAACGGCAAGATCATCGCGCGCAAAGCCAAGGTCAGCGCCACGGTGAGCATGTTGCTCTGCGCAACGATGATGCTGGTGATGCTCGATCACGGCTGGCCGGTTTATCTGGCGATTGTCGGGATGGGTTTGGGCAATCTGTGGATCTGGTCGCGCCCGGAATCTATCGTCACGTCTTCCTGACTCACACAATCACCAAGTGAATGGGGTCTTTGTGGTGAGGGGATTTATCCCCGATGGGCTGCGCAGCAGCCACCAGGCAGACAACCCCAATATGTCAGAAAGAGTCGGTTCTCAGGTTTTGGGCCTGCTTCGCAAACCATCGGGGATAAATCCCCTCACCACAAAAGCTCTCACCTCCTCATATCCAGACACACCATTTTCATCCCCGTGAAACTTCCCTGTAATTAATCCCCTTTTCAGCACTTTTCCCTGCGCAAACGTTTAGCGATGACCGTTCGTCGGCATCCAGCTCATGCGCCCTCGCCTCACGCCGATGAGCATTGAATGGCGCTGAATGGATTTGGCGAACCGGGTAACTCCAAACCCCGTGGCCACCGGTTTATTCATTCACGAGATCGCCCCATGTTCGACTCTCTCTCCATTCGCCTGAAAATCGTTCTGCTCTCCGGTCTGTGCCTGCTCGGCGTGGTTGCGCTGATCGTCGGCATGAACATCTACCAGACCAACCAGAACGACGAACTGGTCAGCCACTCCAGCAACCAGTTGCTCACCGCCAGTGTGCAGAACCTGCTGCAGGCCAAAGCCGCCGAGCAGGCGGTGCGGGTGCAGAAGACCTTTGGCGAGAGCCTGACGGTGATCACTGCGCTGGCCGACCAGATCAAGGACATGCGCGTGATGGCGGCCAAGCGTTCGCTGGAGGCTGGCGCCTTGCGCGAAGAGTTGAACCTGAGCCTGAAAACCGCTTTCGAGCGCAACGACAAAGTGCTCGGCATCTGGCTCGCCTTCGAACCCAATGGCCTGGACGGCAAGGACAGCGAGTTCGCCAACGATGCGGCGCGCCAGTCCAACGAAGCCGGACGTTTCGCCACGTACTGGAGCCGCGCCGCCGGTTCCGCGCTGAACACGATCATGGTCGAAGAAGACATGACCAAGACCACCCTCAGCCTCAGCGGCACGCCGTACAACAGCTGGTACACCTGCCCTCGCGACAACAAACGCACCTGCCTGCTCGACCCGTATGCCGACACCGTCGGTGGCAAGGAAATGCTCATGACGACCATTTCCGTGCCTTTGATCGTCGACGGCAAAGCCATCGGCGTGGTCGGCGTCGACATCGCCCTCGATGCCCTGCAAGCGGCGGCGGTGGATTCGCAGCGCAACCTGTTCAACAACGCCGGGCACATGCTCATCGTTTCCGGCAGCGGCGTGCTGGCTGCCGACAGTTCCGACGCTGCCAAAGTCGGCAAGAAAATCAGCGACACCCTCGCTGCCGATGGCAAGGATGTGCTGCAACTGCTCAGCACTGGCACGCCCAAGATTCTGGAACAGGGCGATCTGATCCGCGCCGTGTACCCGGTCGATCCGATTGGTAACTCGCGCGCGTGGGGCGTGGTCATCGATCTGCCGAAACAGGTGCTGCTGGCCGATTCGGTCAAGCTGCAAGCCGTACTTGATGATGCTCAGGAAACCGGTGTGCTCACCGCATTGGCGGTGGCTGTGGTTGCCGGTCTGCTGGGTTTGCTGCTGATCTGGCTGACCGCTTCCGGCGTCACCCGGCCGATCAACAGCGTCGCAGAGATGCTGAAGAACATCGCCAGCGGCGAAGGCGACCTGACTCAACGTTTGAACTACAGCAAGCAAGATGAACTGGGCGAACTGGTGAACTGGTTCAACCGCTTCCTCGACAAGCTGCAACCGACCATCGCGCAGATCAAACAGAGCATCAGCGAGGCGCGCGGCACCGCCGATCAGTCTTCGGAAATCGCCCGTCAGACCAGCGAAGGCATGCAAGTGCAGTTCCGCGAGATCGATCAGGTCGCCACCGCGTCCAACGAAATGAGCGCCACCGCCCACGACGTCGCCAACAGCGCCTCGAACGCCGCCAACGCGGCGAAAGGCGCCGACCAATCGGCCAAGGACGGCATGTCGATCATCGAGCGCAGCACCCGCGACATCAATCAACTGGCCGACGAAGTCAGCAAAGCCGTGACCGAAGTCGAAGCACTGGCGGTCAACAGCGAGCAGATCGGTTCGGTGCTGGAGGTGATCCGCAGCATCGCCGAACAGACCAACCTGCTGGCGCTCAACGCGGCCATCGAAGCGGCCCGCGCCGGTGAGAGCGGTCGCGGGTTTGCCGTGGTCGCTGACGAAGTGCGCAACCTGGCCAAGCGCACACAGGATTCGGTGGAGGAAATCCGTGTGGTCATCGAGCGGATTCAGACTGGTACGCGCGGCGTGGTCGCGACCATGCATTCGAGCCAGACCCAGGCCCACAACAACGCCGGGCAGATCCGTCAGGCCGTGGATGCACTGGGCAAAATCAGCGATGCGGTAACCGTGATCAGCGACATGAACCTGCAAATCGCCAGCGCCGCCGAACAGCAGAGCGCAGTGGCCGAAGAGGTCAATCGCA
Source organism: Pseudomonas sp. FW305-7 (assembly GCF_058786735.1). NCBI lineage: Bacteria > Pseudomonadati > Pseudomonadota > Gammaproteobacteria > Pseudomonadales > Pseudomonadaceae > Pseudomonas > Pseudomonas sp. FW305-7. Next base: position 143,902 of record NZ_JBYSZA010000009.1, read on the forward strand.
ACGTTTCGGCGATTCGCACCGTGACTGAAACCCTGACCGAGCAGGCCACCGAGTCGGCGGCGATCAGCAGTCAGCTCAATGCCCTGGCGAGCCAGCAGATGAAATTGATGGATCAGTTCCGCGTATAACGCCACGCAGTTCCCCTGTAGGAGTGAGCCTGCTCGCGATAGCGGTGAATCAGTTAACCGATGCATCAACTGATACGACGCAATCGCGAGCAGGCTCACTCCTACAATTGAGTTTCATCTGGCCCAAGATTCTTTTGCACTATCATCGCCCTCTCTCCCGGAGGGCCTTTGATGACTGATTTCCTCACGTCCATTCAAGCCGCACTCGGCTTGCCCCGCACGCCGATTCCGTTCACTGCCAGCGGCGCCCTGCCCTCGGCGTTCGCCGTCACCGATCTGGCCTGCGCCAGCATCGCCGCTGCCGGGCAAGCCATCAGCGAACTCTTGAATCAACAAACCGGTCGCCTGCCCAAAGTTGAAGTCGATCGCCGCCTGGCCTCGTTCTGGTTCGCCACCTCGATCCGCCCGATCGGCTGGCAACTGCCACCGCTATGGGATCCGGTCGCCGGCGACTACGCGACGCAGGACGGCTGGATCCGCCTGCACACCAATGCCCCGCATCACCGCGCCGCCGCTGAAAGCGTACTCGGCGCCTGTACCGACCGCGCGGCGATGGCAGCCAAAGTCGCGCAATGGGCCAGCAAAGACCTGGAGCAAGCGGTGGTCGATGCCAAGGGCTGTGCCGCCGAGATGCGCAGTTGGGCACAGTGGCAGCAACATCCGCAGGGGCTGGCAGTGAATGCCGAACCACTGGTGCAGTTCACTCAGGAGCAGGACGAAAACCCTCAAACCTGGCAAGGCTCGGTGACGCGACCGCTGGCGGGCATCAAGGTACTCGATCTGACCCGCGTGCTCGCTGGCCCGACCGCCAGCCGCTTTCTTGCCGGCCTCGGCGCCAATGTGCTGCGCATCGATCCGCCAACCTGGAACGAGCCAGGTGTGGTGCCGGAAGTCACCCTCGGCAAACGTTGCGCGCGGCTGGATCTGCACGATCCGACAGATCGCAGCGTGTTTGAAAATCTACTGAAAGACGCTGACATTCTGCTCCACGGCTACCGCGCCGATGCACTGGAGCAGCTCGGTTTCGCTGCCGAGCGCCGTCGGCAACTGGCACCGGGGTTGATCGACGTCTGCCTCAACGCCTACGGCTGGAGCGGCCCGTGGCAAAACCGCCGCGGCTTCGACAGCCTGGTGCAGATGAGCAGCGGCATCGCCGAGGCCGGGCAGCGCTGGAAGCAGGCGGACCAACCGACGCCGCTGCCGGTGCAGGCGCTGGATCATGCGACCGGGTATCTGATGGCGGCGAGCGCGATCCGTCTTTTGACGGAACGTTTGAAGACTGGCAGCGGTGGCTCGGCGCGTTTGTCACTGGCGCGAACTGCCAAGTTGCTGATCGAGCATGGGCCGGGGACGAGTGAGGCATTGCGCGCTGAGGATGAGCAGGATCAGGGTTTACAGGTTGAGCGAACACCGTGGGGGCCGGCGCACCGGTTGCAGGCGCCGCTGCAGATCAGCGGCACGCCGATTCAGTGGGCGTTGCCGGCCACAGAATTGGGTTCACATCTCCCACAGTGGTAGTGACTGCTCGGGCCCCATCGCTGGCAAGCCAGCTCCCACAGTGTCCGTGTCGCCCCCCTAATCTGTGAGCGCCCGGAAACCTGTGGGAGCTGGCTTGCCAGCGATGAGGCCAGTATTGGCAGCACACACTTCGGATCAGTCACCCCGGCTCAATGACGTCCACAAAAGCTGCGCCGCATACCCTCGATAAGGCCGCCAAGCCTCTGCGCGAACGGCCAATTCCCGCGCCGTCGGCCGCCGCCCTTCCAGTACTTCCAGCGCCCGCAACAGCCCGACATCCCCGGTCGGAAACCCATCCATATCACGCAACTGCCGCAGCGCAATGTATTGCGCCGTCCAATCACCAATGCCGTGCAGGGCCAACAAGCGCGCCACCCCGCCATCGCGATTCGGTTCAAACAATGACGGATCATCGAGCAACGCCTGTGCTACGCCCGACAGCGTTCGCCCACGACTTCTGGGCATGCCCAACGCGGCCAGATCCGCCACGGCCAAAACATCCGGCTGAGGAAAAACGTGAGTCAAACCCGCAAGCGTCGAACGTAACGGCACGCCATATTGCGCAACCAGTTTCCCCGCCAGCCGAATCGCCGCCACCACGGTAATCTGCTGCCCAAGCACCGCGCGAAACGCCAGTTCCAGCCCGTCCCACGCACCGGGAACCCGCAACCCCGGACGCTCGGCGAGCAACCGCGCCAGCAACGGATCTTGCGCCAGATGCCGCTGCATCAACGACAGATCCGCATCCAGATCAAACATCCGCCGCAGCCGCGCAACGATCTCCGGCAGCACCGTTGAATCAGGAAAATCCAGCGTCACCTCCAGCGCATCAGCGGCACCAGGGCCGACCGAAACCGTGCCATGCACACCGTTCAAGCTAATGCTGCGTGAATAAACGCCATCGACCACGGTCTCCATCCCGACCACCGCCCGCGCGGCGAGAAAGCCCGACATCGCCGCCCAGTCATACGGCGGCTGATACTCAAGCGACAACCTCACAACGACAACAGCCCGCTGTACAAACCATACGCCGCCAGCCCGGCGCCGATGATCACGCAGGTAAAAATCCCTTTCTCGACCGTGGTGAACAACGGCTCGCCCTGCTCATGTTTGGCCTTGGCAAACAGGATCACCCCCGGCGCATACAGCAGCGCCGACAACAGCAAATACTTGACCCCGCCGGCATACAACAACCACACCGCATAGCACAGGGCAATGCCGCCGATCAGCAGATCCTTGGTGCGTTCGGCCGAGGCGTGTTCGTAGGTTTCGCCGCGTCCGCTCAGCAGCACTGCGTACGCCGCCGACCACAGGTACGGCACCAGAATCATCGACGAAGCCAGATAGATCAGGCTGGTGTAAGTGCCGGCCGAGAACAGCGTGATCAGCAGGAAAATCTGGATCATCACGTTGGTCAGCCACAACGCATTGACCGGTACATGGTTGGCGTTTTCCTTTTTCAGGAACGCCGGCATGGTCTTGTCCTTGGCCGTGGCAAACAGGATCTCGGCGCACAGCAGCGCCCAGGACAGCAACGCACCGAGCAACGAAACCGCCAGGCCAATGCTGATCGCCAGCGCGCCCCACGGCCCGACGATGTGTTCCAGCACCGCCGCCAGCGAAGGGTTCTGCAGGGTGGCCAGTTCCGGTTGGCTCATGATCCCCAGCGACAGCACGTTAACCAGTACCAGCAACGCCAGCACACCGATAAAGCCGATCACGGTGGCGCGGCCGACGTCGCTGCGTTTCTCCGCCCGCGCCGAGTACACGCTGGCGCCCTCGATGCCGATGAACACAAACACGGTGACCAGCATCATGTTGCGCACCTGATCCATCACCCCGCCGAAACTCGGGTTGCTGCGGCCCCAGATGTCGCGGGTGAAGATGTCAGCCTTGAACGCCACGGCGGCGATGACAATGAACATGATCAGCGGCACGATCTTCGCGACCGTGGTCACTTGATTGATGAAGGCCGCCTCCTTGATCCCGCGCATCACCAGAAAATGCACGGCCCACAACAAGACCGAGGCGCAGCCGATGGCGACGGGCGTGTTGCCCTGGCCAAACACCGGAAAAAAGTAACCGAGGGTGCTGAACAGCAAAACGAAATAACCGACGTTGCCCAGCCAGGCGCTGATCCAGTAACCCCACGCCGACGAGAAGCCCATGTAGTCGCCGAACCCGGCCTTGGCGTAGGCATACACGCCGGAATCCAGCTCGGGTTTGCGGTTGGCGAGGGTTTGAAAGACGAACGCCAGGGTCAGCATGCCGATGGCAGTGATGCCCCAACCGATCAGAATTGCCCCGGCATCGGCGCGCGCCGCCATGTTCTGCGGCAACGAGAAAATCCCCCCGCCAATCATCGAACCCACGACCAGGGCGATCAATGCACCCAGGCGCAGCTTTTGCGTGGTTTGCGACATTCCAGTCTCCCTTTTCCAAACAACTGGTTCTCAGACCTGTTTACACCTGTGGCGAGAGTGACTCTCTGTGGCGAGGGGATTTATCCCCGATGGGTGGCGAAGCCGCCCTTAAATTCAGTTAGCGCGGTTTGGGGGCGGCTTCGCCACCCATCGGGGCGGTACGACGTTTCGCTAAATCCCTTCGCCACAAGATAGACGTGGTCATCGAACATTAACTAAATGGATAAACACTAATAACGTTTATTGGATAACACCGAAAAACGCCCACTTATATATAGCCGATGACGCTAACGCCTAGCACGTTAAGACAGTTTTGTGCGCTGATCCTAATAAATCAATTCTGTACTGAAAACAGATGCCGAAAATTTGCCAAAAGCTGAAAACGAACTAGCGTGATAATTCAAAAGTAATAATAGCCATTCCCAAAAACCTACAGCAAACCCTTCTAGGACGGGGCTTCCAGACAATAGCTTTATGCCTGCACCCGAGACCTAAGTCATTCATTAACAATGGAATGTGGCCATGCACTGATCTATGTCAGTTGTTCGAACAGTCAACAGTCCTACGCTGTGAACTCTTCTCTCCTGCAATGGAGTCATGCAATGTCTGAAGCTCCCGGAAAACTACGATTAGGTGCACTGGTTGCATTGGTAGTCGGCTCGATGATCGGTGGCGGGATATTCTCTTTGCCACAAAACATGGCCGCCAGCGCCGACGTCGGCGCGGTGCTGATCGGTTGGGCCATCACCGCTGTCGGCATGCTCACCCTCGCTTTTGTCTTCCAGACCCTCGCCAATCGCAAGCCTGACCTCGACGGCGGTGTCTACGCCTACGCCAAGGCCGGTTTTGGCGACTACATGGGTTTCTCATCCGCCTGGGGTTACTGGATCAGTGCCTGGCTGGGCAACGTCGGTTACTTCGTTCTGTTGTTCAGTACCCTCGGCTATTTCTTCCCGGTTTTCGGTGAAGGCAACACCGTTGCCGCGGTGATCGGCGCTTCTGTCCTGCTCTGGGCCGTGCATTTTCTGGTGCTGCGCGGGATCAAGGAGGCGGCCTTCATCAACCTGGTGACCACGGTGGCCAAGGTCGTGCCGCTGCTGCTGTTCGTATTGATCGCGCTCTTCGCGTTCAAACTGGACATCTTCACCGCCGACATCTGGGGCGTGAAAAACCCCGATCTGGGCAGCGTGATGAACCAGGTGCGCAACATGATGCTGGTCACCGTGTGGGTGTTCATCGGCATCGAAGGCGCGAGCATCTTCTCGGCCCGTGCGGAAAAACGTTCGGACGTGGGCAAGGCCACCGTCATCGGTTTCATCACTGTGCTGCTGTTTTTGGTGCTGGTGAACGTGCTGTCGCTGGGCATCATGACCCAACCGGAACTGGCCAAACTGCAGAACCCGTCGATGGCCGCCGTGCTTGAGCACGTGGTCGGTCACTGGGGTGCGGTGCTGATCAGCGTCGGCTTGATCATCTCGTTGCTGGGGGCCCTGCTGTCGTGGGTGCTGCTGTGCGCGGAGATCATGTTCGCCGCCGCCAAAGACCACACCATGCCGGAGTTCCTGCGCAAGGAGAACGCCAACCACGTACCGGTCAACGCCCTGTGGCTGACCAACGCGATGGTGCAGATTTTCCTGATCATCACCCTGTTCTCGGCCAGCACTTACCTGTCACTGATCTACCTCGCCACCTCGATGATTCTGGTGCCGTACCTGTGGTCGGCGGCGTATGCCCTGCTGCTGGCGGTACGTGGCGAAACCTACAAAGGCTTCGCAGCCGAGCGGCGCAAGGATCTGATCATCGGCGGCATCGCCCTGATCTACGCGGTCTGGCTGCTCTACGCCGGCGGCGTCAAGTACCTGCTGCTCTCGGCCCTGCTGTATGCGCCCGGCGCGATCCTGTTCGCCAAGGCCAAGCTGGAACTCAAACAAGCAATTTTCACCAACGTCGAGAAGCTGATTTTCGCCGCGGTGGTCGTCGGTGCCCTGGTGGCAGCCTACGGTCTCTACGACGGCTTCCTGACTCTGTAACACCTGATTGATTTGTTATCTGGAGGATCACTGCAATGACCACGGAAAAAGTTAAGTACGGCGTCCATTCCGAAGCCGGCAAACTGCGCAAAGTCATGGTCTGCTCCCCTGGTCTGGCCCATCAGCGGCTGACCCCGAACAACTGCGATGAACTGCTGTTCGACGACGTGCTCTGGGTCGCCCAGGCCAAGCGCGACCACTTCGACTTCGTCACCAAGATGCGTGAACGCGGGATCGATGTGCTGGAAATGCACAACCTGCTGACCGACATCGTCGCCATCCCGGAAGCACTGGACTGGATTCTTGAGCGCAAGGTCACCGCCGATTCGGTGGGCCTGGGCCTGATCAGCGAAGTGAAATCCTGGCTGAAAAGCCTGGAGCCGCGACACATCGCCGAATTCCTGATTGGCGGCGTGTCCGCCGATGATCTGCCGGACAGTTTCGGTGGCAAGACCATCCAGATGTTCCGCGACTTCCTCGGCCACTCCAGCTTCATTCTGCCGCCGCTGCCGAACACCCAGTTCACCCGCGACACCACCTGCTGGATCTATGGCGGCGTGACGCTGAACCCGATGTACTGGCCGGCGCGTCGTCAGGAAACCCTGCTGACCACTGCCATCTACAAATTCCACCCGCAGTTCACCAACGCCGATTTCGAGATCTGGTACGGCGACCCGGACAAGGACCACGGCAGCTCCACCCTTGAGGGCGGTGATGTGATGCCGATCGGCAACGGCGTGGTGTTGATCGGTATGGGCGAGCGCTCATCCCGTCAGGCCATCGGCCAACTGGCGCTGAACCTGTTCAAGAACAAAGCCGTGGAAAAAGTCATCGTCGCCGGTCTGCCGAAGTCCCGCGCAGCGATGCACCTGGACACCGTGTTCAGCTTCTGCGACCGCGACCTGGTGACGATCTTTCCGGAAGTGGTCAACCAGATCGTCGCCTTCACCCTGCGCCCTGACGAAAGCAAACAGGGCGGCATCGACATCCGCCGCGAAGAATCGAGCTTCCTCGACACCGTCGCCAAAGCCCTCAACCTGCCGAAGCTGCGCGTGGTGGAAACCGGCGGCAACAGCTTCGCCGCCGAACGCGAGCAATGGGACGACGGCAACAACGTGGTCGCCGTGGAGCCGGGCGTGGTCATCGGCTACGACCGCAACACCTACACCAACACCCTGCTGCGCAAGGCGGGTGTGGAGGTCATCACCATCAGCGCCGGCGAACTCGGCCGTGGCCGTGGCGGCGGCCACTGCATGACCTGCCCGATCATCCGCGACCCGATCGATTACTAAACCTCTGAGCCCTGATCGCACTTATCCAGTGCGATCAGGGGGATAACCGATACCGAAGGAGATCCATCATGGCTTTCAATATTCACAACCGTAACCTGCTCAGCCTGGAACACCACACCCCACGTGAGCTGCGTTACCTGCTCGACCTGTCCCGCGACCTGAAACGCGCCAAGTACACCGGCACCGAGCAGCAACACCTGAAGGGCAACAACATCGCCCTGATCTTCGAAAAAACCTCGACCCGCACCCGTTGCGCGTTCGAAGTCGCCGCTTATGACCAGGGCGCCAACGTCACCTACATCGACCCTAATTCCTCGCAGATTGGCCACAAGGAAAGCATGAAGGACACGGCTCGCGTGCTGGGTCGTATGTACGACGCCATCGAGTACCGAGGCTTCAAACAGGAAATCGTCGAAGAGCTGGCCAAGTTCGCCGGCGTGCCGGTGTTCAACGGTCTGACCGACGAATATCACCCGACCCAGATGATCGCCGACGTGCTGACCATGCGTGAGCACGCCGACAAGCCAATCCACGAGATCAGCTACGCCTACCTCGGCGATGCACGTAACAACATGGGTAATTCGCTGCTGCTGGTCGGCGCAAAACTCGGCATGGACGTGCGCATCTGCGCGCCGAAAGCGCTGTGGCCGCATGACGATCTGGTCGAGCGCTGCCACAAATACGCGGAAGAAAGCGGTGCGCGCATCACCCTGACCGAAGACCCGAAAGCCGCAGTCAAAGGCGTCGACTTCATCCACACCGACGTCTGGGTGTCGATGGGCGAGCCGGTGGAAGCGTGGGCCGAGCGTATCCAGCAACTGCTGCCGTACCAGGTCAACAAAGAGCTGATGAAAGCCACCGGCAACCCGCGCACCAAGTTCATGCACTGCCTGCCGGCGTTCCACAACAGCGACACCAAGGTCGGCAAACAGATCGCCGAGCAGTATCCACACCTGGCCAACGGCATCGAAGTCACCGACGACGTGTTCGAATCGCCAGCCTGCATCGCCTTCGAGCAAGCGGAAAACCGCATGCACACCATCAAGGCGATTCTGGTCTCGACCCTGGCTGATCTGTAATTGATCGACACGGTCACTGTGGGAGCTGGCTTGCCAGCGATAGCGGTGTGTCAGCCGACAGAAATGCTGACGGATACACCGCCATCGCGGGCAAGCCCGGCTCCCACAGGGATCGCATTCGTCCTGCACGAACTCACTGTTTTTTAGAAGGACATGCACCATGCGTATCGTCGTAGCTCTGGGCGGTAACGCCCTGCTCCGCCGTGGCGAACCGATGACCGCTGACAACCAGCGCGCCAACATCCGCATCGCCACCGAGCAAATCGCCAAGATCCATCCCGGCAACCAACTGGTCATCGCCCACGGCAATGGCCCGCAAGTCGGCCTGCTGTCGCTGCAAGCGGCGGCCTATACCTCCGTCTCCCCCTACCCGCTGGACGTGCTCGGTGCAGAAACCGAAGGCATGATCGGCTACATCATCGAACAGGAACTGGGTAACTTGCTGGACTTCGAGGTCCCGTTCGCCACCCTGCTCACTCAGGTCGAAGTCGACGCCAACGACCCGGCCTTCAAGAACCCGACCAAGCCGATCGGCCCGGTCTACGACAAGGCCGAAGCGGAAAAACTCGCCGCCGAAAAAGGCTGGGCCATCGCGCCCGACGGCGACAAGTTCCGCCGTGTAGTCGCCAGTCCACGGCCAAAACGCATCTTCGAAATCCGCCCGATCAAGTGGCTGCTGGACAAGGGCAGCATCGTCATTTGCGCCGGTGGCGGCGGCATTCCGACCATGTATGACGAGAACCGCAACCTCAAGGGCATCGAGGCGGTGATCGACAAGGACCTGTGCTCCTCGCTGTTGGCTGAACAACTGGAAGCGGATTTGCTGGTGATCGCCACCGACGTCAACGCCGCGTTCATCGACTTCGGCAAAACGAGCCAGAAAGCCATCGCCGAGGCGCATCCGGACGAACTCGAACGACTGGGTTTTGCCGCAGGTTCCATGGGACCAAAGGTTCAGGCAGCCTGCGAATTCGCGCGCCATACTGGCAAGGTTGCGGTGATCGGTTCGCTGGCAGACATCGAAGCCATCGTCCAGGGCACCGCCGGTACTCGGGTCAGCACGGCGAAGCCCGGCATCAGCTATCGATAATTAGAAACTCCGGGGGCAGGCGTGAGGTCTGCCCTTCTCCCATGCCTTGAAAGGAGAAACCCATGGCCCAGTTCGAACCCGGTCATTTGCATATCGAGCGACATGCGTTGACTGACGACGACGTCAATTACAACGTGTGCCTCGACTATGAAGTGTTCACTGATCCCCAGAAAGGCAAAGGGATACAGTTCACTCTGCATGGCAACATGCAGGGCAAGGACATGAAGGAAACGTTTTTCCTGCCCAAGGAAGAGGCTTACAACTTCGCCCGCGACGTGACACGAATCGCCGAAAAATACGGGATTCCCAAGACTCACAGCCAGATCGGCTCGGTTCACAAACATTACGACTTGATGTTTGAAGACATCCGCAAGCAGCTGGATATGCATTCCGGGGATCCGGTCAATCTTGAGCATTTCGAGTAACCACCCATTGAGCGTTCCCACGCGGACGGTTCGACGCCTCGACATGGGAACGATCAGCGCAGAACACAGGATCGTTCCCACGCTCTGCGTGGGAACGCCGCCACGGACGCTCCGCGTCCGCTGTGACGCAGAGCGTCACGAGATGCATTCCCACGCAGAGCATGGGAACGATCAGCGGGGACACAGGTTTCACCATTAGCCCGCCCCAAGGCATACTTGCCACCCTCCGCAATCCAGAACCCAAAACCGCCCCATGCGTATCCACGTCAGCTTCATCGACCGCGTCGGCATCACCCAGGAAGTCCTGGCTATCCTCGGTGGGCGCAATCTCAATCTGGATGCCGTGGAGATGATCCCGCCGAACGTCTACATCGACGCTCCGACCTTGAGCCCGCAAGTGCTCGAAGAACTGAAGGACGCGTTGTTCCGTGTGCGCGGCGTGGAAGCGGTGACCGTGGTCGACATCCTCCCCGGTCAGCGTCGGCACTTGCAGCTCGACGCGTTGCTCGCGGCGATGACTGATCCCGTTTTGGCGCTCGACAGTGCCGGCAAAGTCTTGCTGGCCAATCCGGCGTTGATCGCGTTGTACGGTCGCGAACCGGCCGGCGAAAGCGTCGCGGAACTGTTCAACGATCCCGGCCTGCTCGACACCCTGCTCGAACACGGCTTCCGTCTGCCGCTGCGCGAGATCACCGTCAACGGCCAGACCCTGTTGCTCGACGCCACGCCGATCACCGACGCTGGCGCCCTGCTGACCCTGTATCAACCGAACCGCATCGGCGAACAGCTCTCGGCGTTGCACCATGACCACGCCGAAGGCTTCGATGCCCTGCTCGGCGAATCTCCGGCGATTCGTACCCTCAAGGCTCGCGCTCAAAGAGTGGCAGCCCTGGATGCGCCGCTGTTGATCCAGGGTGAAACCGGCACCGGTAAAGAATTGGTGGCCCGCGCCTGCCACGCCATCAGTGCGCGACACAGCGCACCGTTTCTCGCGCTGAACTGCGCGGCTCTGCCGGAGAACCTCGCCGAAAGCGAACTGTTCGGCTACGCCCCCGGCGCCTTCACCGGCGCGGCGCGCGGCGGCAAACCGGGACTGATGGAACTGGCGAATCAGGGCACGGTGTTTCTCGACGAAATCGGTGAGATGTCGCCGTACTTGCAGGCCAAGTTGCTGCGCTTTTTGAATGACGGCAGCTTCCGCCGCGTCGGTGGCGATCGTGAGGTGAAGGTCAACGTGCGCATCCTCAGCGCGACTCACCGTGATCTGGAAAAAATGGTCAGCGAAGGACTGTTTCGCGAAGACCTGTTCTATCGCCTCAACGTGCTCAACGTCGAAGTGCCGCCACTGCGCGAACGCGGTCAGGACATCCTGTTGCTGGCGCGCTATTTCATGCAACAGGCCTGCGCGCAAATCCAGCGCCCGGTCTGCCGCCTCGCCCCCGGTACCTATCCGGCGCTGCTCGGCAACCGCTGGCCGGGCAATGTGCGCCAGTTGCAGAACGTGATCTTCCGCGCCGCCGCGATCTGCGAAAGCAGCCTGGTCGACATCGGCGATCTCGACATCGCCGGCACCTCCGTTGCACGGCAGACTGACAGCGACGTCGACAGCCTCGAACAAGCGGTCGAGTCGTTCGAAAAGTCGCTGCTGGAAAAACTCTACGTCAGCTACCCCTCGACCCGGCAACTGGCGAGCCGCTTGCAGACCTCGCACACCGCTATCGCCCATCGATTGCGCAAGTACGGCATTCCCAACAAGCCCTGAGCACGCCGCAAATGCCCTGTAGGAGTGAGCCTGCTCGCGATAGCGGTCTGACATTCAACATTTGCGGCGTCTGACACACCGCTATCGCGAGCAGGCTCACTCCTACAATGGTTGGTGGCAGATCTGAGATTCGCGCTAAAAACGACCTGCAACTGTACTGAAAGCGCTACAGCGGAACGATATCGCTACACCCTCCTCCGGTCACCGCTGTGCAAGGCTTTGATCCCGTTCAGCTTTTTTCCTCGCTCCACGCTGTAGCGATTTCGCTACACGCTACTCAATCAATCATCTCGACCAAATAGATAAGCCATTGATTTATATGGATAAATAAACCTTGGCCGCGTTCTTGCTAATCAACCCTTCATAAATAAGGGCTTCCCTGCCCACGCCTTCAACCGCGTCCACCAGACGAGTCTGGCCCCCTGAGGAGTTTCCATGAGCGAGTTGCGTTTTACTGAAGATCACGAATGGCTGCGCGCCGAAGCTGACGGCTCTGTCACTGTCGGCATCACCGCTTTCGCGCAGAACGCCTTGGGCGACGTGGTGTTCGTGCAACTGCCTGAACTGCAGGCTTATGAAAAAGGCGCTGAAGCCGCCACCGTGGAATCGGTAAAAGCCGCCAGCGGCGTGTACATGCCGCTGGACGGTGACGTACTGGAAGTGAACCCGGCACTGGAAGACGCCCCGGAACTGGTCAACGAAGATCCGCTGGGCCAAGGCTGGTTCTTCCGCTTCCAGCCAAGCGACGCCGCCGCTGTCGGCAAACTGCTGGATCAAGACGCTTACGACCGTCTGATCAAAGCCCAAGCCGAAGCCTGAGGAACCTGACATGACCCAAGTACAACTCGGCACCGCCAACGAATTCATCGCCCGTCACATCGGCCCGCGCGCCGGTGACGAGCAAGCCATGCTCAACAGCCTCGGCTTCGATTCGCTCGAAGCCCTGAGCGCCAGCGTCATCCCGGAAAGCATCAAGGGCACCAGCGTGCTCGGCATGGACGACGGCCTGAGTGAAGCCGATGCCCTGGCGATGATCAAATCGATCGCCGGCAAGAATCAGCTGTTCAAGACCTACATCGGCCAGGGCTACTACAACTGCCACACGCCGTCGCCGATCCTGCGCAACCTCCTGGAAAACCCGGCCTGGTACACCGCTTACACGCCGTACCAGCCAGAAATTTCCCAGGGCCGTCTCGAAGCGCTGCTGAACTTCCAGACCCTGATCAGCGATCTCACCGGCCTGCCGATCGCCAACGCTTCCCTGCTCGACGAAGCCACCGCTGCTGCCGAAGCCATGACCTTCTGCAAACGCCTGAGCAAGAACAAGGGCAGCCACCAATTCTTCGCCTCGATCCACAGCCACCCGCAAACCCTCGACGTGCTACGCACCCGTGCCGAGCCGCTGGGCATCGAAGTCGTTGTGGGCGATGAGCGTGAACTGACCGACGTGACGCCATTCTTTGGCGCGCTGCTGCAATACCCGGCCAGCAACGGTGATGTGTTCGACTACAGCGAACTGGCCGAACGCTTCCACGCCGCGAATGCGCTGGTCGCAGTCGCCGCTGACCTGCTGGCCCTGACCCTGCTGACCGCCCCGGGCGAGTTCGGCGCTGACGTCGCTATCGGTTCGGCACAACGCTTCGGCGTGCCGCTGGGCTTCGGTGGCCCGCACGCGGCTTACTTCTCCACCAAGGATGCATTCAAGCGTGACATGCCGGGCCGTCTGGTCGGTGTTTCGGTTGACCGTTTCGGCAAACCGGCGCTGCGTCTGGCGATGCAGACCCGCGAGCAACACATCCGCCGCGAGAAGGCCACGTCGAACATCTGCACCGCGCAAGTGCTGCTGGCCAACATCGCCAGCATGTACGCCGTCTACCACGGCCCGAAAGGCCTGACGCAGATTGCCAATCGCGTGCATCACCTGACCGCGATTCTGGCCAAGGGCCTGACCGCACTGGGCCAGACCGTCGAGCAGGCACACTTCTTCGACACCCTGACCCTGGCCACCGGCGCGCAAACCGCCGCGCTGCACGACAAGGCTCACGCCGCGCAGATCAACCTGCGCGTGATTGATGCCGAACGTCTGGGCCTGTCGGTCGACGAAACCACCACTCAGGCTGACATCGAAACCCTGTGGAGCCTGTTCGCCGACGGCAAGACCCTGCCGGACTTCGCGGCACTGGCCGCTTCGGTACACAGCACCATCCCGGCTGCGCTGGTGCGTCAGTCGCTAATCCTCAGCCACCCGGTGTTCAACCGTTATCACTCGGAAACCGAGCTGATGCGCTACCTGCGCAAACTGGCGGACAAGGACCTGGCACTGGATCGCACCATGATCCCGCTGGGCTCGTGCACCATGAAGCTCAACGCCGCCAGCGAAATGATCCCGGTGACCTGGGCCGAATTCGGCGCCCTGCACCCGTTCGCTCCGGCAGCGCAAAGCGCCGGTTATCAGCAACTGACCGATGAACTGGAAGCGATGCTCTGCGCCGCCACCGGCTACGACGCGATCTCGCTGCAACCAAACGCCGGTTCGCAGGGTGAATACGCCGGCCTGCTGGCGATCCGCGCCTACCACCAGAGCCGTGGAGATGAGCGTCGCGACATCTGCCTGATCCCGTCGTCGGCCCACGGCACCAACCCGGCCACCGCCAACATGGCAGGCATGCGCGTGGTTGTGACTGCGTGCGATGCGCGCGGCAACGTCGACATCGAAGACCTGCGCGCCAAGGCCATCGAGCACCGCGAGCACCTCGCCGCGCTGATGATCACCTACCCGTCGACCCATGGTGTGTTCGAAGAAGGCATCCGCGAAATCTGCGGGATCATTCATGACAACGGCGGCCAGGTGTACATCGACGGCGCCAACATGAACGCGATGGTCGGCCTCTGCGCACCGGGCAAGTTCGGCGGCGATGTTTCGCACTTGAACCTGCACAAGACCTTTTGTATTCCGCACGGCGGTGGCGGCCCGGGCGTCGGCCCGATTGGCGTCAAGTCGCACCTGACACCGTTCCTGCCGGGCCATGGCCAGATGGAACGCAAAGAAGGCGCGGTGTGCGCGGCACCGTTCGGCAGCGCGAGCATTCTGCCGATCACCTGGATGTACATTCGCATGATGGGCGGCGCCGGTCTGAAGCGTGCTTCGCAACTGGCGATTCTCAATGCCAACTACATTTCCCGTCGTCTGGAAGAGCACTACCCAGTGCTGTACACCGGCAGCAACGGTCTGGTGGCGCACGAGTGCATCCTTGATCTGCGTCCGCTCAAAGACAGCAGCGGCATCAGCGTCGATGACGTCGCCAAGCGTCTGATCGACTTCGGCTTCCACGCTCCGACCATGTCGTTCCCGGTAGCGGGCACGTTGATGATCGAGCCGACCGAAAGCGAATCCAAGGAAGAACTGGACCGCTTCTGCGACGCCATGATCCGCATCCGCGAAGAAATCCGCGCCGTGGAAAACGGCACGCTGGACAAGGATGACAACCCGCTGAAGAACGCCCCGCATACCGCGGCAGAGCTGGTTGGCGAATGGACCCACCCGTACAGCCGCGAGCAAGCAGTGTATCCGGTGGCGTCGTTGATCGAAGGTAAATACTGGCCGCCGGTCGGTCGCGTCGACAACGTGTTCGGCGACCGCAACCTGGTCTGCGCCTGCCCGTCGATCGAAAGCTACGCTTAAACGAATGAGGGGCAGGTTTACCTGCCCCTCTTTCGAGAACACCACAAATCCCTGTGGGAGCTGGCTTGCCAGCGATGAGGGTGGATCAGTCTCCACTTCTATTGCCTGACACACCGCCATCGCTGGCAAGCCAGCTCCCACAAGGAACGCATCAAGCCTGATATTCCGCCAATTCCTATAACAAGAAACCGGAGAACCACTCATGTCGTTAAGCGTGTTCGACCTGTTCAAGATTGGCATCGGTCCCTCCAGCTCCCACACCGTCGGCCCGATGCGCGCTGCTGCGCGCTTCGCTGAAGGCCTGCGGCGAGAAAATCTGCTGACTAGCACCGCCAGCGTTCGCGTCGAACTGTACGGTTCCCTCGGCGCCACTGGTAAAGGTCACGGCAGCGACAAAGCCGTGCTGCTCGGCCTCGAAGGCGAGCACCCGGACACCGTCGACACCGAAACCGTCGCCGCGCGCCTGCAAGACATTCGCGGTAACGGCCGGCTCAACCTGCTCGGTGAACACAGCATTGCGTTCAACGAGAAAGAACACCTGGCGATGATCCGCAAGCCACTGGCCTATCACCCCAACGGCATGATCTTTCGTGCATTCGATGCGGCGGGCCTGCAGATTCGCAGCCGCGAGTACTACTCGGTCGGTGGCGGTTTCGTGGTCGACGAGGATGCGGCCGGTGCCGATCGCATCGTCGAAGACGCCACGCCGCTGACCTTCCCGTTCAAAAGTGCCAAGGATTTGCTCAGTCATTGCGCCACCTACGGTCTGTCGATCAGTCAGGTGATGCTGACCAACGAAAGCGCCTGGCGCCCGGAAGCGGAAACCCGTGCCGGTCTGCTGAAGATCTGGCAGGTGATGCAGGACTGCGTCGCGGCGGGTTGCCGTAACGAAGGCATCTTGCCGGGTGGTTTGAAGGTCAAACGACGTGCGGCGGCGCTGCATCGGCAACTGTGCAAGAACCCGGAATCAGCGCTGCGCGATCCGTTGTCGGTGCTCGACTGGGTCAACCTCTACGCCTTGGCGGTCAACGAAGAAAACGCCAACGGCGGGCGCGTGGTCACGGCGCCGACCAACGGTGCGGCGGGGATTATTCCTGCTGTTTTGCATTACTACATGCGCTTTATTCCCGGTGCGAATGACGATGGCGTGGTGCGATTTCTGCTCACTGCGGCGGCCATCGGCATTCTCTACAAGGAAAACGCCTCGATCTCCGGCGCCGAAGTCGGTTGTCAGGGTGAAGTCGGCGTTGCCTGTTCAATGGCGGCCGGCGCGTTGTGTGAAGTGCTCGGCGGCAGCGTGCAGCAAGTCGAGAACGCTGCGGAAATCGGCATGGAACATAACCTGGGCCTGACCTGCGACCCGATTGGCGGCCTGGTGCAAGTGCCGTGCATCGAGCGCAATGCGATGGGCTCGGTGAAGGCGATCAACGCGGTGCGCATGGCCATGCGTGGCGACGGTCAACATTTCGTCTCCCTCGACAAAGTCATTCGCACCATGCGCCAGACCGGCGCCGACATGAAAAGCAAATACAAAGAGACCGCCCGTGGCGGTCTGGCGGTCAACATTATCGAATGCTGAACCTTATTTAACTCCGCCTCCCTCAGGGAGACGATCGTACTTAGCCCCCTCTCCCTCCGGGAGAAAACGTAACTAGCTCCCTCTCCCTCCGGGAGAGGGCTGGGGTGAGGGGCTCTTGATCTTGCCCCCGATCCCGAACCCATTTTCAAGGAGCCACGCATGTCCACCGAACAACTGTCGAAAACCCCGCTGCACGCTCTGCACATCGAACTTGGCGCCCGCATGGTGCCGTTCGCCGGCTACGACATGCCGGTGCAATACCCGTTGGGCGTGATGAAAGAACATCAGCACACCCGTGAGCAGGCCGGGCTGTTCGACGTTTCGCACATGGGCCAGATCCGCCTGACCGGTGCCAACGCCGCCAAAGCCCTGGAAACCCTGGTGCCGGTAGATATCATCGACCTGCCAGTGGGCATGCAGCGTTACGCGATGTTCACCAATGAAACCGGCGGCATTCTCGATGACCTGATGGTCGCCAACCTCGGTAACGACGAACTGTTCCTGGTGGTCAACGCCGCGTGCAAGGATCAGGATCTGGCGCATCTGCAAAAACACATCGGCGATCAGTGCACCATTACGGAGCTGTTCGAAGCCCGTGCCCTGCTCGCTCTGCAGGGTCCAGCAGCGGTTGCCGTGCTGGCGCGCCTCGCGCCTGAGGTCGCGAAAATGACCTTCATGCAGTTCAACCGCGTGCAACTCTTGGGTGTGGATTGCTTCGTCAGCCGTTCGGGTTACACCGGTGAAGACGGTTTCGAAATCTCGGTGCCAGCCGCCGATGCGGAAAAACTCGCTCGCGCCCTGCTTGCCGAGCCAGAAGTCCAGGCCATTGGCCTTGGCGCTCGCGATTCGCTGCGTCTGGAAGCCGGCCTGTGCCTGTACGGCCACGACATGAACACCGACACCACGCCAATCGAGGCCAGCCTGTTGTGGGCGATCTCCAAGACGCGCCGCGCTGATGGCGCACGGGCCGGCGGTTTCCCGGGTGCAGAACAAGTCTTTGCTCAACAAGAGAACGGTGTCGCGCGTAAACGCGTCGGCCTGCTGCCGCAAGAACGCACGCCAGTGCGTGAAGGCGCGGAGATCGTCAACGAAGCGGGCGAGATCATTGGCAGCGTGTGCAGCGGCGGTTTCGGACCGACCCTGGGCGGGCCATTGGCGATGGGCTACCTCGACAGTGCTTATGTCACTCTTGATACAACCGTTTGGGCCATCGTGCGTGGGAAAAAGGTGCCAATGCTTGTAAGCAAAATGCCATTTGTTCCACAACGCTACTATCGTGGTTGATTGACTGTTTCTATAAGTAACGCGATTGCGTTATGCGTGCACTAATGTGTAACGCAATCGCCACAAAAAAGTGCATTTTCTAACAGTCGATTCGAATATGAACTTTGCTTATAACGTTCGAAAAGATTTGAAAAAGCTAATCGTCTAAGCCTGCACTAGTGGACCGACTAACTGCCAGCAAGTGCAGCAAAACCGGGCCCTTGCGGGGGCTTGTTTTTTCTCCCGTAGTTGGCGTAGAGTTTGTCCACTGTGTTTGCATGGGTCAGCTTGGAATCGTGACCTGGGCAGTAGCCTACAAGTTAGCTACATCCCGTTCGACGTCTTCTTACTCTCCTGCAACCAGCCCCAGTACTCTTTCATGAGAAAGAGACTGTCATCAATTTATTGCGTCAAAGGAAATAAGAAATGTCCCAACGTCAGAGCGGTACCGTCAAGTGGTTTAACGACGAGAAAGGTTTTGGTTTTATCACTCCTGAAAGCGGTCCGGATCTGTTCGTGCATTTCCGCGCTATCCAGGGCAACGGCTTCAAGAGCCTGAAAGAAGGCCAGAAAGTGACTTTCGTTGCTGTGCAAGGCCAGAAAGGCATGCAGGCTGACGAAGTACAAGCAGAAGCCTGATCTCTGTAACGAAAAAGCCCCTGATATTGATATCAGGGGCTTTTTTGTGCGCGCGAATCCGTAAAATGGCGCTTCATTTTGCGTCCAGAGGCTGCCATGTCGAAAAACCTGCTCACCCCCCAGGGCGACTTTCCTCCCGTTGGCCTCGGCCGTCGTCTGGCCGCGATGTTCTATGACTTTCTGCTGTGCACCGCTCTGCTGATCGTGACCGGCTTCGTTTACAAGTTGATCCAGGCGGCGATCATCGGCGAAGAACGTCTGCGCGCAATGACCGATGCCGGCAAACTCGACGGCGATCCGCTCTATTCGACAGTGCTGTTGCTGGTGCTGTTTGCCTTCTTCGCCAAGTTCTGGACCCATGGCGGGCAGACACTGGGCATGCAGGTGTGGGGGATTCGCGTACAGAACGCCAATGGCGAGGCGATCAGCCTGTGGCAGGCGCTGCTGCGCTTCATGGTGTCGATTGCTTCGTGGCTGTGTGTGGGGCTCGGATTCTTCTGGTCGCTGTACGACAAGCAGAAGCGCACGTGGCACGACATCTATTCCGACACCCGCGTGGTGCGGATTCCGAAGAAGACCAAGTAATTTCCAGACGCCAGAAACCACAGTAGGAGTGAGCCTGCTCGCGATAGCGGTGTGTCAGCAAACATAATTGCTATCTGACACAACGCTATCGCAAGCAGGCTCACTCCTACAGGTTTTTTTGTTGCCTGAAAGACCTCAGGCGTTACCGGCCAGCTTCATCCGCGCCGCTTGCGTAAAGTCCAGCATCCGCTTCAACGGTCGAATCGCCTGCGGAATCAACGCCGGATCGACAAAGATCTCGTTCGTCCCTTCCTTCAAGCTCTTGAGCGTGCGCTCAAGGGTATTCATGGCCATCCACGGGCAATGTGCGCAACTGCGGCACGCGGCGCCGTTACCGGCGGTTGGCGCCTCGATGAAGACCTTGTCCGGGCACAGCTGCTGCATCTTGTAGAAGATGCCTCGGTCGGTGGCGACAATCAGCGTCTTGTTCGGCAGCGTCTGCGCAGCAGCGATCAATTGGCTGGTGGAGCCGACGGCATCGGCCAGTTCGATCACCGACGTCGGCGATTCCGGGTGCACCAGAATTGCCGCGTCCGGGTACAGCGCTTTCATGTCTTCGAGCTGCTTGGACTTGAACTCTTCATGGACGATGCAGGCACCGTCCCAGAGCAGCATGTCGGCGCCGGTCTTGCGTTGGATATAAGTGCCCAGATGCTTGTCCGGCCCCCAGATGATGGTCTCGCCGTTGTCCATCAGGCTTTCGACGATTTCCAGTGCGCAGCTCGATGTCACCACCCAGTCGGCCCGCGCCTTCACGGCAGCGGAAGTGTTGGCGTAAACCACTACCGTGCGCTCTGGATGCTGATCGCAGAACGCCGAGAACTCGTCCACCGGGCAACCCAGGTCGAGCGAGCAAGTCGCTTCCAGAGTTGGCATCAGCACACGTTTTTCAGGATTGAGAATCTTCGCGGTCTCGCCCATGAACTTCACGCCGGCGACCACTACGGTCTTGGCCGGATGAGCATTGCCGAAGCGAGCCATCTCCAGGGAGTCGGAGACACAGCCGCCGGTTTCTTCGGCCAGAGCCTGAATCACCGGGTCGCAATAAAAATGGGCAACCAACACCGCGTCCTGAGCCTTGAGCTCGGCGGCGATGGCTGAACGGTAATAAGCCTCTTCCTCGGCCGTCAGCGGTTTGGGCTGTTTGGCATCGAGATGGGCTTGAACCAGAAGGCGTTCGGAAATCTGCGTCATGTTCGCAAGACCTGCAGGCGCGTTCGCGCGAAAGTCGAGTATACACCCGGCTCCGGACCGCTTGAGGGTACCGCCGGGAGAGTGAGTTTTATCAGGCACGGACAGCGTTGAAGCTGCGCAAGGCTACAGAATATCCCGTTGATACAAAAGATGATTCTGACCTGCGTCAGCGCCGCTGGCACTGAAAGAGCAGACGCCCGAATTGCAGGCAAAAAAAAACCCGGAAATCCTCACTTTCGTGGGCCTTCCGGATTTTCTAAACCGCCAAATATGGTGGGTCGTGTGGGATTCGAACCTACGACCAATTGGTTAAAAGCCAACTGCTCTACCAACTGAGCTAACGACCCGCTGTGTGGTGGCGCGTATAATACTGATTTTTAAGGACTATTCAACACCTTTTTGAAAAAAATCAAAAATAAGGTGTTGGATCCTCCACTCCGGCTGCCGCAAAGCCTTCTGCACGCAGGCGGCAGCTGTCGCATTTGCCGCATGCGCGGCCGTCATTATCGGCCTGATAGCAGGAAACGGTGAGGCCGTAATCGACACCAAGCTTCACGCCTGCCTGAACGATTTGCGCCTTGCTCAAATTCTGCAACGGGGCCTGGATACGGAAGCCATTGCCCTCGACACCGGCCTTGGTCGCCAGATTGGCCATGCGTTCGAACGACTCGATGAACTCGGGACGGCAATCCGGGTAACCGGAATAGTCCACGGCGTTCACACCGATGAAGATGTCGCGAGCGCCGAGCACTTCAGCCCAACCCAGCGCCAGAGACAGAAAAACGGTATTGCGCGCCGGCACATAAGTGACCGGGATGCCCTCACCCAGCTCCTCCGGAATGTCGATGCTGCTATCAGTCAGTGCCGAGCCGCCCATGCCGTTCAGGTTGAGGCCGATCACCTTGTGTTCGACCACACCCAGATCCCGGGCAACGCGGGCAGCAGCGTGCAATTCTGCGTGAGAGCGCTGGCCGTAATCGAAACTCATGGTGTAGCAGCTATAGCCTTCGGCGCGTGCCATGGCCACGACGGTTGCCGAGTCGAGGCCGCCGGACAGCAGGATGACCGCACGTTTTTCGGTGGTGTTCAGTTGTTCGGTCATGTCAGCGCCCCGGCTCATCGTTCCAAAGATATTTATGCAACTGCAATTGCAGGCGTACCGGCAAATTGTCTGCCACCACCCAGTCCGCCAGATCCCGAGCATTCAGGTCATGGTGGCTAGGCGAGAACAGCACTTCGCCGGCGCGTCGATCCAGTCCGTACTGAATCAGCTTGGAAACCGCCCAGTCGTAGTCTTCCCGCGAGCAGATGACAAACTTCACCTGATCGTTCGGGGTCAGCAGTTCGATATTTTCGTAACGGTTGCGGTGAGCTTCTTTCGAACCCGGCGTCTTCAAGTCGACCACGCGACTGACGCGCGGATCGACAGCCGAAACGTCAAGGGCGCCGCTGGTTTCCAGCGAAACCTCGTAACCGGCATCACACAACTGTTTGAGCAAAGGAATGGCGTTCGGCTGTGCCAGTGGCTCACCGCCGGTGACGCACACGTAGCGCGGTCGAAACCCGGCTACTTGTTCAAGGATGTCGTCGAGGGTGCGGATTGTCCCGCCACTGAACGCATAGGCACTGTCGCAGTATTGGCAACGCAATGGGCAACCAGTCAGGCGCACAAAAACCGTGGGCAGCCCGGCGGTCCGCGTTTCCCCCTGCAAAGAGTAGAAAACTTCGGTGATTCTCAATGTGTCTTGCATAGTCGCCACGGGCGTAACAGCTAAACAGGCTGTCCGCCTCCGTCAGGCACTTCAGGCAATCCCGCCAACGCGTAGACCACAAGAAGCGTGTTTCAGAAAAAGGGCGTGAATTCTAACGAAAAAACCCGCGACAAGCGCGGGTTTCTTCCAAACGGGTAAGCTGCGTTACATGCGTTGCAGATCGCGCTGGGCCAACTGCGCGGCGGACGTGCCCGGATATTGGGCCACCACCTGCTGCAGGATGCCTTTGACCTTGTCGGTGTGACCGAGACGGCGCTCTACATCGGCGAGCTTGTACAGCGAATCCGGCACTTTGGCATGCTTGGGATACAGCTGCGATACCTTGGCAAACGCCTGACCTGCACCTTGCAGATCACCTTTGGCCAGGTTCACTTCACCCAACCAGTACTGGGCATTGCCCGCGTACTGGCTGTTCGGGTATTTACGCAGGAAAGCGGCGAAGGCCTGGCTGGCCTTGTCGAAATCCTTGGCTTTGATCAGGTCGAAAGCGGCATCGTAATACAGCTTTTCCTTGGCCGGATCACCCGGTTCACTACTTGCAGCAGGTGCCTGGGCAGCAGCCCCGGCGCCAGCGGCAGCACCGGCAGCAGCACTTGCATCGCCACCGGCAGAAGAATTCTCAGGAGTCGCGGCAGGTGCAACACCGGATCCTATGCGCCGATCAAGATCCTGGTATCGCTCCAGGGATTCTTGCTTCATGCGCGCAACCTGATTCTGCAGTTCTTCAATCACGCCTTGCTGGCGCGAAATCTGATCCTGCATTTGTTGCAGTTGGTTGAACAGCATGCCTTGTGCCGAGGCAGGGGCCGAAGCCGCTCCCCCGGCATAGGCGCCGTTCGTACCGTAACCCGCAGGCGGATAACTACTCCCGCTATTGTTATAACCGGAGTTGTCATCGACCACAGGAACCGCAGCCCAAGCCGCAAGCGGCGCGAGGCTGAGAGCCAGAACAGTTACAGCACGACGGCACGTTCGCATATCGAATTACTTACGCAGTTCGACGCGACGGTTTTGAGCCCAGGACTGCTCGTCGTTGCCGGTAGCAACTGGACGCTCTTCGCCGTAGGAAACCAGTTCCAGCTGAGCTGGGGAAACACCTTGCAGTACCAGGTAGCGTTGAACGGCTTTCGCACGACGCTCGCCCAGTGCCATGTTGTACTCACGAGTACCACGTTCGTCGGTGTTGCCTTCCAGAACAACGCGAGCGCCGTTAGCTTTCAGGTCTTTGGCGTGAACGTCCAGAGCGCGCATGGCTTCTGGCTTCAGGTCCGAGCTGTCGTATTCGAAGTAGAAGGTGGTGATTGCGCGCAGAGCAGCTTCTTCGCTCAGGGAACCGTCAACGGCACCAGTGTTTGCGCCGTAACCAGCGTTTGGATCAACAGCGCCTTCACCGGCGTTGTCGCCGCCTTTGGACGAGCAACCTACAGCTACAGCCATGGCCAGAGCCAGCGCAGCAAATTTACCAAACTTCAGCATTTCCATCGTGAAACTCCTAATGAACCCCAGTGTGTTAAGTAAAACGTAAAGCGCCGCGTCAGTTCAGGTAAGGGGACCAGGACGGTTCTCTGACTTCGCCTTGAGCGGTAGGAAGCGGGAGCCTCACGCGTCCATTAATGGACACGAGCATCAAGACTCCCCGGCCCTGCTGGCGGGTGGCGTAGATTACCATGGTGCCGTTGGGCGCAACAGTAGGTGACTCGTCCAGAGTGCTATCAGTGAGGATCTTTACACTACCTCGCTGCAAATCCTGGGCCGCCACCTTGAAATTGGTGAAGCCATCCTGGCGATGGATCATCACCAGAGTCTTTTCGTCAGCCGACAGTTTCGGGTTGGCGTTGTAGTTACCGATAAAGGTCACTCGCTCCGCACCGCCGCCACTGGCGCTGGTTTTATAGATCTGTGGCTTGCCGCCACGGTCGGACGTGAAGTAGATGGTCGAGCCATCCTTGCCCCAGTACGGTTCGGTGTTGATGCCAGGGCCCGCGGTTACACGGGTGATCTGACGCGAACCGAGGTTCATCACATAGATGTCCGGGTTACCGTCTTTTGACAGTACGAACGCCAGGCGATTGCCATCCGGCGACCAGGCTGGCGCGCCGTTCAGGCCTTCAAAGTTGGTGATCTGCTCACGGCGACCGGTGTCGATGTTCTGCATGAAGATGCGCGGACGCTTCTGTTCGAACGACACGTAGGCGATACGCTTGCCATCCGGTGCAAAACGCGGCGACAGGATCGGCTCGCGCGATTGCAGCAGTGTCACGGCGCGGGCACCGTCGTAGTCCGAACGCTGCAGGGTGTAACGGGTGTTCTTCTCGGAGAAGCGCTCAGCCGTTACGTACAGCAGACGGGTGGAAAACGCACCTTTAATGCCGGTGAGTTTTTCAAACGACTGGTCCGAGATGTAGTGCGCCATGTCGCGCAGCTGCTCGGTAGTACCGGAGACACTGCCGTCGGCCACTTTCTGCTCGGTGGCGACGTTGAACAGTGCCCATTGCACCTGCAGACGACCGCCTGC
This sequence comes from Pseudomonas sp. FW305-7, assembly GCF_058786735.1. Taxonomy (NCBI): domain Bacteria; kingdom Pseudomonadati; phylum Pseudomonadota; class Gammaproteobacteria; order Pseudomonadales; family Pseudomonadaceae; genus Pseudomonas; species Pseudomonas sp. FW305-7. Next base: position 168,878 of record NZ_JBYSZA010000009.1, read on the forward strand.
TGGAACGATGCTGCCAACCATCATGTATTGAGCACCCACCGCCTTCCAGTCACGGAAGATGATTTCGCTCGGCTGGCTTGGCTGGCTGATCATGTTTTGCTTTGGAATCGGCGAGTAGTAGCCCGAGTTGCGCAAATCGTTACCAATAATTTCAGCCATGTCGTCCGGCAGGACTGCACCGCCCTGGAAACCGAACGGTACAACAGCGATCGGCGTTGCCCGATCGCTACCACTGGTGACCAGAATGTTCTTTTCATCAGCCATCGCGATCCCTGCCATGCAGCAGATCACGACCAGCATTCCTCGAAGAAGGTTTCTCACAAGGCTAAGTCCTCAGGTGTGAATGTCATCTTGAATGAACGATATGGAGCGAAATCGCTCGCCTTCATTCCCTGCATTTCTGTCAAACGTCCAATATTCTTCACTGCCGCCACTGCCGAAGCATCGAACGGACCGTCGCCACTGGATTTGGCCACGCTGACCGAAGTCACCGTACCGTCCGGCAACATGCCGATTTGCAGCACGACCGTCATGCCTTTGCGTGCCGAAGGTGGACGAGCCCAACCTTCTGCTGCTCGCGCACGAATCAGGTCATCGAAACTGCCCGCGACTTCGTCACCCTGCTCATCGGCCAAGGCCTGCTGGCGCTGCGGCGTGTCGGAAAGCAAATCAGCCAAGGCCTGAGCCTTTTTGTCTTCGGTCGATTTACGTGCCGCATCCTGCGCTTTCTTCTTCGCAGCATCGGCAGCAGCTTTCTTCTTCGCTTCGTCGGCGATCTTCTTCTTCGCCTCTTCAGCTTCTGCTTTCTTCTTGGCGTCTTCGGCGGCTTTCTTCTTCGCGTCTTCGACGATTTTCTTCTTGGCTTCTTCAGCGGCTTCTTTCTTGGCTTCTTCCTTAGCCTCTTCTTCAGCCTTCTTCTTGGCTATATCAGCCAATTGTTTCTCTTCTGCCTTCTTGGCCTCGGCTTTTTTCGCGTCGTCGGCTTTCTTGGCATCATCAGCCTTCTTCGCCTCGTCCGCTTTTTTAGCCTCGTCGGCCTTCTTGGCTTCCTCGGCCTTTTGAGCCGCTTCTTCTTTCTTTTGTTCCGCAGCTTTCACCGCTTCCTGCTCGACCTTTTTCTGCTCCATCTGCTCGACTTCGGTCTGGCGCGCGGCGGATTTCTTCGCCTCACCCGCAATCTTCTGATTGGTCTGGGTGGTTGCCTGACTTTTCGATTTCAGTTGGTACAGGGTCGCCTGGACAATCGGCTTGGCCGGCGGCAGCTCTGGTGTGAAGGCGAAACTGACAAACAGCATGCCGAACACCAGCACGTGCAAGACAATCGCCCAGACACTAGGCCAGAAGTAGCTTTCCGAGGCGGACGGCTCTCGCAGTTGCTGCATCAGGGGGCCTCGGTAATCAAACCAACATTACCGACCCCGGCTTTCTGCAATCCGCCCATGGCGCCCATGACGGAACCATAATCAACGGTTTTGTCGCCGCGGATAAAGACCTGCGTACGCTTGCCGCCTTCGGTGCCGGCGCGAATGATCTTGGTCACCGCATCGGTCATTTGCGGCAGGGTCATGGCCCTGTCCTGCTGCTTCTCGGTGTCGACTTCGCTGCCAAGGTTCCAGTAGTAGGTCTTGTCAGCCTTGATCGAAATGGTCAGGACCTGAGTGTTGTTGTCCTGCGGCAAGGCTTCGCTGGAAACCTTGGGCAGATCAACTTTCACGCCCTGATTGAGCATCGGCGCGGTCACCATGAAGATGACCAGCAGTACCAACATCACGTCGATGTAAGGCACTACGTTCATCTCGGCGACCGGCTTGCGCTTTTTGCGAGCTCGAGCGATTAAAGCCATTGGAAATTACCTGCTTATTCTTCGCTGGTGTGCACTTTGCGGTGCAGGATCGCCTGGAATTCATCGGCGAAGGTGTAGTAGCGGCCCAGCAAGGTTTCGCTGCGGGCAGCAAAACGGTTGTAAGCGATGACCGCAGGGATCGCGGCGAACAGACCGATCGCTGTGGCGATCAGGGCTTCGGCGATACCCGGGGCTACGGTGGCCAGGGTCGCTTGCTGGGCGCTGGCCAGACCGCGGAAGGAGTTCATGATGCCCCACACGGTACCGAACAGACCGATGTACGGGCTGACCGAACCGACGGTGGCGAGAAACGGCAGGCTCTGCTCCAGTTTCTCTTCTTCACGGGAGATGGCGACGCGCATGGCCCGGGCCACACCTTCCATCACCGCTTCAGGGTCGACACCTGGCTGCTGACGCAGACGGGAGAACTCTTTGAAACCGGCACGGAAGATCTGCTCGACGCCCGAATCCGGGTCAGGGTTGCTGCCGGCCTGACGGTACAGTTTGGACAGGTCGATACCCGACCAGAAGCGCTCTTCGAAGCTCTCCAGGGCACGTCGACCGGCACGCAGCAGGTTGCTGCGCTGAAAGATCATGATCCATGAGGTCACCGATGCGGCCACCAGAGTCAACATTACCAACTGCACCACGATGCTGGCATTGCTGACCAGGCTCCACATGGAGGAATGGTCGACGACGTTAGCTTCCACGCTTTATCTCCTGCTTTGAGTGTGTACCCGGACCGACCGCGTCGGCGAAGGCCGCACGCAAGTCTTCGGGAAGGGCCCGGGGTTTCAAACTGTTAGTGCGCACACAGGCCACCAAAAACTGCCCTTCACAGAGCAGCACATTATCCGTCGCCCGCCTGACCTGCTGTTTGAAGCGCAGGCTGGCACGGTTCAATTCGATTACATCAGCGCTTACCAGCAGTTCGTCGTCCAGTCGCGCCGGCGCGTGGTAGCGCGCTTCGCTGGAGTGCACGACAAACAACAGATCCTCCCCGGCAAGCTGCGATTGAGCAAAGCCCAGCTCGCGGAGCCGCTCGGTTCGAGCCCGTTCCATAAACTTGAGGTAATTAACGTAATACACGATGCCGCCCGCATCGGTGTCCTCGTAATAAACGCGACAACGATGTGCGAACGGCTCAAGCCCGTTTTGCGCGCGCATACTCTAGTGCTTACTCCTCAGGTTGCCAATCCGGCGAGGCAACTGTTTTTCATTGTTCAAAGGCTTTACCGCAAAAGTACCGTCGTCAGACAGTACAAACCCTGAATAAATCGACAACAAATGTGTATTAATCGTCCACGGCATCGAGAAACTCGTCTGCCACGGGCATCTCACCCATTCGTGACGGAATGTTTAAACCGAAATGCAGATACGCATGCCGCGTCACCACCCTGCCCCGTGGTGTGCGCATGATGTAGCCCTGCTGGATCAGGTACGGTTCCAGCACATCTTCAATGGTGTGGCGTTCTTCACTGATTGCCGCAGCGAGACTGTCGATCCCGACCGGACCGCCATCGAACTTCTCGATCATGGTCAGCAGCAGACGCCGGTCCTGGTGATCGAAACCGTGCTCGTCGACATCCAGCAGGTTCAGCGCCAGATCGGCCACCGATTTAGTGATGTGCCCCTTGGCGCGCACCTCGGCAAAGTCCCGCACCCGACGCAGCAGACGGTTGGCAATTCGCGGCGTACCACGGGCGCGACGAGCGATTTCGAAAGCGCCCTCCGGATCCAGCGGCAGACCGAGAATATTCGCTGAACGCCCGACAATCGTTGCCAGATCCGCCGTGCTGTAGAACTCAAGACGCTGGACGATACCGAAGCGGTCACGCAACGGATTGGTCAGCATGCCGGCGCGCGTGGTTGCCCCGACCAGGGTAAACGGCGGCAGATCGAGCTTGATCGAACGCGCCGCAGGGCCCTCGCCGATCATGATGTCGAGCTGGAAATCTTCCATCGCCGGATACAGCACTTCTTCAACGATCGGCGACAGGCGATGAATTTCATCGATGAACAACACGTCGTGCGGTTCAAGGTTCGTCAACAACGCGGCCAGATCACCCGGCCGTTCCAGCACCGGCCCCGACGTGCTCTTGATCGACACGCCCATTTCCTGGGCAATGATGTTGGCCAGCGTGGTTTTACCCAGACCCGGCGGGCCGAAAATCAGCGTGTGATCAAGGGATTCACTGCGGCCACGGGCAGCCTGGATAAACAGTTCCATCTGCTCGCGCACGGTCGGCTGGCCGATATAGTCGGCCAGGCTGACCGGGCGAATGGCCCGGTCCTGGACTTCTTCGCGCTCGCGCGGACTGTGCGCGGCGGCGATCAGACGATCAGCTTCAATCACTTAAATCATTCCCTTCAGGGCGCGGCGGATCAGGTCTTCACTGCTCAAATTCTTGTCCTTGATGGCGGTAATCGCCTTGCTCGCTTCCTGCGGCTTGTAGCCCAGGGAAATCAGCGCACTCACAGCATCGTTCTCGGCGGTGTTGACCGGCGCCGGGCCGTCAGGCTGGTTCGGCACCAGGGCAAACATGGTCGGCGAGGTTTCCCAGGCCTTGAAGCGATCCTTGAGTTCAACCAGCAGACGCTCGGCGGTTTTCTTGCCCACGCCTGGCACCTTGGTCAGCGCCGAGGTGTCCTGGGATTGCACGCAGCGGACCAGCTCATCGACCTCCAGGCTCGACATGAGGGCCAAGGCCAGTTTTGGCCCGACACCATTGAGACGGATCAACTCGCGAAAAAAGTCTCGCTCACGCTTGCCGGCAAAACCATAGAGTAACTGCGCGTCTTCGCGTACGACCAAGTGGGTGTGCAGGGTCAGTGGCTCACCGACCGACGGCAACCGATAAAGCGTGGTCATGGGCACTTCCAGCTCATACCCGAGGCCGTTTACATCGAGAATCAGGTGCGGCGGCTGTTTTTCAGCCAGGGTGCCGCGCAAGCGTCCAATCACGTTTCAGATCCTTGAGCGTTGGCCAGCCGTGGGCTGGCGACTGACGGAAGGTGCGCTACAGGCCGACGACCCAGGCATGAAACTCACCTTGCGAAAAATTTGATTGCTGATGCTATCAGAGACGCAGGCGCCCGCCACGACTGCGTGCCGTTCCCAAGCCATGCGGCAACAGACTGGAGCGGGTATGCGCGTGACAAATGGCAATGGCCAGGGCATCGGATGCGTCGATTTGCGGTTTGCTGGTCAGCTTGAGCATGTGCATGACCATCATCTGCACCTGCTCTTTGTTCGCCGCGCCGGTGCCCACTACCGCTTGCTTGACCTGAGTCGCGGTGTATTCGGCGATTTCCAGACACTCTTCGGCGCCAGCGACAATGGCAGCTCCACGGGCCTGCCCGAGCTTGAGTGCCGAATCGGCGTTTTTCGCCATGAACACCTTTTCGATGCCCATGGTCACGGGGCCATAGGTCTGAATGATTTCACGCACGCCGCGATAGACGATTTGCAAACGCTCATGCAGTTCGCCGGCGCCGGTGCGAATACAGCCCGAGGCCACGTAAATGCAACCACCGCGTCCGGTATCGCGAACAACGCCGTAACCGGTGATACGCGAACCGGGGTCGATACCAAGAATTAAAGTCATAACGCCTGCGGGTTCGAAATAACACAAAAACAAATGTGGGAGCTGGCTTGCCAGCGATGACGGAGTGTCAGACGCCATCATTGTCTGATGTGCCGACGCCATCGCTGGCAAGCCAGCTCCCACATTGAAGCCTAGTCGCTCTTAACCGAGCTGAGCGGCCACGTCTTCCGGAATATCCGCGTTCGAATAGACGTTCTGCACGTCGTCCAGATCCTCAAGCATATCGATCAGCTTGAGTACCTTCTCGGCGCCCTCCAGGTCCAGTTCGGCACTGGTGGTCGGTTGCATGACGATTTCGGCGTCATCACCTTTGAAACCAGCGGCCTCCAGCGCATTACGCACCGCGTAGAAGCTGGTGAACGAGGTAAACACATCGATCGAGCCGTCTTCGTGGCTGACCACGTCATCGGCATCGGCTTCCAGCGCCGCTTCGGTCAGTGCGTCTTCGTCGACACCCGGCGCAAAGCTGATCTGGCCCTTGCGCTCGAACAGGTACGCTACCGAACCGTCAGTGCCGAGGTTGCCGCCACACTTGCTGAACGCATGGCGCACGGCGGCGGCGGTACGGTTGCGGTTGTCGGTCATGCACTCGACCATCACCGCCACGCCGCCCGGGCCGTAACCTTCGTAGGTCAGCTCTTCAACGTTGTCCGCTTCGGTCGCACCGGCGCCGCGCGCAACCGCGCGATCGATGATGTCGCGACTCATGTTCGCGCTCAACGCTTTGTCCAGGGCCAGACGCAAACGCGGGTTGGAACCCGGATCGCCGCCACCCTGACGGGCCGCAACGGTCAGCTCACGGATCCACTTGGTGAAGATCTTGCCTCTCTTGGCATCCTGACGTTCTTTGCGGTGCTTGATGTTCGCCCACTTGGAATGACCTGCCATAACTCGCTCCGAATTCTCTTTGAAACGTTGCCCGCCGCGCAAAACCGCGCCGGCCGGCAAACAAAAAAATCTCGACCTGATCTCTATAGAAAGAAAAAAGGCGCATCCGAAGATGCGCCTTCAGGCCCGTCTCACTCAGCCTTTGGCGTTTCGCGCAAACGAATGTGCAGCTCGCGCAGCGCCTTGGCGTCCACCACACCCGGCGCTTGCGTCATGACGTCGGCAGCGCTCTGGGTTTTGGGGAAGGCGATCACTTCACGGATCGACTGGGCGCCGGTCATCAGCATCACCAGACGGTCCAGACCGAAGGCCAGACCACCGTGCGGCGGTGCACCGTACTTCAGCGCATCGAGCAGGAAGCCGAATTTCTCTTCCTGTTCCGCTTCGTTGATACCCAACAGGCGGAACACTGCTTGCTGCATTTCCTTGCGGTGAATACGGATCGAACCGCCACCCAGCTCAGTGCCGTTCAGCACCATGTCGTAAGCACGGGACAGCGCGCCGGCCGGGTTGGCTTCCAGCTCTTCCGGCGTGCACTTCGGTGCGGTGAACGGGTGGTGCAGTGCGGAGAAACTGCCGTCGTCGTTCTCTTCGAACATCGGGAAGTCGACGACCCACATTGGCGCCCACTTGCAGGTCAGCAGGTTCAGGTCGTGACCGAGCTTGATACGCAGCGCGCCCAGAGCTTCGCTGACGATCTTGGCCTTGTCGGCACCGAAGAACACGATGTCACCATCGACTGCGCCGACACGATCGAGGATCACGTTCAGCTTGTCTTCAGGGATGTTTTTCACGATCGGCGATTGCAAACCGTCAACACCGGCAGCGCGCTCGTTGACCTTGATGTACGCCAGGCCCTTGGCACCATAGATGCCGACGAACTTGGTGTAGTCGTCGATCTGCTTGCGCGGCATGCTCGCCCCGCCAGGAACGCGCAGTGCGGCGATACGGCATTTCGGATCGTTGGCCGGGCCACTGAAGACCTTGAATTCAACTTCCTTGAGCTGGTCGGCAACGTCGACCAGTTCCAGCGGAATACGCAGGTCTGGCTTGTCGGAACCGTAGCGGCGCATGGCTTCTTCGAAGGTCATGTGCGGGAATTCGCCGAATTCCAGATCCAGCACTTCCTTGAACAGGTTGCGGATCATTTGTTCGGTGAGGCCCATGATGTCTTTTTCATCGAGGAAGCTGGTCTCGATGTCGATCTGGGTGAATTCTGGCTGACGGTCGGCACGCAGGTCTTCGTCGCGGAAGCACTTGGCGATCTGGTAGTAACGGTCGAAGCCAGCAACCATCAGCAGTTGCTTGAACAGCTGAGGCGATTGCGGCAGCGCGAAAAACGAACCCGGGTGGGTACGACTCGGCACCAGATAGTCACGAGCGCCTTCCGGAGTCGCACGGGTGAGGATCGGCGTTTCGACGTCGAGGAAGCCGTTCTCGTCGAGGAAGCGACGGATGCTGGTGGTCATGCGCGAACGCAAACGCAGCTTCTCGGCCATTTCCGGACGACGCAGGTCGAGGAAGCGGTAGCGCAGACGGGTTTCTTCGCCCACGTCGGAGAACTCGTTGAGCGGGAACGGCGGGGTTTCCGCTTCGTTCATGACTTCCAGTTCGTAGCCCAGCACTTCGATCATGCCCGACGCCATGTTGGCGTTGGTGGCACCGGCCGGACGCGGACGTACCTTACCGGTGATCTTCACCACGTATTCACTGCGCACGCGATCGGCGGCGGCGAAGCTCTCGGCGCGATCCGGATCGAACACCACCTGGGCCAGACCGTCACGATCACGGATATCGAGGAAAATCACCCCGCCGTGGTCGCGGCGACGGTGAACCCATCCGCAAAGGGTAATTTCCTGGCCTTCCAGGCTTTCGTTCAGTTGGCCGCAATAGTGGCTGCGCATCATGATAATGGTTCGCTTCTCGTCATTCGATATTCGGTGGAGATCCCGGCGCACTGAAGCTGCCCGGAAACTCACGCGTGTCGTTCAACCTGGGTTTGAACCCTAGTCAGCTTTGTCGCCACCGGCCAGGTTCTTCTTGGTTCCGGTCTTGAAATCGGTTTCGTACCAACCGCTGCCGCTGAGGCGAAAGCCCGGCATGGACAGCTGTTTCTTGAGCTCTGGCGCCTGGCAGGCAGGGCAGTCGACCAGCGGAGCCTCGCTGATCTTTTGAATGGCTTCCAACTGATGACCACAGGAAGCGCATTGGTAATCGTACATCGGCATGGGGGTGTCTCGGCGATCAGATTGCCACCGCGCGCAGGGCTTTGCGGCGAAAGAGCGGGATTATATCCATTAAATGCGGCCTGTGCAGCCGTAAGACTGCACAGGCCGCCACCTCCTTTGCAACCGCTGTTTCAGGCTGGTTTCGCCGATTTGGCTTCCCTGACCCCATTCATGACACACACCACTCGCACCAGCGCGCTGAAATTTTTGACCCCGCCGTGACGCAAATGCACCTCACGGTCGACGTGGGACAACAGCGAACTGATCGAACAGCAATTGTCTGCGGCCATGTTGCCGAGGATATTCCAGTAAATCTGTTCCAGCCGCAGGCATGTCGCGTAGCCGTTCAATCGCACGGATCGTGACAACGGCTGAATCAGTGACATGTCGAATTCATTGGCGAACGGATCGAATTTCAGCTCATGCGGCAAGCCGACGATCCTGTCGCCTCGCCTGTCTCCCTCTACCATATCGGTGACACTCCTTTGTCATCTCTACCTGTTTGCAAAGCCACATCCTGTGACCTCATCAAAACGCAGACACAAAGTTATATCCAGATGACTTATTGACCATCACCGTAGGATAAGCCGACGACAGAGGTAAGATTCCGGACGACGCGGGCACGCCCAAGGCATGCCCGCGCGCCGGGGGTCAGGCTTCCAGCAAGGCGCGCAACATCCACGCGGTTTTCTCGTGGACCTGCATGCGCTGGGTCAGCAAGTCAGCCGTCGGTTCATCGCTGACCTTGTCGAGCAGCGGGAAGATACCGCGCGCGGTGCGGGTCACCGCTTCCTGACCGTCGACCAGTTGCCTGATCATGTCCTCGGCACTCGGCACACCGACCTCCTCCTTGATCGAAGAAAGACGTGCATAGGTGGCATAGGCGCCCGGCGCCGGAAAACCCAGCGCGCGAATGCGCTCGGCGATCAGGTCAACGGCCAGCGCCAACTCGTTGTATTGCTCTTCGAACATCAAGTGCAGCGTTCGGAACATCGGACCGGTGACGTTCCAGTGGAAGTTATGGGTTTTCAGATACAGCACGTAGGTGTCCGACAGCAGACGCGACAGTCCTTCGACGATGGACTTGCGATCCTCTTCACTGATACCGATATCGATTGCCATGTTTACCCCCTAACGGCGATTGAATTCATCCAACAGGTGCAGACCCACTCTAGCAAGGCTGTCGACACCCCGCAGCCCCGAATCAGCGCACACCCTGCGACAAATCGACCGGCCGCCTTGCCGCTGGCCGGGCTGATTTGAGTAGCCGCAGGCTTTGCTGTTAAATAGGCAGTGTGTCGCCATGCCCCATTTTCCGGGGTGTTGCGCATAGGCTGATGCCGTGTACGTGCCTACCGCCTCTTATTTTGTTGCGAAGCGAACCGTGCGCCTTCAGCTCTTCCTTGTGAGCCGTCATAACGTGAGCCAATCAAAATGTTGAAAATCGTCCACCTGCTAATGGGCGCAGCGGCCTTGCTGCTGTCGTTCATACCTAGCTTGAAATCCGAAGCCGTTCCCTACCTGCAACAACCCGATGCACTTTACCTGGCCTTCTTCGGCCTGCTGAACCTGATCATTGCTCCCGTAATTCCTTACTGGAACAAAGGTCCACGCCAGCATCTGCAAAATCTGGCCAGCGCTCTTCTGGTGCTGACCGTCGTCCTGCAAACCCTGACCCTGATCGCGCCGATGCCCGTCATCGCCGGCCAGCCAGCCGTGTTGTTCAGTCTGGTGATTGCCCTGGTTGCCGTGGTTGTACACCTGGCCGTCAGCTTCTATCGATCTTCACCGGCTGCCGCGCCAACCAACTACGACATGACCAACCGCGATACCGGCACCGTCAAGTGGTTCAACACGTCCAAAGGCTTCGGCTTTATCTCCCGGGATTCCGGCGATGATATTTTCGTGCACTTTCGTGCAATCCGTGGCGAAGGCCACCGCGTTCTGGTTGAAGGCCAGCGCGTGGAGTTCTCGGTAATGAACCGGGACAAAGGCCTGCAAGCCGAGGACGTGATCGCCGCTCTGCCGCGTCGCTGATCCAAGGCATAAAAAAACCGCGAGCAGCGTGCTGTTCGCGGTTTTTTTTCGCCTGGCGGAAAGTGCCCGCCTCAATAATGCGGCGGCGGCGCCTCTTCTTCGAAGGACTCGAACTGCCCGACCATTTCTTCCTGACGCTTGAGCAGCGCGGCCATCTGCAATTGCAGACGCTCGACCACGCGCTGCTGCGCCACCAGCACGTCGTTCAACGCCTGAATGGTGTCGTCCTGAAACGCCAGACGGCTTTCCAGTTCGGTAACACGTTGTTCCAGGCTCATGATTCAGCCCTCCACAAAGGTGAAATCTTCGGTCAGCACCACACGCAACCGCGCGCGGATGGCCGCCACCTGCTCGCTGCTATAAGGCTTTGCCGGATGCCTGCCCCAGACCGGGGCCGGCCATGCAGCGTCGTCACGTTTACGAACGATCACATGCATGTGCATCTGGCTGACCACGTTACCCAGAGTCGCGACGTTCATTTTGTCGGCATCGAACAAGTCCTTGAGCAACTCGGCCAGTGCTGTGGTTTCCAGCCATAGCTGTTGCTGATCAGCGACATCCAACTGAAACAACTCGCTGATATCGTCGCGACGAGGCACCAGGATGAACCATGGGTAGTTGGCGTCGTTGGACAGCAGCAGACGGCAGAGCGGGAAGTCGCCGATTGCCAGCGTGTCCTGTTGAAGTCGTGAATCTAAAGCAAACACTGCGCGCACTCCCGGCTGATCTACATAATTGAGCTTAGCGGCCCCGCCCAAGTGCGGCGCGCCAAGCGACAGACCGGCAGCATACCTGCGAAAGCGCTCGCCTTCACGACGGCAGTACCGATTGAGCGCCCCGAGATGTGACATTTATCGAAACCCTGCACCAGTACGGAACCCGAAACGGGAGCATCACGCTGAAATGGTTGAAAAAACCTGAGGTGAGCACAAAGCACCCATAGCCTGAACTGTATGAATACGGTACAGCGGGTAAATTTTTTTGCACCAAAACCGCACAGTGCGTCTACGCTCAGTGCGTCGGGCATCCGCCGAATACTCACTGGTGGGGTGAACCGGTAACGTTTTTGGTTGTCGCGCGCTTGAAGCTGTGCGGCAACACCATAGAAACAATCGCGTCAAGCCCTGATAGAAAGGGGCTTGGCGCCCCGTATTCATGAGGCTTTTACAGGTAAAGACAAGCGTTCTAAAAAATAACCGCACCGATATTGCGGTTTGTGCACGCTTGTTGCATTCGTACTCATATGGACTATAAGCGCACCACGGGAAGTGGGAGCCTTAAGCCCGAAGAAAATAGTGGCAGGGTTGCCCGATGGAGATTCAAGTGTTTTGCCAGGGACTCTTTTTTAGCGATGCAAAAGGCTAGAAAAACAGCGAAAAAGTTGTCGGTCCGATTGCATCGGTACTGTGAATTTGCGACATCTACACAGCCAATTGCGACAGCGTCGTAAAGAAGGTGAAAGGTTAGATTCGCAAGTATCGCCAACAATGTCGGCGTGATATAAGTTTGCGCCGACACAAAAAGAAAGAGCCGCCCAGATAATAAAACAGGTGGGACGGCAGTACTCTTCTAAAAACCAAAGGAGCAAATCACGATGCGCGTGATGAAGTGGAGCATGATCGCCCTGGCTGTCGCAGCAGGCACCTCGCAGTTCGCAGTAGCGTCCTCTCAAGATGACGCGAAGGGTTTCCTGGAAGATCAGAGCCTGAATCTGAAAACCCGTCTGGAATACATGAACCGTGACTTCCGTAATGGCGCCGGCAACATTGCCAAAGACGGTGGCGGTTTCAAAAGCGGTTATCGTCAGGACACTGGTGTCAGCCAACTGCTGACCTACGAGTCGGGCTTCACTCAAGGCACTATCGGTTTTGGTCTTGACGCGATGGCCATGGGCACCGTCAAGCTGGATGGTGGCGAAGGTCGTTCCGGTAACGGTCTGTTTGCCCGTAATGGCGACAACGAGCCAGAAAACGCTCAAGGCAAAACTGGCGCAGCCGTCAAGTTCCGCCTCTCCGACACCACTCTAAAGTACGGTCGTCAATTCGTTGCCAGCCCTGTATTCGCTACCGATGACAGCCGTCTGCTGCCAGAAGTCGCTGAAGGCACCTTGCTCACCAGCAAAGAGATCAAGGGTCTGGAACTGACCGCAGGTCGTTTCACCGCGCTGAGCTCGCAAACCGGCATGGGCAAGGACAGCATCAACGGCAAGTCCACCCCGGGCCTGACCAGCGCCAACATCGCTGGCGCCACCTACCAGTTCACCGATAACTTCGTTGCCGGTGTTGCTGCGTCGGACGTTGATGACTACTTCAAGAAGCAATACATCAACGCCAACTACACCTTCCCGATCAATGACGAGCAGTCGCTGAACATCGACTTCAACGGCTACCGCACCAAGGATCAGGGCCAGGCGCTGTACGGCGAACTGGACAACAAACTGTGGAGCCTTGCAGCGGCGTACAGCATCGGTGCACACAAATTCACCATCGCTCACCAGCGTTCCACCGGTGACACCAACTACCTGTACGGCGTGGACGGTAACAGCACGATCTTCGTAGCCAACTCCATCCAGATCTCCGACTTCATCGGTCGCGACGAACGCTCCTGGCAGGCTCGCTACGACCTGAACATGAAGACCTACGGCGTTCCTGGCCTGAGCTTCATGGCGCGTTACGTCAAAGGCGACAACATCAAGACCTCGTCCGATACCGAAGGTAAGGAAAACGAGTTCAACTTCGAAACCAAATACGTACTGCAGGAAGGTCCAGCCAAGGATCTGTCGTTCCGCCTGCGTAGCGCGATCTATCGTGCAAACGGTGCGTACAACGCCGACTACACCGCAGACAACAACGACGTGCGTGTAATCGTTGAGTACCCGCTGCACATCCTGTAATCAGGATGTAAATCGGCGTTACTTCAGAGCATTGCTCTAAAAAGAACCGTCCACCTGTTTCAGGTGGGCGGTTTTTTTATGACTCTGGCAACTCACCTTTAAACAATAACGTTTAGCCAGCTATCTATTAGCCAGCAAACTTTTACCTGGCCCATAAAAAAACCCAAGAGTGCGAACAACTCTTGGGCTTTTCATTAATTAACTGACCGCTGGGCCAGCTCTCAACGTTGTTTCTATACCGCAGTTTCCTGAACTACCCGAATCACCCGTTGCGGAAACGGGATATCAATGCCGGCAGTCTTTAAACGATCGCGGGACTGTTCGTTAAACATGAACATCACATCCCAATAGTCTGCGGTTTTCACCCACACACGCAGGGAAACCGTGATCGAACTGTCGCCCAAAGTCGAAATGACGGCCTGTGGCGCAGGATCCTGCAACACGCGCTCATCCTTGGCCAAATCCAGTAACACTTGACGGGCCTTTTGCAGATCGGCTTCGTAATCCACACCCACATCGAACACAACCTTGCGAGTCGGCTGACGGTTGGTGTTGGTGATGATGCCGTTGGACAGGTTGCCGTTTGGCACGATGATGGTCTTGTTGTCGCCGGTACGCAGCACCGTGTGGAAAATCTGAATGCTGTCGACGGTACCCGACACACCTTGCGCTTCGATCCAGTCGCCGATACGGAACGGACGGAACAACAGAATCAGCACACCGCCGGCGAAGTTTGCCAGGCTGCCCTGCAAGGCCAGACCGATGGCCAGACCGGCAGCACCGATCGCGGCAACGAACGAAGTGGTTTCGACACCGATCATCGAGGCGACGCTGACGATCAGCAGCACCTTGAGAATGATGTTGGCCAGGCTGCTGATGAAACCTTGCAACGCCAGATCAGCGTTACGCAGGGCCAGCAGACCGCCCAGTTTTTGCGTGACCTTGTTGATCAGCCACCAGCCGATGGCCAGGGTAATCACTGCCAGCAGCACACGGCTGCCGTATTCCATGATCATCGGGATCCACGCCTGGGATGCCTTGACCAGGTTGTCTACCTCAGCATTCAAATCCATGTTTTAACTCCTGATTTCCGGCCATTCGGCACGCGAGAGATGAACGGCAGAAAACCGCCGGGGTGTACATAAATCCAATGTGGGAGGGGCTTTGCTCTCTCCCACAGGGTAACGAGGTGCTTAATCGCGGAAGTTGTTGAACTGCAGCGGCATGCCGAATTCCTTGGCACGCAGGGCGGCGATGGCTTCTTGCAGATCGTCACGCTTCTTGCCGGTCACACGTACCTGCTCGCCCTGAATGGCGGCCTGCACCTTGAGCTTGGCATCCTTGATGTGGCCGACGATCTTCTTCGCCAGCTCTTTGTCGATACCTTCCTTGAGGATGGCGTCCTGCTTCATCAGCTTGCCCGAAGCGTAAGCGTCCTTGACCTCAAGGCACTGCACGTCGATCTTGCGCTTGACCAGCGCCAGCTTGAGGATTTCAATCATCGCTTCCAGCTGGAACCCGGCTTCAGCGGTCAGGCTGACGGTGAGGTCCTTTTCCTTGAACTCGAAACTGCCTTTGCCTTTCAGGTCATAACGACGATCGAGTTCCTTCACGGCGTTCTCGACCGCGTTGGTGAGTTCGTGTTTGTCCAGTTCGGATACCACGTCGAACGACGGCATGTAATCTCTCCAATAAAAAAGGCGCGCTCGATGTGCATGGAGCGCGCTTGGCTTGCGGTTAAAATCGGGCTCATTATAACGGGTCTTTTCCTGTCGACACGGCGAGCCGCACATGCCTGCAACCAATCGAGCAAAAAACTGATGTCTACCCCCTGGCATGTTCTCGGCGCCGGCAGTCTCGGCACACTTTGGGCTACACGACTGGCTCGGGCCGGAGTGCCGGTCAGGCTGATCGTGCGCGACGCGGTGCGCTTGCAAAGCTACAACGCGGCGGGCGGTTTGACGCTCGTGGAACAGGGACAAGCGAATACCTATGCAGTTCCCGGCGAAACCCCGGACAGCCCCGAACCGATCCGTCGCCTGCTGGTGGCCTGCAAGGCCTACGATGCTGAAAGTGCCGTCGCCCTCCTCGCTCCGCGCCTGACAACCGATGCCGAGCTGATCCTGTTGCAAAACGGTCTCGGCAGTCAGGACGCCGTTGCCGCAATAGTGCCGCAGGTGCGCTGCATCAGCGCCTCCAGCACCGAGGGCGCGTTCCGCGACGGTGACTGGCGTGTGGTGTTCGCCGGCCACGGTTTCACCTGGCTCGGCGATGTCGCGCAT
Organism: Pseudomonas sp. FW305-7; assembly: GCF_058786735.1. Taxonomy (NCBI): domain Bacteria; kingdom Pseudomonadati; phylum Pseudomonadota; class Gammaproteobacteria; order Pseudomonadales; family Pseudomonadaceae; genus Pseudomonas; species Pseudomonas sp. FW305-7. The sequence continues at coordinate 184,657 of NZ_JBYSZA010000009.1, forward strand.
CCGGTCGCGCCGATCTGGCTGGACGATCTGGAGGCAGCGAAAATCCCCCATGAATGGAGCACCGACATCCTCACGCGGCTGTGGCGCAAACTGGCACTCAACTGCGCGATCAATCCGTTGACCGTGTTGCACGGCTGCCGTAACGGCGGATTGCAGGCCCATCATTGTGAAGTCGCCACACTGTGCGCGGAACTGGCCGAATTGCTGGAGCGTTGCGGCCAACCGGCAGCGGCGGACAATCTGCAACAGGAAGTCGAACGGGTAATCCAGGCCACCGCCGCCAATTACTCGTCGATGTATCAAGACGTGGCCAACCAGCGCCGCACCGAAATCAGCTATCTATTGGGCCACGCCTGCAAAGTCGCTGAGCGCCACCAATTGAACCTGCCGCACCTCAATCAATTACAGCAACGCCTGGTGGCGCATCTGCACAGCCTTGGATTGCCCAGCGACTGAGCAGCGGCTACGCTGGCCACTTGTTCCTTTGCTGCGATAACCCTGATGCCATTGCGCCAGCGCCTCGAAAACCTGCCGGTCGGCCAGAAACTGCTGGCTGCCCTGCTGGTGCTGTTGACCACTGTCTTGCTGGTCGCCAACCTGACTTTTATCAGCGCCGCCTATTACATTTCCCAGGAAAGCATGGCCCCGCAGGCCTTGCAGACCATCGGCCGGTTGATTTCCAACCCGAGTCTGGTCAGTGAAGCCCTGCAATCGCCACAAAGTGCCGAACGCCTGCTCAAGGAACTCGACAGCTATTCGCCGCTGCGCGCCGCCGCACTGTATGACGGCAAAGGCGAACGGCTCGCGCAAGTGCAACACGGTGACAAACTCGCTCTGCCGGAACGCTACCGGCACATCGAAGCCTGGCAACTCACCGAGTTTCGCAGCAACCAACTGATCACCCTGCCCCGTCCCGGTACCGCGCCGGGCCATCTGCTGCTGGTGGCCAGTAGTGAGCTGCCGATGGCGTTCTACACCGGCACGCTGACGGCGAGCCTGGGCATCCTGATTTTCAGCGTGCTGTTGTGGCTGGTGATTGCCCGGCAGATCAAACGCCTGATCACCCGGCCGATCCATCAGCTTGAAGAGTTGTCCCGGCAGGTCACGCGCGAAGAGAACTACGCCCTGCGCGCCTCACGCGGCAATCATGACGAAATCGGCAGCCTCGCCGAGGCGTTCAACACCATGCTCTCGCGCATCGAAGCCCGCGAGCAACAACTCAAACGCGCCCGCGATGACTCACAAGCGGCTTACGATCAGGCCCAAGGGCTTGCCGAAGAAACCCGTCACACCAATCGCAAGCTGGAACTCGAAGTGCAGGTGCGCAGCAAGATCGAGAAGAAACTCACCGGCTTCCAGAACTACCTCAACAGCATCATCGACTCGATGCCGTCCGCGCTGATCGCCCTCGATGAGCAGCTCTACGTCACGCAATGGAACCAGGAAGCCAGCGCGCTCTCCGGCACGCGGCTGGACGAAGCGCTGAACCAGCCGATCTTTCTTGCCTTCGAACCGCTCAAGCCGTTTCTGCCGCAACTCAAGCAAACCGTTGAACAACACACCGTGGCGAAAGTCGAGCGCGTTACCTGGTTCAAGGATGATGAGCCCAAGCATTACGCCCTGACCTTCTACCCGCTGATGGGCGGTGCCGGCCGTGGTGTGGTGATCCGTATCGACGACATCACCCAGCGCCTGTCGCTGGAAGAAATGATGGTGCAGTCGGAAAAAATGCTTTCGGTCGGCGGCCTCGCCGCCGGCATGGCCCACGAAATCAACAACCCGCTGGGCGCGATCCTGCACAACGTGCAAAACATCCGCCGGCGCTTGTCGGCGGAGCTGCCGAAGAACCTCGAAACCGCCGAGCAACTGGGCATTGAACTGGACACGGTCAATCGCTACCTGCAAGGGCGAGAAGTCCCGCAACTGCTCGACGGTATTCAACAGGCTGGGGCGCGGGCGGCGAAAATCGTCACGCACATGCTCAGTTTCAGCCGCCGCAGCACTCGGCAAATGGCGCCGTGCGATCTGCCGGCACTGATCGATCAAGCGGTGGAAATCGCCGGCAATGATTTCGATCTGGCCATCGGTTTCGACTTCAAGGGTCAGGCGATCATCCGCCAGTTCGACCCGGCGCTCGGGCCAGTGCCAGGCACGGCCAACGAGCTGGAACAAGTGCTGCTCAATCTGCTGAAAAACGCCGCGCAAGCGATTCACCAGCGCGAAGACGACAGCGAGCCAGGACGGATTATTCTGCGCACCAAGCTTAATCCGCCGTGGGCGGAGATTCAGGTCGAGGACAACGGCATCGGCATGAGCGAGAACGTGCGCAAACGCACGTTCGAGCCGTTCTTCACCACCAAGGAAATCGGCCAGGGCACGGGCCTTGGTTTATCCGTGTCGTATTTCATCATCACCAACAATCACAAAGGGCAGATGGAAGTGCAGTCGGCGCCCGGGCAAGGCACCTGTTTCACCTTGCGCCTGCCGCTGACCCAGCCACTGCCCATCGCTGCCGAAACCAATCAACTGACGAGGTAACCCATGGGCTTTCGCCTGTCGAAGATCTACACCCGCACTGGCGACAAAGGCGAAACCGGCCTGGGCGATGGTCGCCGCGTGCCTAAGGATCACCCGCGCATCGAGGCGATTGGCGAAGTCGATACGCTGAACAGTCAGGTCGGCGTACTGCTTGCCGGATTGATTGCCGAGCGTGAAGCGACGCCCGGGTTGAATGAATTGATCGAGGTGCTGGCGCCTTGTCAGCATCGACTGTTCGACCTCGGTGGCGAGTTGGCCATGCCGGAATATCAGGCGCTGAACGCGGCGGAAATCGAGCGTCTGGAAGCGGCGATTGATGTCTGGAATGAAGAGTTGGGGCCGCTGGAGAATTTCATTCTGCCGGGCGGCTCGATGCTGATTGCGCAGGCCCATGTGTGCCGGAGCCTGGCGAGGAGTGCCGAGCGACGCTGTCAGCATTTGAATGCGATTGAGCCGTTGGCCGGGGTTGGCCTGGCGTATATCAATCGGTTGTCGGATTTGTTATTTGTGGCCGCAAGGCTGATTGCACGGCGGCAGGGGGTGGCGGAGATTCTCTGGCAGCCGGCGGCGAAACCCACAGGGATGTAGCGTCTGAACGGACGCCATCGCCGGCAAGCCAGCTCCCACAGGGCTTTGTGTCGTTCACAAATGTTGTGTAAACCCAAAAACCTGTGGGAGCTGGCTTGCCGGCGATGAGGCCAGCCGCCTTTACAAAGAATCAGGCCAGAATGCGCGAATCCCCGCCACACCCTGGGCCCCGCAGTTCCAGGCTTTTTCGCGCTCTGCCGGGCCAACTCCGCCCAACAGGAACACCGGTTTACTGAATCCCTCGATCAACGTCGAAGCCTGCTCCCAACCCAGCGGCTGCGCATCCGGGTGAGTCAGCGTCGGCTGCACCGGCGACAGGGTCACGAAATCCACACCCATCTGCTCGGCCAGCGCCAGTTCTTCGGCATTGTGGCAAGACGCTGCCAACCAGCGCTCCGCCGGCAATGGACGCCCCGCTGCCGCATATTTACGCAACTGCGCGGCGGTGATGTGCCAACCGGCGGACGGGAAATCTCCCAACCATTCGAATGGCCCCTTGATCATCAACTGCGCCTTGCCCGCGCACAGACCCGCCGCGTCCACTGCCAGATCGCGATACTTGGGGTCGTAACCGTTCGGCGCGCGCAGCTGGATCAATTTGATCCCGCCCGCGATTGCCTTCTGGATGCCACGCAGCAAGGCTGGCGTTTCGAGGTCTTCCGGAGTGATCAGGTATTCAGCGGGCAAACGCGCCGCCGCCACAATCGGCTGATTGGCGGCCGGGAACTCGTAATTCGCCAGCTCCTTCGCGGTGACCCAGGCCAACGGTTGACCTTCTGCGCCGTGGGGTTCGCCGCTGAAGCTCGACACTTCCCAGACATCCAGCAATACCTGTTTGTCGGGGTAGTCGTGGCGCACCTTGATCAAGGGTCGGGCAGCACCCACGACAATGCCCAACTCTTCGTGCAGCTCGCGGGCCAGTGCGGTTTCGACCGACTCTTCAGGCTCGACCTTGCCACCGGGAAATTCCCACAGACCACCCTGATGCTGGGTGTCGGCACGACGAGCGATGAGAATTTTGCCAGCCTCGTCACGAATGACAGCGGCGGCGACGTGTACACGTTTCACGGATTCAACTCCTCCAGTCCAGCCTTTTGCCAGGCCTTGAAGGCCGGCCATTGGTAGACGGTTTCAACATAGGCTGCGTCGGTGGCCGGCAACGTCACCTGATAGGTGCGCAGACGCACGGCAATCGGGGCGAAGAATGCATCGGCCAGGCTCACACGGCCAAACAGATACGGCCCTTCTTCAGTGGCGACGGCACGGCATTCGGCCCACAGCGCGAGCATGCGTTCGATATCGACCTTCACCTCCGGCGGCACCGGGTTCAGCGGCGCGTCGTGTCTGAGGTTGAACGGCATGTGATTGCGCATGGCGAAGAAGCCGCTGTGCATTTGTGCGCAGGCGGATCGGGCCTGAGCACGGGCGAAGAGATCGGTGGGCCAGAGCTGCTCGGACGGGAACTGCTCGGCGAGATATTCGGCAATCGCCAAAGAGTCGGCAATGGTGCCGCGGGCGGTTTTCAGCAGTGGCACCTTCGCGGTCGGCGAAAGCTTGAGCAGTTGCTCGCGGGTGTCGGGCTTGCCGAGCTTGATCAGCTCTTCGGTGTAGGGCGCACCGGTCAGTTCAACGGCCAGGGCGGCGCGCAGGGACCAGGAGGACAGCAGTTTGTCGCCGATGATCAGGTGCAGGGACATGGTTGGGTGCCTTCTCGTCAGGGAAACAATCCAGAATGTCTGGCGTCTGGTCGTCCGTCATCGCGGGCAAGCCCGCTCCCACAGGTAGTCTGGTGTGCGCAATATTTGTGAACGACACAAACCCCTGTGGGAGCTGGCTTGCCCGCGATGAGGCCGCAAGCCGCTCCCACCTTATGGATCAGGTGCGGTATTCGGCGTTGATCTTCACGTATTCATGCGACAGGTCGGTGGTCCAGATGGTTTCGCTGCAATCGCCACGACCCAATTCGATGCGGATGGTGATTTCTTCCTGCTGCATCACCGCCGAGCCCTGCGCTTCAGTGTAGGTCGCAGCGCGCGCGCCACGGCTGGCAATGCACACGTCGCCGAGGAACACGTCGATCTTGCTCACGTCCAGATCCGGCACGCCGGCACGGCCGACAGCGGCGAGGATACGGCCCCAGTTCGGGTCGGAGGCGAACAACGCGGTCTTGATCAGCGGCGAGTGCGCCACGGTGTAGCCGACGTCCAGACATTCCTGGTGATTGCCGCCGCCATTGACTTCAACGGTGACGAACTTGGTTGCGCCTTCGCCGTCGCGCACGATGGCCTGGGCCACGTCCATGCACACTTCAAACACCGCTTGTTTCAGTTTGGCGAACAACTCGCCTTCGGCACGGGTGATTTCCGGCAGCGCAGCCTTGCCGGTGGCAATCAGCATGCAGCAGTCGTTGGTCGAGGTGTCGCCGTCAATGGTGATGCGGTTGAACGACTTGTTGGCGCCGTCGAGCATCAGGTTGTGCAGCACATCGCGGGAGACTTTCGCGTCGGTGGCGATGTAACCGAGCATGGTGGCCATGTTCGGGCGGATCATGCCTGCGCCTTTGCTGATGCCGGTGACAGTGATGGTCACGCCGTCATGCTGGAACTGGCGGCTGGCACCCTTTGGCAGAGTGTCAGTGGTCATGATGCCGGTGGCGGCCGCTTCCCAATTGTTTTCCGAGAGATCGTCCAGTGCGGCTTGCAGTGCGCCTTCGATCTTCTCGACCGGCAGTGGCTCGCCGATCACCCCGGTGGAGTACGGCAGAATCTGGCTGGCATCGACGCCCGTCAGCTCGGCCAGTTTCGCGGTGGTGCGCTCGGCAGCAGCCAAACCAGGCTCGCCGGTGCCGGCGTTGGCATTGCCAGTGTTGGTCAGCAAATAACGCACGGCGTTGTGTACGCGTTTTTTCGCCAGAATTACCGGCGCCGCACAAAAGGCGTTCAAGGTGAACACGCCCGCCACGGTGGAGCCTTCGGCGCAGCGCATCACCACGACATCCTTGCGCCCTGGGCGCTTGATGCCGGCCGAGGCGATACCGAGTTCAAAACCGGCAACCGGGTGCAACGTTGGCAAAGGACCAAGACCAACAGCCATGAATGCGCTCCTTCTCAATGATGTCAGCACCGCCACTCGCAGCGACGGTGGTTTAAATGGCAAAACGCCGCGACGGCAGAAGCCGGTCGCGGCGCGGGTATCTCAGCGATTGAAACGGGTTTTACTGGATCTGCCCGTGGCAATGCTTGAATTTCTTGCCCGAACCGCAGTAGCACAGTTCGTTGCGGCCCAGCTTCTGCTCGTTGCGGACCGGGGCAGTGGCGAGGGCCACATCGACCTCCTCACCCAAGGCTTCCGGTTGATCGAGACCTGGCGCTTCGGCGTGTTCGAACTGCATGCGGGCGGCCAGCGCTTCGGCTTCCTGACGCAGGCGTTGCTCTTCGGCTTCCGGATCTTCGCGACGAACCTGAACGTGCGACAACACACGGATCGAGTCGCGCTTGATCGAATCCAGCAGCTCGGAGAACAGCGTGAACGACTCGCGCTTGTATTCCTGCTTCGGGTTCTTCTGCGCATAACCACGCAGGTGGATGCCGTGACGCAGGTGGTCCATGGTCGACAGGTGGTCTTTCCACAGATCGTCGAGTACGCGCAGAACGATTTGTTTCTCGAAGGAGCGCAGTGCGTCGGCACCGGCCTGATCTTCTTTCTCGTTGTACGCCGCCATCAGCTCGGTCATGAGCTTCTCGCGCAGAGTTTCTTCGTACAGGTGATCGTCTTCGTCGAGCCATTGCTGGATCGGCAGTTTCACGCCGAAGTCGCTGGCAATCGACGCTTCCAGACCGGCTACGTCCCACTGCTCAGGCAGCGATTGCGGCGGAATGTGCGCGCTGACGGTGGCGTTGAGCACGTCCTGACGGAAATCGGCGATGGTTTCGCCGATGTTGTCAGCGGCCAGCAACGTGTTGCGCATGTGATAAATCACTTTACGCTGTTCGTTGTTGACGTCGTCGAACTCGAGCAGTTGCTTGCGAATGTCGAAGTTGCGGCCTTCAACCTTGCGTTGCGCCTTCTCGATCGCGTTGGTCACCATGCGGTGCTCGATCGCTTCGCCCGGCTGCATGCCCAGAGCTTTCATGAAGTTCTTCACCCGGTCAGAGGCAAAGATGCGCATCAGGCTGTCTTCCAGCGACAGGTAGAAGCGGCTGGAACCGGCGTCACCCTGACGGCCGGCACGGCCACGCAGCTGGTTGTCGATACGGCGGGATTCGTGACGCTCGGAGGCGATAACCTGCAAGCCGCCGGACTCCAGCACTTGCTGGTGACGCTTCTGCCAGTCGGCCTTGATCTGGGCGATTTGCTCAGGGGTCGGGTCTTCCAGCGAAGCCACTTCCACTTCCCAGTTACCGCCCAGCAGGATGTCGGTACCACGACCGGCCATGTTGGTGGCGATGGTCAGCGCGCCCGGACGACCGGCCTGCGCGATGATCTCGGCTTCTTTTTCGTGGAACTTGGCGTTCAGAACCTTGTGTTCGATGCCTTCCTTCACGAGCAGGCTGGACATGTGCTCGGAGGTTTCGATGGTCGCAGTACCCACCAGCACCGGACGACCAGCGGCCATGCTTTCCTTGATGTCCGCCACGATGGCCGCGTACTTCTCTTCGGCCGTGAGGAACACCAGGTCGTTGAAGTCTTTACGCGCCAACGGTTTGTTCGGCGGAATGACCATGACTTCCAGACCATAGATCTGGTGGAATTCGAACGCTTCGGTGTCAGCGGTACCGGTCATGCCGGACAGCTTGGTGTACAGGCGGAAGTAGTTCTGGAACGTGGTCGAAGCCAGCGTCTGGCTCTCGGCCTGGATGTTCAGACCTTCTTTCGCTTCGATGGCCTGGTGCAGGCCTTCGGACAAACGACGGCCCGGCATGGTACGACCGGTGTGTTCGTCAACCAGCACGACCTGGCCATCCTGCACAATGTATTCGATGTTGCGGTTGAACAGCTTGTGCGCACGCAGACCGGCGTAAACGTGGGTCAGCAGGCCCAGGTTGTGCGCCGAGTACAGGCTCTCGCCTTCAGCCAGCAGGCCGACGCGGGTGAGCATGTCTTCGATGTATTGGTGACCGGCTTCGTTGAGTTCGACCTGACGGGTTTTCTCGTCAACGGTGTAGTGGCCAGCCTTGGTGACTTCGCCTTCGACTTCTTCGACGTGCAGTTCCAACTGCGGGATCAGTTTATTGATCTCCATGTACAGCTTGGAGCTGTCCTCGGCCTGACCGGAAATGATCAGCGGAGTACGCGCTTCGTCGATGAGGATGGAGTCGACTTCGTCGATCACGGCAAAATTGAGTTCGCGCTGGAATTTTTCTTCCATGCTGAACGCCATGTTGTCGCGCAGGTAGTCGAAACCGAATTCGTTGTTGGTGCCGTAGGTGATGTCGGCGGCGTACGCCTGGCGCTTCTCTTCCGGCGGCTGGAACGGCGTCACGACGCCGACGGTCAGGCCGAGGAATTCATACAGCGGGCGCATCCAGTTGGCGTCACGGCGGGCCAGGTAGTCGTTCACCGTCACAACGTGCACGCCCTTGCCGGACAGTGCGTTGAGGTAAACACCCAGGGTAGCCACGAGGGTTTTACCCTCACCGGTACGCATCTCGGCGATCTTGCCTTCGTGCAAGGTCATGCCACCGACGAGCTGCACGTCGAAGTGGCGCATACCCATGATGCGCTTGCCGGCTTCGCGGGCGACCGCAAAGGCTTCTGGCAGCAGCTTGTCGAGGGTTTCCCCTTTGGCGATGCGGGCCTTGAACTCATTGGTCTTGGCGCGCAATTGATCGTCCGAAAGGGCCACCATTTGCTCTTCGAAGGCATTGACGAGCTGCACCGTCTTGAGCATGCGTTTGACTTCACGCTCGTTCTTGCTTCCAAAAAGTTTCTTTAACAAAGGCGCAAACATATCGGCAGGATCTTCCACACTAAAGGGATGGAGGGCGGCCCCGTGAGCGTCGCCCGTGCAGCCCTCATGGCCGCATGCGAACGAGCATTCTACCCGGAAACGGAAGTGAGGAAAGTGGCGATGTTCCACGATGCTGGCACTGCGCTTTGACGGGGCTCACTTAAAATAGGGGCGTTTTGCTCAACTTCAAGTCATGAAAGGCAGAAGTTAGTCGTTGATTTAATGGGTAAAGCGGGGGCAAAAGCAATGGGCGAGTGATTTCGGCCTTTCTGCTACCATGGCGTTTCTGTTACTTCAGGTGTTCGATCATGGCATTTCGCCCTCTTACGGCCAGAGCACCCGCCGTTCTCCTGCGCGAAGCCAAGCCGCTCAAAGCCATCCTCGGCCATGCCCAACGGCTGGGGCATTTGCAACGCCTGCTCGAAAGCCAACTGCAACCCGCCGCCCGCGAACATTGCCATGTGGCGTCGTGGCGTGAAGGCAGCCTGTTGCTGATTGTCACCGATGGTCATTGGGCGACACGTCTGCGTTATCAGCAGAAGCGTCTGCAACGTCAGTTGCAGATGTTTGACGAGTTCGCCAGCCTGACGCGAATTCTGTTCAAGGTACAGCCGCCGACGGTGCAGCGCGGGGTTATCGGCAATACGATGGATTTGTCGACGGATGCCGCGGCAACGATCCAGGCGACGGCAGACGGGATCAGTGATCCGGGGTTGCGCGCGGCGCTAGAGCGGTTGGCGGCGCACGCCAAAGACAAGACCTGACCTCTATTCTGAATCTGCATGCAATTCCAATGTGGGAGCGAGCCTGCTCGCGATGAGGCCGTGTCAGACAACGTGGGTGTTGAATGGCACAACGTTTTCGCGAGCAGGTTCGCTCCCACATTTGGATCTCCAACAAAGTACTATCAGCGGCGTTTGCTGCCGCCGAGTAACGAACCCATCAGGCCGCGCACTAATTGTTTGCCCAAATTGTTGGCAGCCTGGCGCATCGCCGACTTCAGCGCCTGACCTGCTGCCGTACCGAGGAATTCCCCTGCCCTGTCGGCGAGACTTGGCTCTTCGGCCGCCGGCTTGCCTGCGGGCGTTTCAGCTTCCGGCGCCAGATCTTTGCGTCCCATCAGGATTTCATACGCCGACTCGCGATCAATCGGCTTGTCATAGCGCCCCTTGAACGGCGAGCCGGCAATCAGCACGGTGCGCTCGGTTTCGGTCAACGGCCCGATCCGCGATTGCGGCGGTGCGACCAGCACGCGCTGTACCATTTCCGGCGTGCCTTTTTCCGCCAGGGTGCCGACCAGCGCCTCGCCAATCCCCAGCTCCGTCAGCACCGACAGGCTGTCGAACGCCGGATTCGGCCGGAACCCGTCCGCCACGGCGCGTAGGGATTTCTGCTCCTTGGCGGTAAACGCGCGCAAGCCGTGCTGGACACGCAAACCGAGTTGCGCCAGCACATCGTCCGGCAAATCGGTCGGCGACTGGGTGACGAAATACACACCCACGCCTTTCGAACGGATCAGCCGCACCACCTGCTCCAACCGCTCCTGCAAGGCCTTCGGCGTATCGCCGAACAACAAATGCGCCTCATCGAAAAATAGCGCCAGCAGCGGTTTGTCGGCATCGCCACGCTCCGGCAACTGCTCGAACAACTCGGCCAGCAGCCACAACAGGAACGTCGCGTAGACCTTAGGTGCCTCGTGTACCAGACGACTGGCATCGAGCAGATGAATGCGCCCACGGCCGTCAGCCGCCGGTTGCAGGATGTCTTCGAGTTGCAATGCCGGCTCGCCAAACAAGGCTTCGGCGCCCTGCTGCTCCAGCGTCGCCAGACGCCGCAACAGCGCCTGACTGGAACCGGTGGTCATCAGCGCCGCGTCTTCACCCAACAGTTGCGGATTGTCCTTGAGGTGATTGAGCAGCGCTTTCAGATCCTTCAGATCCAGCAACAACAGCCCTTCGCGGTCGGCAACTTTGAACGCGGCGTACAGCGCCGACTGCTGGCTGTCAGTGAGTTCGAGCAGACTGCCGATCAGCAGCGGGCCCATTTCACTCAGCGTGGTCCGCAACGGATGACCGGACTGACCGTGAATGTCCCACAAGGTCACTGGATACGCCTGCGGCTGGTAGTTGAGCCACGGCATGCCGGCGATGCGCTCGGCGACCTTGCCCTGCGGATTGCCGGCGGCACCGAGACCGCACAGGTCGCCCTTGATGTCGGCGGCGAACACCGCGACACCAGCGTCGCTGAAGGCTTCGGCCAGACGCTGCAAGGTCACGGTTTTGCCGGTGCCGGTCGCGCCGGCGATAAGTCCGTGGCGGTTGGCCAGGCGCATGGCCTGGGCGATCGGTTGCCCCGCGAGATCGGCGCCGATTACGAGTTGCGATGAGTCAGGCATTTTGTCACCCAATGGTTAATCTTTATTTCGCGATGGCCGATAAATAGAGGCGAGAACCTGACTGAAAAGTCGGGTCGGACATTTCCCTAAGGAGAGACGGAAATATCAGCTTGTATTCACCCTTGCCCATATTGCGCGTCTTTATAAAAGCACGCCCAGGACATTAAGACCTTAGCGGAACCCCAAGCCATGAACAAAAATCTGCGCTTCAGCCATAAAATTTTGCTTGCCGCCGCCCTCATCGTCATCGCCGCTTTCGCCTCGTTTACGCTGTACAACGACTGGCTCCAGCGCAACGCGATTCGCGATGACCTGAACAACTATCTCAACGAGATGGGCGAGGTCACCGCCGGCAATATCCAGACCTGGCTCAGCGGCCGCATTCTGCTGGTCGAGAACGCCGCTCAGAACATTGCCATCAATCCCGAACCCGCCAACGTCGCCAGCCTGCTGGAGCAGAAAACCCTGACCTCGACGTTCATGGCCACCTACCTGGGCGATGCCACCGGCCACTTCACCATCCGCCCGGACGTGAAGATGCCGGACGGTTTCGATCCACGGGTGCGGCCTTGGTATAAAGGCGCCGAAACCAGCAGCACCTCGACCCTGACCGAACCGTACATCGACGCGGCCACCGGGCAGTTGATCATCTCCATCGCCACAGCCTCGAAAAAGGCCGGTCAGAGCGTTGGCGTGGTCGGCGGCGACCTGAGCCTGCAATCGTTGGTGGACACCCTCGCCGCCCGGGATTTCGACGGCATGGGTTATGTGTTCCTGGTCAGCGCCGACGGCAAGATCCTCGTGCACCCGGACAAAGCGCTGGTGATGAAATCGCTTAAAGAAGCGTATCCGCAGGACACCCCGCGCATCAGCAGCGACTTCAGTGAAGTCACCGTCGATGGCAAGACCCGCATCGTCACCTTCGCCCCGATCAAGGGCCTGCCGTCGGTGAACTGGTACATCGGCCTGTCGGTGGACAAGGATCAGGCCTTCGCGATGCTCAGCCAGTTCCGCACCTCGGCGGTGATCGCGACGGTGATTGCCGTGGCAATCATCATTGCCCTGCTCGGTATGCTGATCCGCATTCTGATCCAGCCGCTGCACGTCATGACCCGCGCCATGGAAGACATTGCCGATGGCGAAGGTGACCTGACCAAACGTCTGAACATCGTCAATAACGATGAATTCGGTGTTCTCGGTACGGCGTTCAACCGCTTCGTCGAGCGTATTCACGGCTCGATCCGCGAAGTGTCCTCGGCTACCGGGCAGGTCAACGAAGTCGCCCTGCGCGTGGTCGCGGCGTCGAACTCGTCGATGTACAACTCTGATCAGCAGGCTTCGCGCACCAGCAGTGTTGCCGCCGCGATCAACCAGCTCGGCGCCGCTGCTCAGGAAATCGCCCGCAACGCCGCGCAAGCCTCGAACCAGGCCAGCGACGCTCGCGGTCTTGCCGAAGATGGCCAGCAGGTGGTGGATCGCAGTATCAAGGCGATGAATCAGTTGTCGAGCATGCTCAGCGCGTCGAGCAGCAACATCGAGTCGCTGAACAGCAAAACCGTGAACATCGGCCAGATTCTCGAAGTGATCACCAGCATTTCCCAGCAAACCAACCTGCTGGCGCTCAACGCGGCCATTGAAGCGGCGCGTGCCGGTGAGGCCGGCCGTGGTTTTGCCGTGGTGGCTGATGAAGTGCGTAATCTGGCGCACCGCACCCAGGAATCGGCGCAGCAAGTGCAGACCATGATCGAGGAGCTGCAAGTCGGCGCCCGCGAATCGGTGAGCACCATGAGCGATAGCCAGCGCCACAGCCAGGACAGCGTGGAAATCGCCAACCTGGCCGGTGAACGCTTGAACAGCGTGACCCAGCGCATTGGCGAGATCGACGGGATGAACCAGTCGGTGGCGACGGCGACCGAAGAGCAGACGGCCGTGGTTGAATCGATCAACGTCGATATCACCGAGATCAATACGCTGAATCAGGAAGGCGTGGAGAACTTGCAGGCAACGTTGCGCGCTTGTTCGGATCTGGAGCAGCAGGCTTCGCGCCTGAAGCAGTTGGTGGGCAGTTTCCGCATCTGAAGATCAAAAGCATACCCCCTCACCCCACCCCTCTCCCCCAC